>CAZDMD010000032.1:7107-17175 GCA_964506805.1 uncultured Vampirovibrionales bacterium | reverse complement strand
AGCGATTTTTCTGCTCATCAAACAAGGCTTGTAGTTCGCTTTCTTGGGCTTGGAACATTTGCACTTGGGTTTCGGCATCCACCAGCCACGCGTCGATTTGCTCCTTGTGCCGTTCAAGCTGTTGAATACTGGCATCGGCTTCTTTGATGCGAATCTCTAAGCCACGAGCCATTTCTTCCTTACGCGCTTGTTGGCTGTAGAGTTCTTCCATTTTGGCGTGAAGCGACTCGTATTGGGCTTCTCCCTGCACACGAATTTCTTCAGCAATGCGTTGGAGTTCTTGGGTTGTCGTCTGAATCGACTGATTGAGCGTTTTTAAGTCGGCTTGTGTTTGAAGGCGTTTGCTTTTCACCTCTTCTAAAGCGTTTTGATGCGTGAGCAGTTGCGTTTGCAAATGCTTAAGTTTAACGACTTCTAACTGTTGTTCAAAGCCTTGCACCTGTTCACGCAAGGCTTGATACGCCAAGGCTTTATCTTTTTCGCCTTCTAGTTCAGCGAGTCGCATTTTAATTTCACCGAGTAAAATGTTGTTGCGTTCGATGTTCTCCGCAGTGGTGCTAATCTCCTTGAGGGCTTGCTCAATCTTACGGTCATAATCCGCCACACCTGCGAGTTCATCCACAATTTTCCGACGCTCCATAGGCGACATGTTGACAATCGCAGCCACATCGCCTTGCATCATCACGTTATAGCATCCCGGAGAGACATTATAAAGTGTTAAGACTTCATGGATTTCCCCCAAAGTCGAGGGCTTGCCGTTGAGGTAGTAGGTCGACGTGTAGTTATTCGCTGAAGCCTTAATCCGCCTTGCCACCACCAACAAATCGCTGGATTCTAACGCCGCAAGCAAGGCAAGAGTCTTTTCTTTATGCGATTCATCTTCGCTAAAACTCCCTTCTAGCACGCTATTGGGGAGTTCGTCGCCTCGCTTATTAAAGGTAATGGTAACGCTGGCTTCACGCCGACGGGAGCTATTGTTGATGAGATCCGTAAGCTTTTCGGCTCGCATGGTGCGAGAGGAGGAGAGTCCCAAGCAAAAGAGGATGC
Organism: uncultured Vampirovibrionales bacterium; assembly: GCA_964506805.1. Lineage (GTDB taxonomy): Bacteria > Cyanobacteriota > Vampirovibrionia > Vampirovibrionales > JAJTHC01 > JAJTHC01. Next base: position 16,128 of record CAZDMD010000032.1, on the reverse strand, counting down.
TATCGACGATGTTAGATTTGCCTGATCCGTTGGGGCCAGAGACGGTGGTGAAGCCTCGTTTAAAAGGGATGGTGGTTTTACCGTGAAAGGATTTAAAATTGTCAATTTCAATCTGTTGAATATGCAATGCGTTCAATCCTTATGAGGCGAAGAGTTTGCGGAGGTGTGGTGAATATCTTGTGAAAAGTCGCTGGAGTTTGAGCAAAATGCCAAAGATGCTACACGCTTCATTATACACCGCACCCCCCTAAAAAGACAAACTTCCATCTCACTAGCATCAAAATAAGGACAAAAGGGTTTTATTTAATAAGAGGGGACGAAGACACTAACCATTAAGACAAGAGGAACAAGAAAGTATGTCATTGATTAACAAGCAAACATTACGAACTGTTTATAAGAGAGTTCAATCCAGTTTATTCAACAAAGCTGGGCAGATACAAACAAGACCTCTACCCATTCAAGAAGATATTGCAACTGGAGTGTTAAACACATTGGGAAAGACGATAAATGGAGTTGAAAATTTAGCAACACATGTATCACCGTCTATGGCGGAATTCGGTCATAGAGTCTTGGATGTGTTTTTCTAACACTAAAACCCACCGCCGAGTTCTCGTTGTAAGTGATTCCACGCTAACAAGAGGTCTCGGCGGTTTTCGGCGTGCTGGCTGTTGTAAAATAGACAATCCTTACAAAAAATAGTGTATTTTTTGAACTGTTTAAACGAAAGAAGATTTGTCATGCTAGAAGTGATAAGGTGAGTTTGCCTTACATTTTAATAGGAGCGATGACATATGGACAAAGAAAACGGACGCTGGGTTACGATTAAGGGGAATCCTGTTTTTATTGAAGATAGTAATAGCAGTGAGTCTAGTGGGAGTGTCAAATCTAAAACAGTCAATCCCAAACAGCATAAGGAAAATGTGATGTGGGTGAGAAAAGCGGTTGAACGAGGACAAGGACAGTTCCCAAAGGATCAGCCCCGTATTTTAAAAGAAGCCGCTCAAACAGCAGCCGCACAAACGAATGACCCTGATGAATTTATGAAGACCATGAACGATGCGTTAATTCCACCAGGTGTCTCACCTGCGTTTGATAAGCATGTAAGAGGACTCAAAGACAAACCCGTTCAAACACAGGCACAGCCTAAAATAGGTACAACAGGCATTGATTCTCGTTATAATGACAAATCCAGCAACCAAATTTCAAATCACTTTTGGGGGTTTGTCGCTATCGGTTACAAGGAAGGGGCATCTGGCGGATGGGCTAAAAATGTCTGGCACGAGAAAATTGAACCTCATAACCCATTGAATAAAGTTCCTACGGTTGGAAGTAAACAAGATTGGGATCTTTCTGTTCAAGCGTATAAGTTGGGTGATGACCTAAAAAATGGTAAGATAAGTGTAAAAGAGTTTCCCAAAAAAGCTGAAAGTATTTTGAAGGGTAAGTCAACTTATCCCAAAGGAATCTTAGAATAAATCTGTAAAAATAAAAGAGATGCAACGATGACACACCTACAAAATATAATCCTTCATTCTTTTTTTGTGCTAGGTATTATAAGTTTTATCGGGCTACACTACCTGATACTAAGTCGTATGCGATTAAACAAGTGGTGTTTAATTGGTTTACTTTTGCTTAATTTAGTATCGCAAATTGTTCAGTATCATCGTTTTAATGATTTGCTATTAGAATCTGTAGTTGGAGTCATTTCATTTTTTTTCTTAGATTGTTTTTTACATTTTTTTCTTACACCTGTTTATTGTGTTCCTTTTATTTCATTAATTCAAATTATTTTCTTTATAAATGCGTGGTTTTTGTACCGAGATTTAGGTTGGACGAAGCAGTTTGTTTACAAAGTAATAAAATATCTTACTTTAGTCTGGTTTTTAGGGATAGAGCTATGGATGTTGCTACTCTATCGCTTTTTTTATGAAAATGCTGGACAGGTCTATCAGCAGAGCCCATTTGATACCCCAATTTTCATCCCCTATATATGGAGCTTAGATAATGCCCAATTTAGAATGGATTTTAATCACGCTATGCTTTTGGTGAGTATTCCTTTAAGCATAGCGGTTTTGGCGTGGTGGCATAAGCGATACCTCAGACAAAAGAACGACCCCTTGAATGAAACGCCTTAAAACCCACCGCCGAGTTCTCGTTGTAAGTGATTCCACGCTAACAAGAGGTCTCGGCGGTTTTCGGCGTGCTGGCTCATGCGATCCACCAAGCTCAACTCTTGCGTCAACAGCTCTACATAGGCACTTAAGCCTGCTTCGTATCGCACCTTGCTTAAATAGTAGCGTTGTACGGTATGTTTTAAATCTTCTTCTAAAATCCGCTGACGCTCCTGCGATTTGGCTAAATCCACAAGGGCATTTTCCGTCTGCTTGCCTGCAAAAAGCAGTTGATTTTGATACAAACGCCCTGCGGATTCAAAACGAGCCCGCTTTTCTTTGAGGTTGGCTTTAATCGAACCGCCTGCAAAAATTTGCTGAGCCACGGAAGCCCCAAAAGAGGCTAGCACACTATTCCAATCAAACCACTCGTTCAAACGAGTCGATGCTAGACCCAGTTGAGCCGTAATAGGAAAGGTAGGCAAAAACATCCGCCGAGCGACTTTGACATCCAGCCCTGCCGCTTGCAGGAGCAGTTCACTCACGGCGACATCAGGGCGATGAATCAAGTGATTTGAGTCAATCAACACCCACGAGGCAAAAGGCGTTACATCTAGCTTGAGCAAGAACTCCCCGCTTGGCACGTCCGAATCCTGCCAAGTAAAGGAAGACGAGGCTTTCCCCACGATGTATGCCAACTCATTTTGAAGCATTTTATTGTCTTTTTCAAGTTGCGTCAAGCTGGCTTGTGCGATCTGTAAATCTTGCAAACGGCGGAGGCTTTCATCCTGTGAGGTACGTCCTGCTTCATATTGACTACGTTCGAGATGACGCAACTCATCTAAAATCGTTATTTTTTGTTGAGTTAAATCAATTAAGGTATCGGATGCCAGTTGCTTCAGCAGTGTGGCAACGGAATGTTCTGCCAAAGCCAATTCTAAATCGTGTAGTTTTAAGACTTCCGCCTTGTAGCGTAGCCCCATGGCTTTGGTGGCGTATCTATTTTTGAGAAAAGGGTCTAGTTCGTAATTCACAGAAAGCGGTAAGTTAAAAATGCTAAAGGTAGATCCCGGTGAAAAGACATTTGCGCCTTGCGTTCTAAATTGACTTAAGTTGGGTGATACCAAGTTCGTCGAGTTTTTTTGGCGAATCCAAGAGGCGCCAATGCTTGCAGAAGGGAGTTCAAGGGCAAATTGCTTTTTGACTTGCTGTTGAAAGGCTTTGACTTCTGATTCTTTGGCACGCAATTCCAAGTTATTCAATAAAGCGGATACCACAAAGGCGTTGATGTCTTCACGACCTAAGGCATCCCACCACGTTTTAGAAACGACAAAATCAGGGGTCAATTTGGCAGCTTGCCCTTGAGGAAGCACTTGAACAAGGTTTGGCTCTGTTGGATTGCCAGAAGAGGGAGCTTCCACTTCTGGCTGTGCCAAACTCCCCAAGCTCAAAGAGGCAAACCATACAAAAGCAAAGGTAAAAAGTCTTAAGAAATAGGCTGAGGCGTTCATGTCGGTGTCTCCACACGGATGGCGTCTTCAGAGCCTTGAGGGTCAGCGTTTTGATTTAAAGACGCATCTAAATACACATCCACCTGTTGACCAGGGTACACACTAAAATCCGCAGGAGGCGTAAAGCGATAAATCACCTGTAAAACTCGAACATCATTGCGTTCCGCCGTCCCGCCTGTCAAAGAGGTTTTCGGCACCATAAACGGCTCAATTCGTTCAAAGGTCAGGGGGAATCCCAGCTTGCTATTGCCTTTAATAAAGGCTTTGGCGTGCATGCCCGCCTTGACTTGAGAAGCCAGCACTTCATCAATATCCACACGCACTTGCAACTCCTTCACATCCCCGAGCAAAACAGCAGGCGTACTACTTTTACCGCTTATTTGCATGAGTTGCAGGGTTTCACCGACTCGTACATTCACCTGTAAAATTGTGCCTGCTTTGGGGGCTTTGACGGTGGCTTGCGTCAACTGAACACGCAGTTCTTTGAGTTGTGCCTTGAGACTTTGAATTAAGGCCTGCTGTTCCTGCACTTGGGCTTGGGCTTCATCGAGTTCAGGTTGCCACGCCCCTGCTTCCTTTTCCGCCAATTGACTTTGGGCTTCAACGACTTTGGCTTCGGCTTCTTCCACCAATAATCGCTGTTGCACGAGTTCTTGTTGACTAATCGCACGAGCATCCGCCACGTTTTCAAGTCGAGCGAGTTTGTCTTTTTGTTGACGCAACATCGCAGTAGCGGTTTTCACTCGTGCCTTTAGGGGAGGTAAACTCACACCTCGTGGTTCCATGCCGAGTCGGTGCAAACGAGCATCTGCTGCCTTTAATCGGGCGTGTGCAGCGGTTAAATCCGCTTGTACTTTGCTGATTTGAGCGTTTAACAAATCGGTATCCAACTGAAAGAGGGCTTGCCCCTTTTGGACGTTCTGCCCTTCTTTCACCAAGACTTTCAACACCTTCCCACTGGCGTAAGGAGCGACATTCACCGATTCATCAATCGGTTCAACGATGCCTGCCCCTGTAATGGCGTTTTGATACGGCGAAGCCGCTGGCGTGCGTGTCGGTTCACGTTCAGGTTCGCCAATGACTTGATTGTTGAGGTAATAAAACATCACGGCAATGCCTAAAATCGCAATGGGGATGCTTTTTGAAAAAGGGATGAGTTTCCAGTTAATTTGCTTTAACATCTGAAGTTCCTTTTAGGTTAATGCCCTAAACCACTGGCTAAATAGACTTTTGACCATGCTTCGACATCATGGTAAGTGCCAAGAATTCGCCCGTCTTCCATTTCCACGACGTAATCCGCATATTTATAGATTCGGTTGTCATGGGTTACAATAATCACCGCTCGCCCCGCTTGGCTCGCGATTTTTTTCAGTAAATCCATAATGACTTGCCCCGTTTTACCATCTAAAGCAGACGTTGGCTCATCACAAATCACCACTTTAGGATCGTTCACCAACGCCCGAGCAATCGCAATCCGCTGTTGTTGCCCCCCTGAAAAATCGGCAGGCTTGTCATAAGGACGCTCCCCTAAGCCGACTTGATGCAATAAGTCAATCGCTTTTTGAATGGCACGATCATAAGGCACACCTTGAATTAAGAGAGGCACGGCGACATTTTCCGCAATACTAATCGTGCTGACCAAATTGAATTGTTGAAAAATAAAACCGACGTTATCTCGGCGGAAGGCGGCTTTTTGCTTTTGAGTCATCTGGTGAATCGGCTGATTCAAGACCTTAATTTCACCACAATCAGGCGATAAAATGCCTGCAATAATACTAATGAGCGTTGTTTTACCGCAACCGCTGGGACCTACAATATAGCTCATCGCACCCGCTGGGAAATCCACTTCAATATCCTGTAAAACGACGTTGGGAACACCGTCGCTGATAAAACTTTTCACCAGTTTCCGTAAAGAAATAGCAGGCGGTAACGACGAAAGACTTGGATTTGAATCAGACATTATATCAGACATGGACTACCCCCTAAACACAATCGCAGGATCAATCCGCAAGACTCGATACAAACTCAAGGCGGAGGCAATCAAGCAAAAACCGATGACCATCACCAATACTATTGCGATGAGATGAGGGGGTGTATAATAAGGTAGAGCAGAATCCTTAGGCAAGAGCAAGCCTAAAAAAGAAGCCCCTCCCACCCCCAATCCATAGCCGATGAGTCCCACGGTTAGACTCTGCGTCAAGACCATGCGAATTAGCTGCCCGTCGGTAATCCCAATCGCTTTAAATGTACCAAATTGTCGTATGTTTTCTAGCATAAAAGCATACAGCGTTTGTGCCGAAATCATCGTACCAATAATTAAAACCATCGCAATATTCGTCCCAAAGGTAATTGGAATACCTGTATTCTTCGCCCAAAATTTCATGGTATCAAAAACAAATTCCCACAAGGACACTGCTTTTAAGCCAGTCTCCTTATATATTCTTTGACACAAGGCGACTTCATTTGTACCTGCTTTAGGCTTCACCAAAACAAACGCCACAATGCGTCGTTTATCAGGAAACAGAGAGGATACCCGACTAATGGTTGTATACACATTAGGAAAAGGAGAAAAAGACTGTTTGGACTGTAAAATACCCACCACTTTAACTCGGTGATCATTAATTTCAAATTCATCCCCCAAATCAGGGGATCCGTAACGTTCACTGTTTGTTTTAGAAATAATCACCGCATTTGGCTGATTCAAATCTTCATAATGCCCTTTTTGAAGCCTGCTGGGCAAGCCGATGAAGCTTTCATCATCCACCCCAACGACTTGAATGGCAGCTGTTTTACCGTCATCGCTCTGTGCAACAGCTGTATAATTACTCATGGGGAGTGCCCACTGTACACCTTCAACGCTCCGCACACGAGCCACTTCACTTGTTTTAAGCTCCACGACATCGTCAAAATTAGTAACAGTAGGATCAATCACCCAAATGGGGCTATTCGCTTCGAAAACACTCGTCGCTGTTTGTAACATTAGTCCACAAAAAGTGGAACCTTGCTGCGTCAACAAGAAGCAGGCAAAGGCGAGACCTACCACTAGAGTCAAAAATTTCATTTTATCGCCAAATAACATTTTTAAGGCAATGCGTAACAACTCAGGATCCTCCATAACGTTTTTAGTTTAGCATAGTATTCCTTCTAAGGTGTTATAAAATCAAAAGCATGTTCACATTTATATCAGACATGATTTACCCCCTAAACACAATGGCGGGATCAATCCGCAAGACCCGATACAAACTCAAGACGGAGGCAATCAAGCAAAAGCCCATGACCAAGACCAGCACAATCACGATTAAATGAGGTGGCGTATAATACGCCAGTTGCGAGTTCGTAGGCAGCAACAAGCCGAAAACAGAAGCCCCTCCCACGCCCAAGCCATAGCCAATGAGTCCCACCGTGATACTCTGCGTTAAGACCATGCGAATCAGTTGTCCGTTGGTGATGCCAATGGCTTTAAATGTGCCAAATTGTCGGATGTTCTCCAACATAAAGGCATACAGTGTTTGAGCCGAAATCACCGTACCGATAATCAAGACCATGACCACGTTTGTGCCAAAGTTAATGGGGATGCCTGTATTCGCTGCCCAAAACTTCATGGTACTAAAGACGAAATCCCACAAGCGAACGGCTTTTAAGCCCGTATTCTCGGATATTTTTTCGCACAAGGCAACCTCATCTACACCTGCTTTGGGCTTCACCAAAATAAAAGAGACAATGCGTTGTTTGTCAGGTAATAAGGACTGCACTCGGCTAATGGCGGTATAGAGTATCGGAAAAGGGGCAAAGGATTTTTTAGAATCCAAAATCCCCACGACTTTAACACGACGATCGTTAATTTCAAATTCATCGCCTAAATCAGGAGATCCGTAGCGTTCACTGCGAGTCTTTGAAATAATAACGGCATTGGGTTGATTTAAATCTTCGTAACGCCCTTTTTGAAGCCCCGCAGGTAGACCAATAAGACTTTCGTCATCCACCCCCACCACTTGAATGGTGGCGGTTTGTCCTGTATCGCTTTGTGCAACCCCAGCATGTAGACTTAAGGGGACCGCCCATTGCACGCCTTCAATACTCCGCACCCGAGCCACTTCGCTGATTTTGAGATCCACCACGTCATTAAAACTATTGGCGGTAGGATCAATCACCCAAATAGGACTCCCCGCTTCAAAGATATTAGAAGACGTTCGTAACATCAAGCCACAAAAAATAGAACCCTGTTGCGTGAGCAAAAAGCAAGTAAAAGTCAAACCCACCACAAGAGTCAAAAACTTCATTTTATCGCCAAATAACATTTTTAAGGCAATGCGTAACACTTCAAAACCTCCACAACACCTTTAGCATAGCACAAGAATACAAAAACAGTAGAATGCGTTTTCTCAATTTGACTTTTAAAAATAAGCTGGAGGGGATTTTTTCAAAAACCATCCCACTTCTTGGCTTGACTTTTAAGACGCTTGCATTATTGTTAGAAACTGATTATCCACTACCGATAGAAGTGAAGCCAAGCCCCCATGACGCATCTCGTAATTGTAGAGTCTCCTGCCAAAGCCACGACCATTAACAAGTATTTGGGTTCTCAATACGACGTGGTCGCCTCTGTCGGGCATATTCGAGACCTCCCTGCGAAAAATGGATCCGTCAACCCTGACGATAATTTTCGCATGGAATGGGAACTCTCCCCACGAGCCAAGTCGATTGTAAGCGATCTCACCAAGCGAGCCAAATCCGCTGAATCGGTGATTCTCGCCACTGACCCTGACCGTGAAGGAGAAGCCATTTCGTGGCATCTGTACCAAGTGCTGGACGAAAAAGGCGTGTTTAAATCAGGCAAGCCTGTGCAACGTGTGGTCTTTAATGAAATCACCAAAAACGCCATTTTAGAGGCTATGCAACGCCCTCGACACATCCACAAACCGCTGGTGGATGCCTATCTCGCACGGCGTGCCTTGGATTATCTCGTGGGATTTACCCTTTCGCCTGTGTTGTGGCGGAAACTACCAGGATCTCGTTCCGCAGGGCGTGTGCAAAGCGTAGCGTTGCGTTTGATTTGTGAACGAGAAATGGAAATCGAACGCTTTGTGCCAGATGAGTATTGGTCGGTGAAAGGCTTTTTTCAAGCCACGCCTGAACTGAAGGCTCATTTGTTTAAGTGGCAAGGCAAGAAACTTGAAAAACTTTCCATTGCCAATGAAGCCCAAGCCCAAGACGCTCGACACACACTAGAAAGCAGTCAAGGCTTTCAGGTGGCGAGCATTGAAAGTAAAACCGTTCAACGGCACCCCGCTCCGCCCTTTATTACGTCGACTTTACAGCAGGAGGCGTCTCGGAAGTTGGGATTTGGGGTTACGCGTACCATGCAGACGGCTCAAAAGCTCTATGAACAGGGACTCATT
>CAZDMD010000032.1:0-7097 GCA_964506805.1 uncultured Vampirovibrionales bacterium | reverse complement strand
TCCGCTGATGCCTTAGACAGTATCCGCACGCACATCTTTAAAACCAAAGGCAAGGCGTATCTCCCAGACCAAGCCAAAGTCTATAAATCAAAATCTAAAAATGCCCAAGAGGCTCACGAGGCGATTCGTCCCACCCATGTGGATACCGTGCCTAACTTGCTTTCAATCACCCTGACTGAAGATCAACGACGCTTGTATGACTTAATCTGGAAGCGGACGGTGGCGTGTCAAATGGCGAGTGCGAAACTCGAAGCCAGTACAGTGCTAATTGAAAATACCGAAGGCACAGCGACTTTAAAGGCGACGGGTTCGTTTATTTTATTTGACGGCTTTTTATCCGTGTATCAAGAAGGGGTAGATGATGCCGATGACGAGCATAATCAGCGATTGCCCAAGCTGGAACAGGGGCAGGCGATTGCCTTAAATCGAGTCGAAACGGAACAGCACTTCACCAAAGCCCCTCCTCGATTCAGTGAAGCGAGTCTCGTCAAAGCCATGGAAGAACTCGGCATTGGTCGTCCTTCCACCTATGCCAGTATTATTAAGGTCTTGCAAGAACGTCATTATGTTAAAATCGAACAACGTCGCTTCATCCCTGAAGATCGGGGGCGTTTGGTTACCACGTTTTTATCGACGTATTTTCCCAAGTATGTGGAATATGATTTTACCGCTTCCTTAGAAAATCAGTTGGATGACGTTACGTCAGGTGAAATCGATTATTTACGTTTGTTAAACGACTTTTGGACACCCTTTTTAGCCACGGTGGATGCCACCAAAGATTTAACCATTACCGAAGTGATTGACACCTTAGATGCCACTTTGGCTCACCACTTTTTTCCACAAAAAGAAGGGCAGAGCTTGGAAGAGGCTCGGCAATGCCCCAAGTGTACGAAGGGGCGTTTAGGCTTGAGGCTTGGGAAGTTTGGGGCGTTTTTAGGTTGTTCGGATTATCCCACTTGCAAATATAATAAGCCCCTTGCGGAAGCGGTGAGTGATGCCAAAGGAGACGGCGAAGTTGCTCCTGTTTTTGAAACAAAAGTCTTGGGGCAAGATCCCCACACAGGTAAAGACGTTACCCTGCAAAAAGGCCCTTACGGTTATTATGTGCAGTTGGGTGAAGAAGAGGAAATCTCGCCTGCTCCCAATAGCCGTGCGAAAAAACCGAAAAAAATAAAGCCACGTCGTTCGAGTTTAGAAGCGTCGATGAAACCTGAGACCCTCACCTTTGAAGAGGCGATGCGTCTACTCACGCTCCCCCGAGAGATTGGTATCACGCCTGAAGGCTTAAAAGTCGTCAGCAATAACGGACGCTTTGGGCCTTATCTTCAAGTCGGGCCTACCTTTGTTTCGATTAAGCCTCCCTATAATGTTTATGAGATTACACTGGCGGAAGCCATTGCCTTGTATGAAGGCAGTGGTAAAAAAGCCATTCGTTTAGGTGAGTACAAGAAAAAAGAAATCAGCATTCACAAAGGACGTTTTGGCTATTATGTAAGCTATAAAAAAGTGAAATATGCCTTGCCCAAAGGCACAGATCCTGAAACGGTGAGCTTGGAGCAAGCCGTGGCATTGATAGAATCGAAGAGTGCGACGACTCCCGAAACTAAGGCGAGTTCTGCGAGTAAAGCGAAAAAGACGACTCGAAAAAGCACCCCTAAGAAGTAGGGGCAATGGATAGCGTTTTCGTTGCATCAAGACCATTTGCTCTCGGGAGGCGTTTCTGTTATAATATCCCAAATGTTTGATGAAAGTGCCTCCTAACTCATGTCCATGCCTGATCTGCTCAACTTAAATACCCATGCGGTTGTCTCTCATGCCCTTGCCCGCATTCGAGACAAAAATACGCCCCCTTCCCTCTTTCGCTTGGCGATGCGTCAAATCGGGCAGGTGTTATTGGCTTACGCCACTGCCTCCTTACCGATGCTTGAAACTCAAGTGGAAACCCCGCTCACCACGACGACCGCTCAAGTGAGGCATCCTGACATCCCTTTGCTGATTGTACCGATTCTTCGTGCAGGCTTGGCATGGGCAGATTTAGCCCTAGAATGGTTGCCTGAAGCCAGTGTGTGTCATTTGGGGATGGCTCGTAATGAAGAAACCCTTGAACCGCTCACCTATTATAATAAACTCTCTCAAAATGAATTTAACTACCCTAAAGCACACGTTTTTTTGTTAGATCCTATGCTCGCCACAGGGGGTTCGGCTATTGCGGCGATTGAGGTCTTAAAATCGCATGGCGTAGCGGAAGAAAACATTTACTTTGTGTGTTTGCTCGCTTCTCCTGAAGGGGTGAAGGTGATGCAGACTCAAGCTCCAAACGTGCAAATCATTACCGCAGGCGTGGATGAACGGCTCAACGAAAAAGGCTACATCGTCCCAGGACTCGGGGATGCGGGCGATCGCACCTTTGGCACGCTTTAGGAGTTTTAATTTGATTGATCAGAAAAGTAATCTGCTTGACGTGCTTATCATCGGGGCGGGGGCATCGGGATGCTTTACCGCCATTCGTCTGAAAGAAGAAGACCCCAGTCTCAAAATGGCTATTTTGGAACGTCAGCGTTTTGCCTTGCAAAAAGTTAAAATCTCTGGCGGTGGACGCTGTAATGTAACGCACAATTCTAGCGATACTGCCTTTCTCCTGCCACATTACCCCCGAAAACACAAGCAACTCAAAGGGCAACTTAAAACCTTTTCGCCTGATGCCATGCGTCTATGGCTCAAGCATCACTTTGTAGAAACCCACGCCGAAGCCGACGGACGAGTCTTCCCGAAAAGCAATACCTCTCAAGAGATTATCGATACCTTTTTAGATGAACTCAAACGTCAAAACACCCCGATTCATTATGAGTCGGCGGTGAATCACATCCATGTAGAAGCCGAATCAGGGCATTTTAGCGTTAGCACGACGAAAGGCAACGTCTACCACGCCAAACGACTGGTACTCGCCACAGGATCGCACGCCTCAGGCTATGAATTGGCGAAATCGCTAGGGCTTAACCTTACGCCGTTGGTGCCGTCTTTGTTTACCTTTTGTGTGGCAGATGCCTCGCTCCATGCGTGTGCAGGACTTTCGCTTGCGGATGCGACATTAACACTTAAACTCCCCAATGCCTCAAAATCGTTTGAAGAACGAGGGGCGTTTTTAATCACCCATTGGGGGGTGAGTGGGCCTGCCGTCTTAAAGCTCTCGGCTCGGGCGGCGATTGCATTGCATGAGAATGCTTATCACGCCACGTTATTTGTCAATGCCTTGCCTCAAGAAACGCAAGAACGCACACGAGACACCTTATTGAATCTTCAAGCCACAGAGCCAAAGCGACTCGTGAAAAATAGCAAACCGCATGAGGACATCCCGTGGCGGTACTGGGAATGGTTGTTAGAGACGCTTGGTATCCCCACTGAAAAGAAATGGGCGGAATTGTCTAAAAAGGAGCTCAATCGCTTGGTGGAGGGGGTGCATCATCACGCCTTTGACATTTCAGGTAAAGGTGTTTTCAAAGACGAATTCGTAACCGCAGGCGGTGTAGACGCACAACACCTTGATTTGCAAACCCTTGAAGCCAAGTCTCAAGCAGGGGTGTATGTGGTGGGAGAACTCTTGAATGTGGACGGCATGACGGGCGGATTTAACTTCCAGCATTGTTGGTCATCTGCCAATGCGGTTGCCCTTGCCATTAGCGAAGCGGTTGCTCACGCATGACGACCTTTCAATGTAGTCAATGCGGACACTGCTGTAACACATGGCGAATCCCCATAGACACCCCACGAGCGGATGCCCTGCTTGCCTTAGACTGGGTGCAATCACGACTAGCATCCGAAGGCGTGGCGTTTGAACCGCTGAATAACTGGGGCTATTTTCTGCCGCTTAAACGCAATAATGAGTGCGTGTTTTGGGATGAAACGCATCACTGCTTGATTCATCATCATGAAGGAGGCATTGCCAAGCCCTTGGATTGTCAACGCTTTCCCTTTGCCCGACTCCCCTTGTGTGAGGAGAACCAGCCCCCTGTTTATGATGTGTCGGCGGCGTGTTCCATGGTAGCGAAACAGCATCTCTTTGACTGGGAGAAAAGCGTTCAGCCTGCCGAGCTGGAAGAACACGCCACGGCATCCCATGAATTGCCTTCGCCGTTTCATCCCACCTTAGGGCAAGAATGTCAGACTTATGCCCGCTACCCCTTTCCTTTTCAATCCTTAGAACGCTTGAATCGAGAGGCGTTTATGGGTATGATGAACGAACGCATCATGCCCCTTTTGCAATCAGATGCGTTGACCCCGTGGCAGGCATTGCATCAGGTGCAAGGTGTGATGTTTCCTTCTTTCCCCTTTGTCTCGCAGAACGATTATCCTTCAGAAGCGAGTACGCATCGACTTTTATCGACGTGGTTACGCACTGAATACGGGCGTTTCCCTCGTTGGGAGTGGCGATTTTTGGGGCGCTATCAGGATGCTCGGCTTTTTGGCACAACGGTGATTCATCGAAACGCCCTCGATCGCATTCACTTACCAGATGCTTTGTTTTTTCACTATGTGAAACCTTTCTTGTTTCACTTGCTTCGGCGTGAAAACCCTTTGCTTTACGGCTCTTCGCTATGGCATAGCGTGGTGGTGGCAAAAATCGCTTATGTGTTGCTGGCATTTTATAGCAAAGCCTTTAGCTTAAAATGCGAAGAAGACAGCGTTTCCAAAGAGACCTTAACGCTTGCGATACGTTGCATTGAGCGGTATTACACGGCTCATCAGCCTCGATTTCTCGCTCGTGTGGAGGCGAATCCGCATTTGGCAATGGGGGTGTATTGGGCGTGAGGTGTCAATCGCTTTCTTCATTTTATCTGTGTTATGATGAGGCTGTATTCCCTAATTTTTAAAGGATTTGTCCAAATGACCACCCAAGAGACGCACCTCATTTCAAATACTCACTTTCTCACGACATCAGGTAAGCAAGTTAAAATGGCAAAGCATTCAGGCTTTTGTCATGGTGTGAAAAAAGCCGTCGATAAAACCGTCGAAACCCATGAAACCTTTCAAAGTGAAAATCGTCCCACTTACGTTTTGGGGCAACTCATCCATAATCAGCAAGAAATTCAACGCCTTGAAGCCATGGGCATTTTTACCGTGCAGGATTTAAATGATGTCCCTGATGGAGCGGTCTGCGTGATTCGTACCCATGGGGCTTCCCCTGAACTGGTGAGAGCCGCCGAAGCACGAGGCATTCAAGTCAGTGATGCCACTTGTCCTGATGTGCGATTGGTACAAAATAAAGCCATTGAACTGGTGCAAGAAGGTTATACGGTTGTGATTGTGGGTAAGGCGACGCATCCTGAAGTGATTGGCATTACCGCCCATGCCCTTGAAGTCGATGGAGCCAAAGTGGTAGCGATTTCTCACCCCAAAGAAATTCAAGACGCTCTAAAAGACTTGCCTCGTCGTCGTATCGGGGTGGTGTCTCAAACCACGCAAATGGAAGATATTTTCTTTGATATGGTCAAGCATCTGAGTATGGTTGCCAAAGAACTCAAGGTGCATAACACCATTTGCCCTGCTACTGTTGTTCGTCAACATGCGGCGGCGGAACTGGCGAAAGACGTGAACGTCATGGTGGTGGTTGGGGGTAAAAACAGCTCAAATACCACGCACTTGGCACAGCTTTGCGAAGACATGGGAACGCCTGCCTTTCATATTGAAACCCCCGAAGAGTTGCACCAGCCTCAACTGCAAGAGGCTTTACAGTCCGCTAGCGTGATTGGTTTAACCGCAGGGGCTTCCACCCCCGACTGGATTATTGAAGAGGTGGCACAGGCGATACAACGCTCATTTTAGGGAGGCTCACAGTTCATGCGTGTAGGATTCATGCACTTCATTGTTTTAATCGCTTTACTATGGACGACCCTTTCGTCGTGGTTAGAAACGCAAGCGGAAACGCAAACGGCGTTTCGCATTGCCAAGCCTTCTTACACCTTGCAATTCCCTGACGATCACGGAGAACACAGCGATTTTGCGAGCGAATGGTGGTACACCACAGGGCATCTGGCAACGGCGAATGGCAAAAATCACTTTGGCTATGAAGCCACCTTGTTTCGGATTGCTCGCCCTGCCCCGTTAAGCCTGAAATTGCAATCTAGCAAGTGGGAGCCTCAACATATTTATATGACGCATCTGGCGTTAAGTGATGTGTCAGGTAAGCATTTTTATTATGCCCAAGCCTACGAACGGCAAAATCCTTATCATCAGACGGTGGCATCTGCCCCGTGGGAATTGAGTGCGAAAGGCTTGCACGTCAAAGAAATGCCTAAACATCGTGGGAGCTTTAACATTTGGCAGCTCAAAGTCAGCACGAAGGACTTTCGTTTGAATCTACGGCTCGTGCCTCGTAAGCCAATCGTGGCTCATGGAACAGTAAACGGCTATTCTAAAAAAGGGGATTGCCCTAGTTGTGCGTCGATATATTATAGCTATACGGATATTTACAGCTCGGGGGATGTGGTCTTAAATGCGACGAAAACGCATCCGCAGGAAGAGCGTTTTCACGTCTATGGTAAAAGCTGGTTTGATCATGAATTTGGCTCGTCTCAACTTACGGAAAAGCAAGTGGGGTGGGATTGGTTCGCCATACAGCTGGATTCTCGGGATGAGTTAATGGTGTATCGGATGCGGGAGCGAGACGGCGGTATTTCTCCGCAAAGTGGGGGGACTTGGATTCCTCGTGCTGGCGAAGTGCAACGGCTCAAGCAAGATGAAATCCTTGTAACGCCCTTAGCACGTTGGCAAAGTCCCTTGAGCCAAGCGGTTTACCCGAGTCAATGGCGAATTGAAGTGCCGAAACTTCAGCTTAGCTTAACGGTAACGCCTAAACTATCGAATCAAGAATTGTATTTCCCTGAACAAAAGGCACTTAGCTATTGGGAAGGGGCAAATTTTGTTGAAGGGACTCATACCAAAGCAGTAGTTAAGGGCAATGCCTACGTTGAATTGGCAGGCTACGTCAGTAAAATCAAACGCTTTTAAAGGATTTCTAATAATACTACCTTCAATTTCGTGACCGTTTAGAGCCTATCCGAGAAATGATTTTCATGGTAAAATGAAGATGTTAACGTCAT
>CAZDMD010000031.1:0-17360 GCA_964506805.1 uncultured Vampirovibrionales bacterium | reverse complement strand
TTGTGCTTCCCTCCTCCTAACCTCCTCCCTAAGGGAGGAGGAACAAGTCAAAGTACAGTTTTTAAGACTTTCTCTGTAACTTCACCTAGCCATCTCTACAAAAAACTCTGAAAACGACTATACAAGTTTTCTAAAAAACTGTGGAGAAAGTCTTGCTTTTTTTATTGTTTTTGATTTAATGAAGAAAGATTAAGCGGGTGTAACTCAGTTGGTAGAGTATCTGCCTTCCAAGCAGACTGTCGCGCGTTCGAGTCGCGTCGCCCGCTCCATTTTTGAACCATACCAACTGGACGTTATCGACTCCTTTTTAGGGATTTATAGTTGTCTTCAGAGTTTTTTGTAGAGATGGCTAGACGAGGAGCTTAGATTATTTTGTGAACGGAGTGTAGACAGACCTACATGACTGAACAAAATATATCGTAGCGACAACGTATAGACGCTCTACAAGAAATTATGGAGACGACTATATCGATTGAGATTCTAAGACATCATAATGTAAATTAATCGCTTCCGCCTCGACTTCCGCATCCTGCGTTTGATGTTCCAAGCGACGAAAGGCTTTGTTGCGTGCTTGCAAGTCGTTTTGTTGATGACGCTTCTGCCACTGTTTAAGGCTCTGATTCACCATTTCAAGTAGTTGGGTAGATTCTAATAAGCCTTCTTCTAACTGATGCTTTAACGCTTCGTGAGCCAGTAAGACCCCTTCTAGGGCATTCACCAGAACCACTTTGTTTTGACGTTGAGCATGAGACAATAGCGTCATACTATATTGTAAGGCTTCCGTATAATTTAGAGCTTTTACCTGTTGCCAAAACCAGCTTAGAGCAGGACTTTTCCACTGAAAACCCTCTAAGGCGGTTTTGAGTCCTTGAAAGACATCGACATGGCATAGCCCTAGACTCAACAACTGCTGTTCAATCATCGGTAAACTTTGTTGATGTAACAGACTTTGTCGTAACTGGCTAAAATCTTCAGGCGGTGGAGAGGGTGGCTTGCGTTTGTATTTGCCTTGCTGGTAAGGCGTATAAGGACGACTGGTATAGCCTCCCCCCCTCGCTTTAGGGGCTTCTTTCCCTTCGTACAGATACAAACTTTGTCGCAAGGCGTCTTCAGAAAGGCGTAAACGCTCCGCATATTGTATTAAAAGTTGAGAACGCAGTATAGGATGCTTCACCCGTGAAAGCAAAGGCATTAGGCGGTTACTTGCTTCGAGTTGTCCTTCAGGGTGCTGCCAATTCACGCCTTCTAGCACGCAATCCAAACGAAAACTCAAGCCATCAGGAGCGTTCTGCATGAGGCGTTCAAAATCAGCGAGCGTATGCGTCTTAAAATAGTCATCAGGGTCTTTCCCACTCGGGATGCTCAAGACTCGGGTTTTTAAGGCTTGGCGTTGAATCCACGGATCCAGCCGTTCTAAGGCGTTAAGCGTAGCGTTTCGTCCTGCGGAATCGCTATCAAAGCACAGATACAAAGTCTCCACGCCTGATTTGAGCAAAAGCGGAATATGGGAATCGGTTAAGGCTGTTCCGCAAGTGGCGACCGCTTCTTCTAGCCCTGCCAAGTGAGAGGCGATTACATCAAAATAGCCTTCCATAATGACGGCACGTTTTCGCTTACGAATGACATCCTTTGCTTGAAACAATCCGTAGAGGACGTGGCTTTTTTGATACACCAAAGATTCACTGGAATTGAGATACTTGGGCTGTTGATCCTCTCCTAAGGCACGCCCCCCAAAGCCAATGATTTTACCTTTTATGTCGTGGATCGGTACCATAAGGCGGTGTCTAAATTTGTCGTAATAGCCTTTGCCGTTGTCTCTTACGCCAGCAAGACTAGCACGCTCTAAAATGGCTTCATCGTTGTGAACGTGGGGACACGCCATTTTTAAATACTGCGTCAATGATTCCCACGTTTCAGGGGCATAGCCAAGCTGAAACCGCTTCACCGCTTCCTGCGGTGTCCCCCGATGCAGTAGATACTCTCGAATAGCTTGATGTTCAGGGGTTTGCAGTTGGGTATGAAACCACTGCCCCGCATTATGCAACACATCATAGAGGCGTTCACGCTCTTCAGTTTTTTGAGTATACTGGGCTTGTTCTTCCGCATTTTCGCTGTATCGAATGCTTAAGCCCATCTCTTCGGCTTGCTCTCGAATAATTTCGCCGTAGCTTTTATTTTCGATTTTCATCAAAAAGCTAATGGCATCGCCACTTTCACCACAACCAAAGCATTTAAAAAAACCTTTTTCGGCGGAGACATTAAAAGACGGCGTACGTTCATTGTGAAAGGGACACAAGCCCAAGTGCGAACGCCCCCGTTTTTTGAGCATTACAAATCGCCCAATGGTATCCAACACATCGAGGCGTTGTTTGACTTGTTCGGCAGCGTCTTGAAAGGAAATCGATTGAGACATGATCAAAGTGAGACATCCGTTTATGTGGGAAGTATAAGCGATATGTTTGGATTATATACGAAACGTCTCCTTTAAGATAGAATGAACGTGTTGAGATGTTATAGTCGCCTCCATAATTTCTTGTAGAGCGTCTATACGTTGTCGCTACGATATATTTTGTTCAGTCATGTAGTTCTGTCTACACATTTTCTAAACTTTTTCACAAAATAATCTAGGCTCCTCGTCTAGCCATCTCTACAAAAAACTCTGAAGACGACTATACATTATTCATAAGGACAAATCCCCATGACGCAAACACAAAGCCCCTTGATTCATCCCACTGCGGTGATTGACAACACCGCCTTTGTGCATCCTACGGCAACGGTAGGGGCGTATTGCGTGGTAGGTGCTTATTGTGAAGTCGGTGCAGGCACGGTACTGCATCACCATAGCATTTTGGTAGAACGCACCATTTTAGGAGCCAACAACGTCGTGCATAGCTACGCCATGCTAGGAAACGACCCGCAAGATTTTAAATTCAAAGGCGAATCCACTTGGCTACGCATCGGGGATGCTAACACCTTTCGAGAATACGCCACCGTGCATCGGGCGACAGGCGAAGGCTTGGCGACCGAAGTGGGCAATCACAACTATTTTATGGCATACACGCATGTGGGGCATAATTGTAGCGTCGCTAGTCATAACATTTTAGCGAATGCCGTGCAGCTGGCAGGGCATATTCAACTCGGAAGCCATACCGTGATTGGGGGGGCGGCGGTCTTTCATCAGGGGGTGCGTATTGGTGATTATTGTATGATTAGTGGTTTTTCAGGCGTGCGAAAAAGTGTCCCACATTATGCGTTAATTATGGGGTCTGAAGATGGGAAAATTGCAGGGCTTAACGTCGTGGGTTTGCGTCGTAATGGCTTTGATGCGGAAACACGCACCTTAATCAAACGAGTTTATAAAAGCCTGTTTTATGCCAAGGGGCTATTAAGTGAGCGTTTGAATGATGTTAAAGCATCTCGTGAATATCAACACCCGAGCATACAAAAGCTAGTGGAATTTGTGGAACAATGTGGAAATCGTGGGATCTGTGGTGTTACACGCTCCGCCAAAATTAGTACCGTAACCGAAAACGAAAAGGAGACTTAGAGATGAGCTTATGTGAAGCCTTAATGGGACTTTACCCCCATGCTACCATTTATAAGGGGGCGATTGTGGCAGACGGCGTGGAAATCGAAGAAGGGGTGGAGATTTTCCCTTACACCTATATTGGCGAAGGGTGTGTGATTAAACGCTTTGCTAAAATACGACCTTTTTCCACTATACTTGCTGGTACAGTGATTGGCGAAAATACGGAAGTGAAACATAGTTATTTAGAATCCGCTATCGTTGGGGCGAATTGCTTCATTGGGCCATTTGCTCACTTAAGAGCAGGATCAGTCATTGGGGACAACGTGAAAATTGGAAACTTTGTCGAAACCAAAAACGCCAGCGTCGGAGAAAATAGCTTTGTGTCCCACCTTTCCTATGTGGGGGATGCCCAAGTCGGGGCGAATGTAAACATCGGGGCAGGGACGATTACGGCGAATTTTAATCCCTATACGGGGGCGAAATCCACCACCGTGATTGGAGATGGGGCAACCGTCGGGGCGAATAGCGTTCTCATTGCCCCTGTAACCGTCGAATCGGGGGCGGCAGTGGCGGCGAGTAGCACCATTACCCATACCGTGCCTTCGGGAAGTCTTGCCGTTGCTCGCCAAAAACAGCACAATATCCTCAACTGGGTGGAAAAACAGAAAAAAAACGACTAAATTTCAGAAAAAACGTACACAAAATGAAAAACATGTGTATAATCGGTGTATAGCCCCTAAATATGTTGATGTTCAGGGGTATCGTATTTCTTTAACCAAAGCAATACACTGTTTAACCCTTGTTGTGATTATTTTAGGAGGTTCACTCTAATGAACAAAGAAGAACTCGTACAAGCCGTTGCAAAACAAACACAGGCTTCACAAAAGCAAGTGTCTGAAATTTTGGCGTCTATTTTGGAAGTGATTGAAGCATCTGTTGCGCAAGACAACAAAGTAACCTTGGTTGGTTTCGGTACATTTGAACCCCGTGAGCGTGCTGCTCGCACAGGGCGTAACCCACAAACGGGTGCAGAAATTCAAATCGCTGCGAAAAAAGTACCTGCGTTCACCGCTGGTAAAAAATTCAAGGATTTAGTGGCTGGTTCTACGTCCAAGAAAAAAGTTTTGGCAAAAAAGAAATAGTCTTGACTATCTCTTGAATCCAAGAAAACCGCCTTCACAATGGGTAGGCGGTTTTGTTATAGTCTTTTAAAGAGTCGTTGAAGCGTTAGACTTTGCTTATGATTTATAGTTGTTCTTCCTGAGACTTATTTTCGAGAACTGCGACTAGAACTTGATGTTTTTAAGGTAGATCCTCCAAACCCTCGACCACTAGATTTCGTTCCGTCAGAGGAGGACTTAAAGGGAGACGTTGTTGTCATACCTGAAGTTCGAAAAGAACGAGAACGATTAAAAGAATCACGATGCGGATAGTAGTGATTTACTTCGGGGCGTCGATTGAAATTACTTACCATGTGTAATAAAAGTAAGTTATTAAGCAAGTCATTGGAATTATTATGATTGTAAGTACTAAAGGGTTCATCATTGATGAAGTAAGGGGTTTGGACTGTGCCTTCAGAATGAATCCCCGCCGCCAAAAGAGGAACTTCTTTATATTGACCCACAACCCCTGTGTTCAATAGCTGAACACGGTTTTGTCTTTCGTATCTTTCTCTTGCAATTGATTCGGCTGGCTTCATGTCTTTCGCACCGAAAAATCTCCATAACAATCCCACCCCTGCTCCTACTGCCGTACCAATAAGAGCAGATAGCCCCAGTAATTTTTGTTGTTCTAAAGCATGCCTCGTTTGATTGACAGCACTTCCGAATTGATGAGACCCGCCTTGAAGACCGTGTAGGATTATTCCTCCCAAAGCCCCTAGTCCTGACAATAAAACGGTTCTGGCTGTTGTTCTAAAGTCTTTGGAATCTTGCCAGTCGGGAGTGATTTGAACGGTTTTTAAGTCCACCGTCGGCGGCGTATTCCTTTGGACAAAAGAAACGCCTTGACGAGAAATAAAAGCCTTGGCAACAGCTGTTGGTCGTCTTTGCATTGTAGACTGAAGTTGCATATTGTAAACTCTTCTTATTTAAAAACTATAATTGTAGTAAACTAGTTTTTTAGTTTACATGATTTATTGTACAGTGTCAAAATAAATCACCTCTTAAAAATAGAATTGTTACAAAATACCTTTTAATTTTGACCTCTATTTAGGTTATGATGATAATGATTCAAAAAGGAACTTTCTATGACAACGCTCGCTCCTGAAAAAGCCTTACTCACCGATAAGCCCACGATTTGGCAATTTCGTGGTGGTTCGCCTGATGTAGAACTCCCTGAAGCGTTGCTAAACGCCACGACTGGCGAATCAGGGCAGCAGGTACTAGCTCGATTGCTGTATAACCGCAAGATTCGTAGTGAAGCCGACGTGGCGAGTTTCCTGAAATCTCCTGACAAGGCTGATTTGCTTCCTGTGGAAGCCTTGCCTGATGCGAACCTTGCTTTAGAACGCATCCTAAAAGCGATTGATGCCCAAGAGGCGATTTTAATTTACGGCGATTTTGATGTCGATGGCATTACAGGCACGTCTATTTTTTATGAGACCTTGCATCGGTATTTGAAGGCGAATGTCAGTTTTTATATTCCTGATCGTGCCAGTGAAGGACATGGCTTGAATGCAAACGCCTTGCTTCGTTTGACCTCGTCTCGACAAATCAAGCTCGTTATCACTACTGATACAGGTATTTCCAACTTTAATGAAATCTCCCTTCTTAAAGGCTTAAATGTGGATACCATTGTAACGGATCACCACGAACTGCCTGAAAACCTCCCGCTTTCAGTTGCGAATGTGAATCCACAACGACTTGAGGATGTTGAGACGCATCGGCTTGGGCATTTGTCTGGGGCAGGCGTGGCGTATAAGCTCTGTGATGCGTTGCTTAAAGCCCGACTCTCTGAAACAGAAGCACAGCATGCCAGTGATGCCTTGCTCGATATATGTGCCATTGGGCTTGTCGCAGATATGGTTCCCCTTGTGGGGGAAAATCGCTTGCTGGTGCAGTTGGGTTTAATGCAGTTGAATCAACGGAAGCGTTTGGGCTTAAATGCTTTGTTAAAATCAGCTGGGGTGGGGGAAGAGGTGGTTTTAAATGCGGAGACCATCGGCTTTACGATTGGGCCACGCCTCAATGCGTTGGGGCGTTTGCAAAATGCTACCGAAGGCGTTGAATTTTTAACGACACAAGACGACGTGAGAGCGTCTGAACTGTCTCTATTGCTGGAACAGTTGAACCGTAAACGACAAGAACTTTGCGATAAAACCTTCTTAGAAGCGGAACAGTATCTTCAACTCAATGGGGGCATCGACGGTAAAAAGGCTATCATCCTTGCGTCGCCTGATTGGAATCCTGGTGTGATTGGCATTGTGGCAAGTCGTTTGATTGAAAAGTACAAATTGCCTACCTTTATGATGGTCGTGGAAGAGGCAGAAAACAAAGTGAGATGTTCGGCTCGTAGCATTTCAGGCTTTCATTTAACCGAACAGCTTGAAAAATTGAGTCATTACTTTCTTCACATGGGCGGCCACGCAGGAGCAGCGGGCTTTGCCTTGCCTTTGGAAAAGCTGAAAAACTTTAAAGAAGATCTGTGGCAAATCGCCGAAGAGGTTTTGGATGAAGAAATGATTCGTCCTGTCATTGAAGTGGATGCAAAAGTCGGCTTTGATGCCCTTCATGTGGGTTTTGTCGAAGCCCTAGAACGCCTCGCTCCGTATGGGATGTCCAATCCCAGTCCCTTATTTGTGCTAGAAGATGTGAAAGTTGCGTCCCAACGTCCTTTGGGAGCGACGGCGAATCACTTAAAAGTGATGTTTGAACCTGCAGAGCGTCAAGGCTTTGTCAAAGGGCAATTACAGAGTGTAGAAGCCTTGCTGTGGAAATGTGGGGCGAATTTCAAGCTAGATGCAGGCAAGCGTTACCATGTGGCGTGTACCATTGAAAAAAATACGTATGGGCAAGGTACGCCTGTTCGTCTTACCATTAAAGACTTGAAAGTGGCGGGTGAGGCATCACGCCCTGCTTTGGTTCATGAAACCCAAGTCTATGAGACACAAGTACCTGAAGTCCAAGTACCTGAAGCCCCTAATTTCAGTGCCTCTAAAACGCCTTCACCTCATACGTCGTCTTCTTTAGAGACATTAGAACGACAAACCCAATCGGGGGCATCCCCTTTCGCCTCTTCAATACGCTCTAAATCTCCTGTGTTTTTGGATCATCGCCACCGTCCCCATGTCGCCGACTTTGTCTCACAATTATTGATGCAAGCCAACGAAAATACCCTGATTTACAATGAAGGTAAAACGCCCCGTATCCCTTTTGTGCAAGCCTCTCACATCGTGAGTCGTCAAGAAGTCTCACCCTGTGAAACGCTTATTTTGTGGGATTTACCACCCTCTCAAGCCATTTTAGAGAGTCTCTTGACTCAAAGTCAAGCCCAAACGATTCATCTGGTAGGAGGCAAGTATCAAGAAGTCGCACTGGAAATGCCTCTGGCGGTTTTTTTAAAAGCGATGCATCAAGGCTTATTTTTATTGCTAAAAAAAGCCAACGCCCCGATGCCCTTCTCTCAACTCGTAAGCCGATTCGCCACCACCGAAGAGGTTCTACTGGCGAGCTTAGCCGTAATTCAAGATCAGTCGGATGATTTTAGGTGTGTGGAAGGGGATTGCCTTACGCTTCATCCACAAGCTCAAGGCGTTAGAGATTCTTACGAAGATTTAGATGTCCGCCTTCCTGCCGTGATGCTATTAGAGCGTGTACGGCAACAGATTACGCAATTTAGAACCTACTTGTTAGAGAGTCCGATGTCTCTCTTGATGTAATTCAATTGTAACTTTTTCTGTCATTTTTTTTCAATACACTAGCACAAAATATCGAGCGAGATGCCTTTATGCTCTTGGATATAGCATTTAATGGCAAACCAATCATCCAAACATTCAACAAGCACCACACGTTGCTAAAATAGGACGAAGAGGACAACTAAAAATGGGATTAGCCGCATCCAGTGCACGGAAGTATATGTTGCAGGCACAAATTTTAAATATACAGTTTGATTTACAGCAAATGACACAAGCTCGACTGCGTGTCATGGGCGTATTGGATCGCGTGATGAACGCTGCTGCCAACTTAGATCCCAACAGTGCGGCGTATCATTACTATGAACAATTTGTGAACCGCCTCCATCAGCAAGACAAACGCTTTCAATTATTAAAAGAACGTTTGGAAAAACAACATGAAGCCATGAAAACAGAATCAGAGAGTTTAAACAAACTTATTTCAGAGGGTATTAAGCAAAACTTTAGTTACTTAGGTGCAGGCTAAGACCAGCCACTTTTAACGGCACTTAGCCTCACTTTTTTACAAATATCTAGTCCAAATATAAATAGACTAGCATCAAATTGATTCAAGATTGTTTTTATGTATATAGACAATCATAAAGTTCTATCTAGGATTTTTCTAACCAGAACCCTCCTTGACCCTCACTCCCCATTCCACCCAATCAATCAATTTTACCTGACCAAAGAATCCCTCAAGGCAGTATGTTCACTTGTATCGTATTGCGTACTGAACCCCAATTTAAACGGAGATAAACACACCCATGTTTGTTACAGCAGGGGCGAGAAGTAGCTATTTGTCTTCTCGTGAAATGGATATTCAATTCCAACAAATGGCGTTGGCTCAAGCCCAATACCGCATTAATGATGCGATTTCAAAAGTGTATAACGTGGGAGATTTAAATCCCAATAATCCGAATGTCATTGCAGGGCATGATCGCCTCGTGCAACAGCTGTTTCAATGGCAAAAACGAATTGATACCTTACAGACACGTCTGAATTTAGAATACCAAATGATACAAGCCGAAAAGCCGAAGCATGATGAACTCTTCAAAAAAGATGTGAAAGCCTATTTTGATATGTGGGCATAAACAAAAAAGACTCCCTCTACAGAAGAAGTCTTTTAATTTAAAAACAAAGGGATGTATTAGCTTTGGGGACTTTCGCTAGAGACATTCGCTAACGAAGCCTCACCCTCTTTGGGTTCGGTGTTTAAAGTCGCCAAGTAATCGGCTAAGGCATCCAGTTCATCCTGATGACCCACCACAGGCGGCATATAACCATGATACATGGTTTTCGCCACGCCTTTGTCATCCACCTTGTGATTGTCTTTCATCAGCGTGAGTAAATTGGTAATCGCTTCTTTGTCTCGACTACCGAGCAGACGCTTCATGCTACGATACCCATTGCCTGTTGCCGTATGGCAAGACGTACACTGGTAGCGAAACATCAGCTGCCCTTTACCGACGGTATCCCCTGCTTTTAACGTGGTGAGTTCGGCATTGGCAAAGGTATGATGATTGAAGAATCCTTTTTGATTCACCGCATCAATCTCATGCTTGCGTAAACCGTTGGAATACATGTAATTATAAACCACATAAGGCTTACGCATCATTTCACGAGACCATTCTTCGGTAAACATAAAACCAAAGCCAGCGGCTAAAATCATCGCCGCAAAGGTGGTATTAAAGGCTCTTGGATTTAAGTAAGGTCCAGCGAGTACCATGCCGAATAATCCCAAAGCAAAAACCAGCGTCATAAAGATAGATTTGGCTAAAATGGAAAAGTTACCTTCGCCCACGCTACTTAAACCACTGACAATCACTTGTTGTGTGGCTTCAGGTAAGACGAATAAATAGGCAATCACAAACAGTGGCCCTAAAATAAGAGCAGGCAATAACCATTTCGCCGAATACTTGAGCATGTAGGCTTTGGCATCAGGATTCATTTCTTTATCACGACTCAAGGTAAAAAAGGCGTAAATACCTGCGAGTGCCATCATAATAAACATACGCAAGCCTAAGGCAGGCCAGAATCCAGGGTTAAAGAAAGCGTCTCCGATATTTCCTTTGGTGAAATCCCAACCGCCCGAAGTCAGCATAAAGGTCAAAATGCCGTTAATCGCAAACAAGGTAAAGTAAGAAACGGCAATGTAAATCCACGCCAACTTGAGATGCGTTTTACGATCTAATTTATTCCAAGTGTAGTAATAGGCTAAAAAGGTGGCGAGTTCAACCGCAAAAAAGATGTATTCCACCGCCCAAAACAGGGAAAAGTTTTGAAGCAAAGTTTGTGTACCGTTGGGACTGGCAAGCCCAATCGTCCACCAAATACCGACTCCTGACATTGCACCCAAGACTGTAGTAAGTAAAAGAAAAAACTTAGAATGTTTTTTCAAGTAGTCATAAATTTGATCATCTTGCTTTTTATAGGCAAGCTGTTCTGTAAAGGCAAGAAACGCTCCGCCTCCAATTGCAAAATGCGAAATAAAGACGTGGAGAATCGCGGTGATTCCGATAATCCATCCACTACCGACGTTTGGAACTTCCCATACTGGAAACATTACATCCACCCCCATATGGTTAAGAAGAGCCAGCCAATCAAAAAGATGACTCCGTATACTGTAGCAAACTTAGAAATCAATGGATACTTCCCTGTGCTATCCAATAAAGGCACAATAGCAAGCGATCCAAAGGCAGCCCCAATGGCGACCATCGCCACATGTACCCCTTCAAAGAAGAGAATATGAGCAGGAAAGAGCTTCAAGGCTTGGAATTGTGATAAGAAATACCATTCAGGCTTAATGCCCACAGGTGCCATGGCGGCAGGATCGGCAGCAGGGCCTAATCCCCAAGGAGACATGGTTACAAAAAGCATGAAAACCACCAGCACCGCAAACCACACGAAGACATCTTTCTTGAAGAAATCAGGGAAGAACTTTTCGTATTTACGCTCAGCTTTAGGCAATTTTTGAACCGATTCAGGTTCACTGATGCCTTGTAATTGAATCAACATGGCGTGCAAGCCAAACAAGCCCATCATCGCAAGGGGTAAGGCAATCACATGCAAGCTAAAGAATCGGTTCATGGTAACTTGTCCAATATCAGACCCGCCACGCACAAATTCTGCCACAAATTTACCCACAAACGGTGCTTCACCAGCGACATCCACCCCGACTTTAGTAGCGAAATAGGCAATTTCATCCATAGGGAGCATGTAACCTGTAAAACCAAAGACCATGGCTAAGCCCACGAGTCCCAAGCCAGAGAGCCAAGTAAACTCTCGAGGGGCTCGATACGCTTTCATAAAATAGGTGCTGAACATGTGAATGAATAAAACGAGAATGAACAAGTTCGCTCCCCAACTGTGCATGGAACGAATCAACCAGCCAAAAGGAACATTCATGTTAATGGCTTGCACAGACGCATACGCCCCTTCAAAGGTAGGGACGTAGTGAAACATCAGTAAAAAGCCCGTTACAAACTGAATCCCCATAAATAAGGCGGCAATACCACCCATATAATACCAAACGGAATGCTTATGCACAGGCACTTCCTTGTGTCCTGCAAATTCAACCGCTGCTTTGACAGGCACACGTTGATCGAGCCAGTCAATGAGCGTTTCGGTTAAATTGATATTTTTTAACGACTGAAACATCATTTTGTTTAAATCCTTTTAAGACGTTCTATAAATCCACTAGGCTTTTTTCACGGTAATGGTACCGTCCGCCGCGACTTCTGCCACGAGAGGCGTTAGCGGTGCTGGCGGTGGGCCTCCGACGTTTTTACCTGTGTTCGGATCGTAAGTCCCTCCATGACAGGCACAGTAAATCAGGTTTTTATCTTTTTGATACCCAACCGTACAGCCTAAATGTGTACACTTGGCATTAAAAACGGTTAATTTACCGCCTTTCCCATGAATCAGTAAGGCAGGAATAGATCCAAAAATAAAGTTTTTAGAAGCACCCTCAGGGAAATCGGCTAATTTAAAATCTAACACCAATTCACTAATGGCGACGGCTTCACTCTTTTTAGGCCATAGAAAGCTCAAAATCGGCGTGCCTCCGACGAGTAAAGCCCAAAGGGTTGCCCCTAAGCCGATGATACCCCCAAAAAAGGCACGTCGACTAAAGGAAACCTCTTTAGCGTCTAAATCATATTTATTGTCGCAAGATGCGTGCGGTTCTAAAGAACATTTTTCAGATGTCATGAACTTATATCTCCTAATTTTGGTTATAGGCTTTAAAGACGGTTTTACCTAACCAGACAAAATAGCCAATCATGGCAACAGCCAAAACCGCAAATACAATTAAAATAGGCCACTGTACGACAACAGGCTGTGCATCAAACAAGGGCTGCATGTATTGATCCGTCATAAACAAACGGAGCAAATGACGCAAGTAGACCATGCCCGCAATTAAGACAGTAGCACTGACCAAACCAACGGTAAAGGCTTTTCCGCAGGCTTTTTTAGCAGCAATCCCCATAGCGATTAAGGCAATCGCTTCAAGCCCTAACGAGGTATTGAGCAGATGCGTCGTCATTTTAGCGGTTTGAAAAGCCTCAGGGGTTGACCAAAAGAACCAGTAGCCAATCAAGGTTTGAACCAGCGTAATCCCGATAAAGCCACTGGCACCGAGCTTCACCAGCCAATTCCCGTAGTCGGCGTTTCGTTTTTGATGATAGAGACCAAAGCATCCTAACACCAAAGAGGTAACTGAAAAAGCTGCCCCTACAAAGTGCAAGTAACGTGGAATCAAGGTGGCTTCTGTGAGGTTTAAATTCGCTCCAGCAGGACTGGCTTGATACATCGGCAAGAACTTTTCAGGCGTCAACATCAGCGTCATATTATTTGAGAAGATGAATCCCACCACCATAAAGAGTAAACTTGACGCAATCAAAACCCAAGGCGCTTTCATCAACTCCATTTTTTGCTTGCCATAATTATAGATATAAAGTCCATAGTAGGCAAAAATAATCAGAAATAAAACTGCCACCCAAGGCAACGCCATGACGATAGAAGAACTATAAATCAGAGGACCATATAGCACTTGTAAGAAAAGAAGCGGTACAATGCCTTGTGTAATCGCTGCTGTTGTAAAAATGGGAAGACTGGCAGCGAGGGTGCGTCCTGCACGAGTGGTGAAGGCGTTTTCATCTTTACCGCCCATTAACAACAAGATAGCGGAAACCAAACCACCCGTGAGTGCCACATTCATGGGGAGGGCATGTGTAAAAAAGCCCACGACTAGTAGAATTTGAAGGAGTGCCACAGGGGCGGGAAAGGGAATCGGCTGAAAACTTCCGACCGAAAGTAAAGTTGTTGCATCCATAAACGCGATACCTACACGATTGTAAATCTTGTAACATGAGGCGAGCTTTATTTCACTATTTTAATAAAGCAATTTTAATTATAACTTAAACATCTTTTTTGAACTATTTTTTATTCTCAAAGTATTCAGACGCTACTTTGATTCTTAACTTCACATTTATACTATAGGCGATTTAAAATGCCACTGATATGAGCAAGCTCATTAGAACTCAAGATTCGAATGTAAAAATAAAGCAACGACATTAAGCATTACATTAAATAGGGTATTCGTTTGAATTGAACGCTTGGAAATGTCGAATCATGGACTTGGTAACGTATGGTGTGTGAACTAGGATTTTTCCAATGGTATTTAATCCCCTTTTTAATCCACAAAAAAATAAAAATAGTACGCCGCAAAATACGGTGCAAGAAACCAGTATGCCTGCGGATACGATTGAAACACCTACACTTTCTTTAGAGACTCAAACGGACATAGAGTCTTCTGATGCACGCACACCGCTTCCTAAACAAGTGCCTGTAGGAGGAGAGAGTTCCGCCATACTTAAGATGCCTGTTAAAACCCCTTTTTTATCACCAGAAGCACCCAAAAAAAGTATCATTTCCAAGCAAGGAAGACGCATCGGAGACATACTACTCGCCAAGCAGTTCATTTCTGAAAAACAATTGGGGGGTGCTTTAGCAGAATCAAAAGCCACAGGCAATACCTTAGGTACGGTTTTAATTCGTTCAGGTTTAGTTACTGAAGAACAGCTCGGGATTTGTTTGGCGGAGTTACATGGCTTGGATTATATCAATTCGAACGACATTGTGATTAAGCCTGACGTCATGTCGCTTTTGCCTACTCAATTCATTAAAGCCAACTTACTATTGCCTCATAAATTAGATGCCGATAATGGACGTTTAGAGGTGGTGATTACTCATCCTGATAACACCAAAGTTTTAGATGATGTGGCGTTAATGACACGGTATCGGGTGATTGCAAAGGTATCGACATCTTCTGAAATGACACGTTTAATTGATCACTATTATTCCACGAAGTTTGATGCGGACAACGTCATTCAAGCACTCACCAACGATCTGGATCAAACACAGATTGACGAAGAACAAACGAATAATCTTCATGCCGAAGTAACGGCGGATTCCGCCCCCGTTGTTCAATTTGTCAATGTGCTTTTGAATGAAGCCGTTGAACAAAACGCCTCCGATATTCATATTGAACCTCAACCACAGCGTCTTTTAATTCGTTTTCGTGTGGATGGCATCTTAAGAGAAGTCCACAGTATCGGAATCAAAATGGCACCTGCTATTATTTCACGACTGAAAGTCATGGCAAAGCTGGATGTGTCTGAAAGAAGGCGTCCCCAAGACGGAAGGCTCAAACATTTAATGGGTAGCGTTACCGTGGATATGCGATTAAACACCATTCCTTTGCAATATGGGGAAAAAATGGTCATTCGTGTCCTGAAAATGAATT
Organism: uncultured Vampirovibrionales bacterium; assembly: GCA_964506805.1. Taxonomy (GTDB): domain Bacteria; phylum Cyanobacteriota; class Vampirovibrionia; order Vampirovibrionales; family JAJTHC01; genus JAJTHC01. Next base: position 2,135 of record CAZDMD010000031.1, on the reverse strand, counting down.
CGGGTTCAGGGCAGTTGAATCGTTTAGGACTTTCCAAAGAAAACTATAAACGCCTTAATGAAATGATTCATTCACCGCATGGGATTATTCTCGTTACAGGGCCTACAGGATCGGGGAAAACCACCACGCTTTACGCCGCCTTGCGTAAAATTTCAACCCCTGAAAGTAATATCTCTACTATTGAAGATCCTGTTGAATATGTATTGGCAGGGGTGAATCAAATGCAGGTGCAACCCAAGGCAGGACTCACCTTTGCCTCTGCCTTACGAGCCTTATTACGGCAAGATCCCGATGTTATTATGTTAGGGGAAATTCGAGATGCTGAAACACTAGAAGCCGCACTTCAAGCCGCCATGACAGGACACTTAGTCCTTAGTACGGTTCACGCCAATAGTTGTGCTAAAACAGTGGCTCGATTGCTTGATATGGGAGCGCCTGCGTATTTGGTGTCGACTTCGGTGATTGGTATTGTGGCTCAACGTTTAGTGAGAGCTTTATGTCCTCATTGCAAAGAAGAAACAATCCCTAGTGCAGAAGATCTTGAATTATTGGGTAGCGATCCAAATGAAGACGGCACACCTTTAAAGCTGTATGCCCCCAAGGGTTGTCCCAAATGCGATTATGTTGGCTTTAAAGGACGACAAGGCATTTATGAGGTTATGAGCATCAATCGGGATATTGCTAAACTGATTGATGAAGGAGCTTCTACCATTGAAATTGAAGATGCCGCCCTTCAAAACGGAATGCGTTTATTGAGCGATGATGCAAAGCGTCTTATCCGACTAGGAATTACCACCACAAAAGAAGTTCGGCGGACGCTGGGCTTTCATGGAGCAAGTTAAACCTAATGCCTGTTTTTTCATATAAAGCGTTAAATCCAGTCAATAATAGTGTGGTTAGCGCTCGACTTGAAGCGGGAAGCGTCATGGATGCTAAAAAACAACTCCGTGAAATGGGATTACTGGTTCAAAATCTCACCCAAATGAAAGAGAGTAGGCAGGCTTCACCCAATGAGATTAGCGACTTATTAAGCGGTCTTATTCCCCCAGTGCCTGCCAAGCAAGTGCTTATTTTTTGTCAGCAGTTGGCTTCTATTTTAGAAGCGGGGATTTCGCTGATTGAAGCACTTTTTATTTTAGAACAGCAAGCAACTCATACGAAACTCAGACAGCTACTGGGGCAGGTTCGGCAAGAGGTTATTAACGGGAAGTCTTTTTCAGAGGCCATGAGTCAAACTCGTATTTTTGAGCGTTTATTCATTACCATGATTAAAATGGGGGAACAAACAGGGGATTTGGATCAGGCATTAAGAGCCTTATGTGAACTCATGCAGCGTAATATGACGTTAAAGAAAAAAGTCCAAAAGGCGATGATTTTACCTGGTATTTCTTTTGTGATTATTGTCGGTGTCATCATACTCATGTTAGTCGTGGTAGTGCCTCAATTTAAAGAGTTTTTTGCTTCGCAAAAAGAAGGACTCCCTTTTATTACGCAAATGTTATTAACCGCCAGTGAGATTTTTCAAAATTTTTGGTGGGGTGTTTTAATTGCCACCGTTGCAGGAGCAGTCGCTTTTAATACATTCCGATTAGGGGCTGGCAAACCCCTAGTGGATCAACTTTTATTACAAATCCCTGTTTTAGGGAGCTTGGTTACCCGTATTTATACCCTACGCTATATCACAACCCTTTGTACGATGATTGCAGGTGGTATTATTTTAACCGAAGCGATGATGACCGCTGGGGAAACAGTACCGAATCTGGTATTTAAAAAAGCCTTTAAGTCAGCGAATGATTCCTTAATGCTAGGGGGAGGACTTGCCAAAGCCTTAGAAAAAGAAGCCATTATGCCTCCGATGGTTACCAAAATGATGAGCGTCGGCGAACAAAGTGGTGAGTTTGAAAAGATGCTCCGTAAGTGTATTGTGTTTATGGATGAAGAAGTGGAAAGTCAAATGCACGCCATGACAGAACTCATTCAGCCTTTAATGACGGTTGTATTAGGGGGGATTTTGCTTTTTATGTTCGCTGCCATTTACATTCCTGTCTTTCAGATTGCCAAATCAGGTTAAACCTATACCAATTAAACGATTAAATAGCATCTAGCGTCTTCGTTGTCGGTACGATTCTCGATGT
>CAZDMD010000030.1:0-17782 GCA_964506805.1 uncultured Vampirovibrionales bacterium | reverse complement strand
TCGTAGCGACAACGTATAGACGCTCTACAAGAAATTATGGAGACGACTATAAGTCCAAAAAAGGATGCTTTAAACTAACACTACGTTTTTGTAAAATAAAATGAATGAGAGAGACAAAATAGATGAATCCAATCCACGTGTTGACGACGATGTTTAAATCGGTGTATGGTGTTGTACCTGTTGTATTGTTAATACTATTGACTTTGTGTTCTCAAGTCGAAGCCTTGGCACTGAGTCAGGTCAATCGTATTGATTTGCATGAAACGAATGGTTCGCTTTACCTTTATGTGCATACCGATGCCCCGCTTCGTCATGAAGCCAAAAAACAGTCGAATCAGGTGGTGTTGGATTTGTATGAAACGCATGTGCTAGGCAATCAGCTTGGCATTTTTTATGAAAAAGCCCCCTCCATTCATGGCGTAAGCGTGAAGTATTTGGAAGACGGACACATTCAATTACGCATTGAAGGGCATCATCTGGACATGCCGATTGTGGGATTTCGTGAACTCGGCTCGTCTCCCATTAAAACGGTGGCATCTCCCCTTATTTCTCCCCTCGCCTCTCATCGTGTGAAACCCATTGCCTCTAAGAAAGCAGGCACAAAATCAGGAGACGTGTTCCTTGCGATTGAAAGTGAAACGGCAAAACAAATCCCGACGGAAATTAAAAAGACCGCACCACTTTCACCGAACACGGAACTTAAAGCAATACCGCAAGAGTTGTTGCCTAATACACCAAAAGAAGCGAATCTACCCACCGCTATTGCCAGTGAAGTCTTGGAAGATGAAAGCCTCTCTGAAGAGGAGGCGGCACCTCAAGGGATTCGTCAAGCCAGCTATGAGTTGCTGTTATTGTTGGCACAATGGGCGAAGAATCACTTGGGCTTACTCTTGGGACTCTTTATTTTCAGTGGGATTTCCTTTTTTGCCTTGTTTAAATTTGCCGATACGCTACGTCGTCAATGGATGAAAGCCCCTATGCCTTCAACCCCTTCTTCCACGATGCCCCCCCTTGCGTTTCGAGAAATGGAAAGCTCTATAAGCGTTTCTACTAGGTCTCGTGCCGTTAGTCCATCTCGCCACGAAACAGCCAAACAGCATACCTTAGAACGTGTACGTGAAAAAATGAAGCTCGCAGGCTTTGCCTCTGTACCAACACCCCCTACTGAGTCAACAGAAGGCGTGAATTTACGAGTCAAAGAAGCCATTGCTCGTAAACAAGCTCAGCGTTATACGCAAGAGACGGGAAAGAAGTCTCCCTTTGTAACGACACCGTCTAGTGTGATTACACCAAACACAACGGCCGAATCAGGCAATGCGTTTTTACATGCCATGGCTCAACACATGGATGTATCAGGACAAGAACGCATTGCCAAAGCCTTGCAACAGAGTAAAAAATACGAATAATAAAACAAACGCCGTTTTTTCAGAGCAGTGTTAGTTCCCGCACCTCATTTGACGTGCGGGATTTTTTTAGTTGTGTCTTCTATTCCGTTATTTTAGGTTTATTTTGAGCCTGCAAGGCTTCGGCTCGGTCTTTACGGGTAAACAAACACGCAAGTGTCGGAGGCATGGCATAGAGAAACGCCCCAGTCGCAACGGTGGCTAAAAAGCTATATACGCTTTTTCGATCCGTATTGCCCTGTGCTTTTTTCTCAAGCCATGGTTCTAACTTTTTATTCACCGCATTGGGAATAATCATATTGGCAAAACCGTACCACGCAAATTTAACGATGCACTCAAAACGCTCGACCATATCGCGTGCTGAAAAAATCAAACCCGCATAACCAAAAGAACCAAACGTAGAAAAGACCTGTAAATCGGTGATGTTGTCCATTTTACCGTCTTTAAAACTCAACAACTTAAAAAGAGACGTCCGAATACCCTTAGCTTGATTCAACTTATCTGTAAAAGGGATTTTAAACTCCTGCGTGATCCATTTCGGAAGGCTTGCCCCTTTTTTCATTTGTGAACGCGTCCATGCCACTCCCAATGCTCCAAGAGAGAGGCTGATTCCCAAGGCTTTGGCTATCATTAGCAGTTGTTCTTTTTCAAATTGATGCCGTTCTTTTTTATGAGCGTTACTTTCTGGCTGTTGAGGATTTTGTTGCTTATGACTTAAGCCCACGAGTTCCACAAAATCATGCGTTTTAAAGGTTTTACTCGTGAGGTAATTTCTCAAATACATGGCGGAATAATCGGTCGCCGCTAATACGGGCAGACTTGCCAATGCGACGCCCATAGATTTCCACGCTAAGGCTTTTTCTCGATCTTCAGGCTTCATGGATTTGATGTCCGCATCATACAGTTTTTCAACCAGTTTGCTAAATTGATAAGTCGCCACATAAGAGCCGACCTCTTGAGCAAACTGCTGATAAAACTGATCAACACGATCCCCAAAGTTCATGCCCAATGCCACATGAGGAACGCCACTTCCAAAAACTTCTTGACCCAAAAATCGATTAAAAGGCTTCTTCGCATGAGGGGCTAAAAAGCGAACCGTATTATCATGGACTCGGGTAAAAAGAGAAGGGGCAACCATAACGAGAAAAAACCTAAGCATTGATTTGGATTTAGCACCTGAACATCATATCAAAAAAAATGAGGCATTGTCAAATCAATCCATAGGTTTGTGTTATGATAAGGTTGTGTGCATCTTAACGCAAATGAGGGACTTCATCATGGTGGCATCTTCTAACACGCAAACGGAAACCATTTTAACGTTTACTTTACCTGATATTGGCGAAGGCGTTGCGGAAGGCGAGATTATGACATGGCTGGTTGAAGAAGGACAAGCCGTTCAAGAAGATCAAGCCCTTGTGGAAGTGATGACCGATAAAGTAACCGTTGAAATCCCCGCCCCTCGTCAAGGGATTGTCCTTAAACGATACGCCCCCGTCGGCGAAATCCTGCCTGTGGGAAGTCCCCTTGTCGATATTTACTTCGGGGAAGCAGAGGCGTTACCCCAAGTGCAAGCCCCTGCCTCGCCAACGGTCGATGCTGTTCCTGCTAAAGCCTCTTCCTTAAAAGAGGCAATCCTCGTAGAAGCCCCAACGATGGCAAGCACGACTCTGCCCCCTCACCCTTCCGTTTCTTATGAGACCGCCCTCCCTTTAGCCGCCCCTGCGACCCGTCAACTGGCGAAAAATCTCGGGGTGGATTTACACCATGTACAAGGCACAGGCAAGTTTGGACGCATTACCCCTGATGATGTGCATCGATTTAGCAGCACTTCCAAGAGCCGTTCTTTTACGATGGCACGCCCCATTACCCCTGCTCAAACCCTGCCTTATTCGGGCATTCGTAAAAAAATAGGGGAGCGTTTGCTCAATAGCACGCAAAATATCCCAAGTTTTGCGTATGTCGATGAAATCCGCATGGACAAACTACAAGCCTTGCGAAGCGACGTAAAAACAATTGGGAGCAAGCAAGGGATTAAAATCACGCCATTGACTTTTGTTTTAAGAGCCACCGCCCTCGCCTTGCAAGAGTTTCCCCAACTCAATAGCCGACTCAATGAAGACGAAACGCAAATTCAGCAATTTCAATCGGTGCATTTGGGTATTGCGGTGGATACACCCAATGGTTTAGTCGTGCCTGTCGTGCCTGATGCGGAAAAGCTCTCCTTATTTGAGCTAGCAGAAGCTGTTCAAAGCCTTGGTGAATCGGCACGAGCAGGCAAGCTCACCGCCAAAGACATGCAAGGCGGTACGTTTACCGTTTCCAGTATCGGGAGCATTGGCGGACTCATGGGGATTCCTATTATTAACGCCCCTGAAGTGGCGATTTTAGGGGTGAATCAAGTGCGAAAAGTTCCTGTGGTCAACGACAAAGATGAAGTCGTCGTCGGGCAAGTGATGAATCTCTCGATTAGTGCGGATCACCGTATTGTCGATGGAGCGGATACCGCTCGCTTTATCAACCGCATGAAGGCGTATTTGGAATCGCCTGTTGAATTGTTGTTTTAATGATGTTTGATGCCTCTGTTGCCACGGTTTTAATCGCTTCCACGGGGGTGGCTCTGTTGTTTCATCGTGTGGGCTTGCCTCCTGTTTTGGGCTTAATGCTAACCGGGGCGATTGCAGGGCCTTACGGCTTGAAATGGATGCAAGACATGCCTACCATTGAAGGCATGGCGGAGCTAGGTTTAATTTTTCTGCTTTTTATGCTGGGCTTGGAATTGTCGCCTGCCAAACTGAAGCGTTTAAAATCCATTGCGTTAAACGTCGGGGTACGCTACATGTTAGCAGGTACGGTTCTGCTTGGATCGATTTTTCTCTTTGTGCTACACGCACCGCCCTTCTTGGCGTTTATGCTAGGCGGTGTGTTGTCCTTAAGTTCAACCGCATTAGTTTTAAAGTGCCTTGAAGATGCGGATGAACTTGCAAGCACGGTGGGGCGTGTGTCGATTGGTACTTTAATTGTGCAAGATATTGCTGTGATTCCCCTTTTAATCCTTGTGCCGATGGCGGGTCGCCTCTACAATGAGGGGGGAGCTTCGCTTGAGATGCTTCCTTTCTTGACGAGCCTTTTACAAGCTGTTTTAGGCTTGTTACTGACCGTCGTTTTAAGTTTTAAGCTCGTGCCTGCTATTGTGGATCGCTTTGCTCAAACGCGTAATCGAGAACTCTTTACCCTGCTGGTGTTTAGCTTAGGCATTGGCATGGCATTTTTGGCGAATGCGGTGGGGCTTGGCATGGAAGCAGGGGCATTGGTGGGAGGTTTAGCCTTAAGTGGTAGCTTGTACAGTAAGCAAGTCTTAAGTGATAGTCGCCCGTTTCGAGATGTGTTTGCCTCTTTATTTTTTGTGTCCTTAGGGGCGTTATTGAACTTGCACGTTTTACAATCGCAATGGCAACTTATTTTACTCGTTTTACTAGGACTCCTCTTCAGTAAAGTGTGTGTGGGTTTATGGGCGGCGAAAAATGCGAAACTCCCTTGGCAAGTGGCGATTACCGCAAGCCTCGTTTTATTTCAAGTGGGGGAACTCTCTTTTATGGTGCTGCACCATTTGGAATCAGCGATTCTCCCTAGCTCCCCCATTGCCGACTGGTTTAACGTGTGGTTGAATCCCATTACTCATGCGATTGTTTTGAGCATGTTGATTACGCCACTGGTGCTTCGCTTGATTTTCAATCAAGGGCAACAGGTCTTAACGCCTTATTTTAAGGCGTGGGATCAGCATGAACTCCTTGCCTTTCAGACTCAAACCACGCTCTCCTCAACTCAAACCTATCGGGTGATACTGGTGGGGTATGGGCCTGTGGCACAACAGCTAGCCGAAGCCTTGCGGATTGAACAAGTGGCGTATCAAGTGATTGAAAGCAATCCACAAACAGTGAAAAATCTACACGCTGAAGGGATTTCTGCTACCTTTGGGGATGCGACCTCTTGCTCTGTTTTGGAGGCGGTGGGGATTCAATCCGCCGAAATGCTAGTGGTAACTGTTCCCATTCGTCCCATTGCCACCGAGATTCTCTTTCACGCACGAGAACTCAACCCCGACTTACGCCTTGTTGCACGAGCCAAGTATCGGAGTGATGTTGAACCTCTCTACGAGGCAGGAGCCGATGCGGTAATTTATGACGAGCTAGAATCGGGGCATCGCTTGATTCATTCCAGTTTAATCGGTTTAGGATTTACCATGCAAGAAGCCCATAGCATGGGGCTTTTATTGCGGCATCAATTTGAGTCCGAATTCCATGAAGCCAGCCCGAATGTCTTGCCTGAAGTCTCTTCTCGCTTGGCGTTGGTGGGGGATACCCTACTCGAGTGGTTTACCGTACCTGAGGCTTGCCCTTTTCTTTTTCAAACCCTTGAAAAAAGCCAGCTACGTCAAAAAACAGGGGTGAATATCATCACCATTATCAAGGCGAATACCCTCGATCGTATTGAAGCGACCGCCACGAGTCGTTTAGAAGCAGGAGATGTCTTAATTGTGCTAGGCAAAAACACCCAGCTAGAGCGTTTTCGGAATTTCATCGAATCCACCTAGCGATTTTAGGCATTTTTTTGACGAGAGAAGAATAAATACAAAGCCAGTAAAATCGTAAAAGGAATAAAAGCGGCAATCGCCCCTGAAAGACTGCCTGTACTGGCAATTTGTAGTGCCAGTGGCTTGGATACCAAGTACAAGAACAAGGTTAAAGTCGCCTTCAGTAAGGGACGAATACTTCGTTTTCGAGGCTCTTCAAGGGCAATCGGGATGCCTAAGAGCATCAACAACGGTAAGGAAAGAGGCGTTGCAATACGATCCCACAAGGTATTTTCTACTGTGCCGAGTAATTGAAATTGTTTAAACTGCTTTAAAGTTGATATGGAATTAAGGAGCGTTTGAATCCGATGCCCTTTGGGATCTTGCGTCAATACGTTCAACAAAGGAGGCAAAGTCTTAAAATCAGAAACGTCCAAGCGAGGGATTTGCTGTGTCTTCAGGACTTGTCCCGTTGTTTCGATGTGAACTCGAAACGCCTCTTCTAAATAAGGCGTTTGATGCGCCTTAAAATGTAAGCGAGGGGCTTTTGTCCAGTAGCAGAGTGTCGAGCGGTTTTCCCCACGATTCGGGCAGAACTCCAACCATAATAAATCACTCACTTGCGTCTTTGATTCCACACTCCCCATAAGCAAGAGGTTTGCTTGCGTGGAAGCCACATGAGGCACACTCACCAAGGCACTCACAGGTTTTGGATTTTTCAAACCATATTGATACTGAAGCTGTTTGAGTGTAGGAAAAGTTTGAGGCATAACACCATTTTGAATCCACACCATAGCAAACATCAGTAATAGACCCAAAACCACAAAGGGACGCTGAATCCGTTGCCAGGGAATCCCCAAGGAGGAAAACGCCACCCATTCTAAATTTTGATTCAAACGTCTCACCCAAAAAACGCTTGCCATAAGGGTCGCCATCGGCAAGGCCTGCGTTAAAATATCAGGGATTTGCAGAAGCAGGATGTAAAGCCCTGTTGAAAAAGGTAACGTTCCCGATTGTACCGCTTGCACGATTTTAAAAAAGGCTTCAGGCGCCATCCACAGTAAGGTAAACAACAACAAACCGACGATGACATTCATCAATAATGGCACGAAAATGTAACGCTCAATTCGAGTGATATGAAACGTATTTTTTAAAAAACGCATCACACACTAAACCCTTCGCCTAAGTAGCTTTTTCGTACCAAGTCGCTTTCCGCCACCGCTTGACTATCGCCTTCAAACAAGACTTCACCATCAAACATCACATACGCCCGAGACACAATGCTTAAAGTCGCTTTCGGATTATGATCCGTCATTAAAATACCTAAGCCTTTGTCTTTCAAGTGGGCAATGAGCCGCTGTAATTCTTCAATGGTAATGGGGTCAATCCCTGTAAATGGCTCATCTAATAACAGATACTTCGGATTTGCCGCTAATGCCCGAGCAATTTCCAAGCGACGACGCTCCCCCCCAGATAGTTTAAGGGCAGGGCTATTTTGAAGTTTTAAAATACCAAACTCTTCTAATAAAGCGTTTCGTCGTTCACGCCGTTCTTGAGGGCTTAGCGGTTGAAACTCTAGCACCACATCCAAATTTTCAGACACGCTTAAGCCTCTAAAAATAGAGGATTCCTGCGGTAAATATCCCAAACCCAGTTTTGCTCGTTCATGAATGGGTAAATCTTGAATTGGCACATCTTCTAGGGTAATCACCCCTGCATCAGGTTGAATCACGCCGACGACGGAATAAAAGCTCGTCGTTTTTCCTGCTCCATTGGGGCCTAGCAAGCCCACCACCTCACCAGGATTCACATGAAAATGCACCTGCTTGACCACACGCCGTTCACCGTAAGATTTTTCAAGGGCTTCTACTCGTAAAGTCATCATCAGCTTTCATCCATTCCAGATGTGTCTAAAGGGGCAATATCAAAGGCTTTAGGATCATATTGATCTTCTTCGGCAATGGGTTTAGACTTCGCAGAGATACTGGCTTTACTCTTTTGCAAGGTCGTACTTTGCCGAGCCGTCTGTGTTTTCGGTTTTTGAATGAGCTTGGTTTTGACGTTGCCTCGTGCATCAAAGTATCGGGGGTTGACGGTTACTTCAATGGTATCGGCGGTTACTTGGCGGATATTGCCTTCATTTAGGGTTGAACGCCCTGAAAATACCGCTTTCTTTAAATCCATACTCTCGCCTTGGTTCATATAAAACACGGCTTTAGGGCCTTTGGCTTTATAGTCTTCAAAGTCTAAATCCACCGCACCACTGGCAATCAGTAAGCCCTTGTTGCGATCTAACTGCTGATACGCCGAACGTAAGATAATCGGCTTAGAATTGCCTGCCTGCTTGACGCGAGTAACAGCATTGCCTTCCGCCATAAAAACGTTCTGCTTCGGTAGTAGAACAATCCGACTCGCAGAAACGGTGCTATCCTTTTGCGTGAGATAAGCCCCCCCTGAAAAAGTAATGCGTTCCGCTGAATTATTGACTCCTAAGACAAGCAAGGCTTGAGCCGCCGTAGCATTGGCATCCTCACTGGTGATGCGGACATCGCCTGAAGCCAACATTTGCGAATTACTTTTGAGGTATTGTTGCGTATCGGATTGAATCCGTACAGGGGACTTGCCCTTCGGTGTAATACGAGTATCTACACCGCCTGAAGCGGTAAAGGCTTCTTTTTTAAAGTCAAAAATAAGCGTGCTAGATTTCAGAGAATCCTGCCCTTTAGAAACCACAACGCCTCCTTCAAAATTTGCCACAGAAGGCTGTGCATTGGTATCCATGAGTACCTTGCCTTGAGGGGCTCGAATGACGGTTTCTCCTGAACGCACCACGACGTTTCCTTTAAAATAACTGACGTTATTTTTGAGATCCACTTCCTGCTCATTGGCTTCAATGACCACCGTATTGCCCATTGCCATGAACGGCTCTTCCGCTTCCGCCTTTAAGAGATGAAACAGCCCTGTTCCCAAGAGACCAAAGAGTAGCAGATACACCAAAAACACCAGTTTAAGGCGTGAAACTAAATACACTTGGCGGATGTGAATCATAAAAGCACCTCGAATCCTTCTGTTTCTCAACAGAAATCATCTTAACATAAAGGTGTTTAAGAAGCACCTGTCTATTTTCGAGTAAGCCCAAACAACCCCAAAGGAAACCATGCAAAGAAAGTCTTGATTTTCGCCTATGTTTTGGATTTAATGAGATTAAATGAAGTGGACAGTTAGCTCAGTTGGTAGAGCACCACATTGACATTGTGGTGGTCGCTGGTTCGAATCCAGTACTGTCCACCATTTTATACAACCTGTGTTTTCGGCTATCCAATCAAAGGGTCTATTGTAGTCATAGTGAAGGTTTCCGTCTTTCAACGAAATGTTCGAAAGTACTAGATTTAAGCTTGTTTATTTTTTGCCATTCATTGTACTCTTGGTTGTATTGTTTTATTTTTGCATCTCGTGCTTCATCATGTAAAGGTAATTTTAGTAAGATGTCTTCAATAGCTTTTTCTGTATGTCCATGTTGGATTTGCTTTCCATGCGTTCTAGAGTATCGATACTCTAAATTATCAAGCATGCCTAACTTCCATAAAACGGCTTTAACTTGAGTATCTTTCATACTAACTTGGCGAGCTAACTCCGCTTGTGTTATAGGATATGTTTTACTTGTATCAATAGTCATTCCTTCCTTTAGGGTAACAGAGGCTGTTACAAAATAAGCTTTTTCAGACGAATCCGAATTAGAAAACTTGCCTTTTTTAATCCACTTCATAGTTGATAAGCTATCTTTAGGCACATATATGTTGATTTGTTGATCATCTTTTTGCTTAATGTCCTTTGTATTCATCAGGCCTACATTATTAACCCCTATTTTTTGAGTCAATGTGATATTTTCTTTGATAGCATTGAATGCTTGATCTATCCTTTCTTGTAACAGCGTACTCAATTCGGAAAACTTAATGTCTTCTGTTTTCCCTCTATATCTGTAATAAATAGCACCTTCCCTTAAGATGCTTTTGTCTTTACCATTGTCTTTAACAGTAGCATTTTTCTTACATAGAATTGGTTTAGACGGAGATTCATCAACTATGATTTTGAGGATTTTTAAGCCTTCTACTATTTGCTCTTCAATCTTGTAATTAACTTCAGGGTCAAAATACTCATTGAGTTTTTGAGTTAAATCCGCTTCGTCTAGTTGATCATTTATACCAACGACTTCCTTGGGTTTATCTTTTATACCAAAGAAAAGAGTACCACCTTTATTATTTGCAAAGCCAACAAGGGTTTTTATATATTTATAAATAGCGACTTTATCATATCTTTCTTTAAATTCTCTGTATGAACACTCTCTATTGTTTACAGTCTTATTTTCTATGTTTAACTCCCAATGGTTTTCTTTCATAGTTCATCAAACTCCTACTAATTCATGTTTCTTGGTGATTTCAAGCCTGTTACGTTTGGCGTAGTCTTCCAATAGCCCAATTTGAGCAGGTATGGAGTAGCCTTCTTTTTCTTGTTCTCTTGAAGAGACTCTAGGCTATAAAACAGCGTGTTTCATGCGTTTTTCCTTTCATGTGTCCTTGTGATATTATAGCCCAATACGCCTATTTTTTAAATCACATGAAAGTTTAGATGATGACACCTTTAACTGAACAAGAAACAAGAAGTCGATTCATTACACCAGCGATAAAAAATGCAGGTTGGGATTTAACAACTCAAGTACGAGAAGATTACCGTTTGACAAATGGGTGTATTATGGTTCGTAAGCGGTTGCATTATCGAGATCGTGAAATGTCTGCTGATTATGTTTTGTTTTTCAAGCCGAATCTTCCACTTGTGATTGTGGAAGCCAAAAGATATGATAAATCCATAGGGGATGGTATGCAACAAGCCTTGGGATATGCCGACCGCTTGGATGTCCCCTTTGTTTTTAGTAGTAATGGAAAAGGATTTTTATTTCATGACAGAACAGTTGAAGGTACTCCAACTGAAACAGAAATTGCCTTAAACGAGTTTCCTAGTCCTGAAGTATTATGGCAAAAATACTGCTCTTGGAAAGGGTTTACATCAAGCGATGTTGCAAAAATAACAGAACCTTACAATTCAGACGATTCAAAGAAATCGCCACGACCATATCAACTACAAGCCATTAACCGAACTATGGAGGCGGTTAATAAAGGACAAAATAGAATCCTTTTGGTAATGGCAACAGGCACAGGAAAAACATACACAGCCATGCAAATTATATGGCGGTTAAAAAAATCAGGGTTAAAAAAACGCATTCTCTTTTTGGCAGATAGAAACATACTAATTGACCAAACCCTGATAAACGACTTTAAGCCTTTTAAAGATTGCATGACCAAGATCACAAAACGAGAAGTCAAATTGTCTTTTGAGGTCTATTTGGCGTTATATCAGGGATTAACAGGCAATGAGGACGAAAAGAACATTTTCAAACAGTTTGGGGCTGATTTTTTTGATCTTATTATTGTAGATGAATGTCATCGAGGTAGTGCTAAAAATGATTCTGCTTGGCGTGAAATACTGGAATACTATCAAAGTGCCACACAAATTGGCTTGACCGCTACTCCCAAAGAAACCAAAGAGGTTTCAAATAGTGATTATTTTGGGGAGGCTCTATTTACCTATAGCTTGAAACAAGGCATTGCAGATGGCTTTCTTGCACCCTATAAAGTGACGAAGCCGAAAATAGATGTCGACCTTGAAGGCTGGCAACCAAAACACGGCGAACTCGACAAATATGGCGAGTTGATAGAAGAGAGAGAATACAATCAAAGAGATTTTGATCGTAACTTGGTATTAGAAAACCGTACAAAGCTAGTGGCTGAACGCATTATTGAATATCTTGAAACCTGTGGAGATCCTTATGCGAAGACAATCGTTTTCTGTGTTGATATTGACCACGCCGAACGTATGAGACAAGCTCTCGTGAATGCGAGTCCTCATCGAGCGAAAGAAGACAGCCGATATGTCATGCGTATAACAGGGGATAACAATGAAGGCAAAGCAGAGCTTGACAACTTTATAGATCCGAATGAACGATACCCTGTCATTGCAACAACGTCTCAACTAATGACAACAGGGGTTGATGCTAGAACGTGTAAGCTTATTGTTATTGATAAAAATGTTCAATCCCCTACAGAATTCAAACAAATTATCGGGCGAGGCACTCGCATTGATGAAGAACATGGCAAAACATGGTTTATGATTATGGATTTCAGAAACGCTACCCAGCACTTTGACAAAGATTTTGATGATGACCCTATCAACGTTTTTGAACCAAAGGAAGGGGAACCCATTCAACCCCCTGAAAATGAAGATGACTATATTATTCAGGCACCCCCTGAACCTACAGCAGGACGTAAAAAATACGTCGTTGAAGGTGGAGAAATCTCTATTGTGAAAGAACAAGTTCAATACTTGGATCAAGAAGGCAAGCTGATTTCAGAAAATTATAGGGACTACTCTCGCAGGAAGGTAGAGCAATTGTACACGAGCCTTGAAGCTTTTTTAAAGCGTTGGCAACATCACGAACAACATCAAGCCATTTTAAACGAACTGAAAGAACACGGGTTGATTTTAGAAGAGTTACAAGAAATCGTGGGTAAAGAGTTTGATCCCTTTGATTTAATCTGTCATATCGCTTTTGGGAAACCGCCTTTGACGAGAAAAGAACGAGCCGACAACGTTAAAAAGCGATGCTATTTTAGTAAATACGGTAAACAGGCTCAAGATGTACTAGAAGCCCTTTTGGAAAAATACGCCGATGATCCTCCCCAAAACCTTGCAGACGTTCAACTTTTACAAGTTAATCCCTTTGCAAAAATGGGAACACCCCTTGAGTTAATTAAAGCGTTTGGTTCTAAAAAAGCCTATCAAGAAGCGGTGTATGAACTAGAATCAGAATTGTATAAAGATTTAGGATAATTAGACCTTATGAACATTTCAGGAACGATTAAAAGCATTCAAGATATTATGCGAAAAGATGCTGGCGTTGACGGCGATGCCCAACGAATCGGGCAGTTGGTTTGGCTCTTTTTTCTCAAGATTTTTGATGATCAAGAAGAATCTTTGGAAATAATGAATGAGGGGTATCGCTCCCCAATTCCTGAAAATCTACGGTGGCGTAATTGGGCGTCTAATCCTGCTGGAATGACGGGCGAAGACTTAATGGATTTTGTCAATAATGACTTATTTAAATCGCTAAAGGAGCTTCACCCTGCTGTCGTGGGTGAACGTGGCTTAGTGGTGAAGAATGTGTTTGAAGATGCCTATAACTACATGAAATCAGGGCAGTTACTTCGACAAATTATCAACAAAATTAACGAAATCAATTTTAACAGTTCTGAAGATCGCCATGTGTTTGGCGACATTTACGAACAAATTTTAAAAGACTTGCAGAGTGCAGGCAATGCAGGCGAGTTCTACACCCCAAGAGCCGTCACACAATTGATTGTTGACTTAATCAACCCCCAACTAGGTGAAAGCATTTTAGACCCTGCCTGTGGCACAGGAGGCTTCTTAACCTGTGCGATTGAACACTTACGCCAACAAGTGAATCAACCTGAAGACAATGAGATGTTACAAAAATCGATTCATGGCGTAGAGAAAAAGCCCCTTCCTCACTTGCTTTGCACCACGAATATGCTATTGCATGGCATGGAAGTCCCTAGCTTTATTCGGCATGACAACACCCTTGCAAGCCCCATACGAGACATTCAAAAAGCCGACAAGGTGGACATCATCATCACCAACCCACCGTTTGGAGGCACCGAAGAAGACGGCATAGAAAGCAACTTCCCCACCAATTTTCAAACCCGTGAAACCGCTGATTTATTCCTCGTGTTGATTGCCAAAACCCTGAAAGAAAAGGGACGTGCTGGCGTGGTATTGCCTGACGGCACCTTGTTTGGCGAAGGGGTTAAAACCCGCATCAAAGAGTTTTTATTGCGTGAATGCAACCTACACACCATTGTGCGTTTACCCAACGGGGTGTTTAACCCGTATACACCCATTAAAACCAATTTGTTATTTTTTGAAAAAGGCAAGCCCACGAAAACCGTTTGGTATTGGGAACATCAATACCCTGAAGGGGTGAAAAATTACAATAAAACCCGACCCATACGCATAGAAGAGTTTGAAAGCTTAAAAGCGTGGTGGCATAACCGAGTTGAAAACGAACAAGCATGGCAAGTACCCATTGAAACGATTGAAGCCAGTGGTTTTAACTTAGATATTAAAAACCCGTTTCAATTAGAATATAGCCATAAAAGCCCCGCAGTATTATGGGATGCCTATGTAAACAGTCGAGACAAAACGCAACAGCTCGTAAACAATTTAAAACTTCAGCTTGAACGTTGTCTTAATAAAACTGAATGAAAGACTTGAATATGATTACTTGTGAAGAACTAATAGATATGATCAAAAACAATTCAGAGTGTGAATGGATTGAATATAAACACAATGATGCAGATACAAAAAAAATAGGCACTTATATTTCTGCTTTAGCAAATACCGCTTTTTTAAAAAAACAACACTCAGCTTTTATGATTTGGGGAATAGAAGATGAAACTAGAAATATAGTAGGAACAAATTTTAATCCAAATACGGCAAAAGTTGGGAATGAACCCTTAGAAAGCCACCTTCAGAGGCAAATAAATCCAAATACAGATTTTGAATTTCAAGAATTTACATATCAAAATAAAAAGTTGGTGGTTTTACAAATACAAGCCTCATTAACTTGTCCTATTAGCTTTGAAGGTAATCGGTATATTCGCATAGGAAGCACCACAAAAAACTTAAAAGAGTATCCTGCAAAAGAAGCCGCACTTTGGAAGCTCTTAGAGTCTTCTTGTTTTGAAGATCAAGTTGCTTTAACAGATTTAAGTATCGATCAAGTTTTGAATTACATTGACTACAATAGTTATTTTAGATTGTTAAACTTGCCTATTCCCCAAAATGAAGAGCTAATTACTAAACATTTGATTGAAGATGAGATTATTATCTCTAAATCAACAACACGTTTCGATATTACTAACATGGGAGCTATTTTATTAGCAAAAGAGTTAAAAAAGTTTAAACATCTTGCGAGAAAATCTGTAAGAGTCATCATTTATAAAGGGAACTCAAAAGTCGAAACAAAACGGGAGCAAGAAGGTGGAAAAGGTTACGCCATAGGATTTGAAGGATTGATTCAATTTATAAATGACCAATTACCTTCTAATGAAATGATGGGAAAAGCCCTGCGTAAAACTTTGCCCATGTATCCTGAACTGGCGATAAGAGAACTGGTTGCCAATGCTTTAATTCATCAAGATTTTTCTATTTCAGGTACAGCACCTATGATTGAAATTTTTGATACTCGTTTAGAAATTACGAATCCAGGACGCCCCATCATGGATACACAAAGACTTTTAAATTTACCGCCTCGTTCACGAAATGAAAAAATGGCTTCTTTGTTAAGACGTTTTGGTATATGTGAAGAACGAGGCAGTGGTATTGAAAAAGTAATGACTAAAATAGAAGAGTTTCAGTTGCCTGCTCCTTTAATTGAAGCAACAGAAGACCATACGAAAGTCGTCCTATTTTCTTCTCGTCCTCTTAGTGAATACTCAAAAGATGATTTAAATAGAGCCTGTTATTTTCATGCTTGCTTAAAATACAAACATCATGAATCCATGACAAATACATCTCTTAGAGAGCGATTGAAAATATCATCTGCCCCTCAAATTTCCCGAATTTTAAATGATGCCCTTGCTACCCAATTGATTAAAATTAAAGATGAAACAGTTGGTAAAAAAGCGAGGCAATATGTTCCTATATGGGCTTAAACAAACAACAAAATGTAGACTATTTTGTTTTCAAAAATAGATATTTAAATTCTTTTTCCAATAAAATAAAAGTCAAAACCCCTGTAATCATTAAGTTTGTGGAATTTTATTTTCTTTGCACGTTATTTTCAAAAATCATGAAGAAAGCTTTACAATGACCCTTGAATCCTCCCACCATGCCATCGATATGTTTATAGATCAATTTTCTGTTTTAATGAATGTACCAAACGGTGTTCAAAAAGTAGAAGAACTGATCCTTCAGCTAGCGGTTTCAGGAAGATTGAACACACAACACGACGAAGATGAACCAGCCAGCGAATTGATCAAACGTATTCAAACCGAAAAACAAGCGTTAATCAAAGCAGGCAAGCTCAAAGCCCAAAAACCCTTGCCCCCTGTGGATGAAGCCGAAGCCCCCTTTGAAATACCCCCGTCGTGGGTGTGGACTCGCTTGGGGCAGGCTTGTGATGTTAGAGACGGAACACATGACACTCCTAAATATATAAATACAGGTATTCCACTAATCACAAGTAAAAACTTAAGTAATGGGAAAATAGATTTTTCTAATGTAAAGCTCATAAGTGAAGAAGATTACTTAGCTATTTCTAAACGTTCTAATGTAGAAGAAAATGACATTCTGTTTGCAATGATTGGTAGTATTGGAAACCCTGTCCTTGTTCAAGGAAAAGATACCTTTGCTATTAAAAATGTGGCTTTATTTAAAGGTAACACTAAAATCTCTCCTTCTTTTTTATTATTATGTTTAAAAGCATCTGAAAACGAGATGAAAACTAGAAGTGCAGGGGGAGTACAACCTTTTGTTTCTTTAACTTTCTTAAGAAACTATCCCCTTCCCCTACCCCCCCTAGCGGAGCAGAAACGCATCGTGGCAAAGGTGGACGAACTGCTTTCAAAATCAGCAGAAATAAAGGCATACTTTTCTGAAAAGAACAAAATGCGACTGAAATTGAATCAATCCCTTCTTCACCATTTACAGGAATCTAAGAATCACGAAGCATTCAAGAAAAACCTTGATTTAATCACCAGTCATTTTAACGATCTCTACGACAACCCCGAAAATCTGAAAGCCTTACGGCAAACGATCCTTCAGTTGGCGGTTTCAGGCAGGCTGAACACGCAAGACCCCAACGACGAACCAGCCAGCGAATTGATCAAACGTATTCAAACCGAAAAACAAGCGTTAATCAAAGCAGGCAAGTTGAAAGCCCAAAAGCCCTTGCCCCCTGTGGATGAAGCTGAAGCACCCTTTGAAATCCCCCCGTCGTGGGTGTGGACTCGCTTGGGTGCGAGCTATATTTATAATTTTGGGAATCAGTTTAAACCAACGGCTTTAAATGCAGATGATTGGCTCCTAGAGTTAGAGGATATTGAGAAAGACACTTCTAAAATCTTACAATACAAAACAGTAAAAGACAGGCAACCTTCAAGCGATAAAAAACAGTTTTTAAAAAACGATATATTATATGGTAAATTAAGACCCTACTTAAATAAAGTTATTGTTGCCCCAAGAAAAGGTTACTCAACTACAGAAATTGTCCCAATAAAAACTCTTGCAGGTAATCATTCTACTTATCTTTGTTATTTTTTAAAAAGTTCATTTTGGCAAGAATATATTGCTTCCAAAATGTACGGAATGAAAATGCCTAGGCTTGGGACAAAAGACGCAGAAGAAGGTTTAATCCCCCTCCCCCCTCTCGACGAACAAAAACGCATCGTGGCAAAGGTGGACGAACTCATGGCGTTGTGTGACGCTTTAGAAGCCCAACTCAACGAACAGCAATCCCACGCCACCGCCTTGCTCAATAGCCTCGTGCATGAACTGATTGGAGCAGGGGCATCCGCTTAAAGCAATCAACCTGAAGGATTTAGAGCCTATCCGAGAAATGAGTTTCATGGTAAAATGAAGATGTTAACGTCATTTTCGGTATGTGTCCATGTCAAAA
>CAZDMD010000029.1:8807-19281 GCA_964506805.1 uncultured Vampirovibrionales bacterium | reverse complement strand
TTTAAGTACATATCGTCATTCTGAACGCATGTGAAGAATCTCCTAAACTAGGAAGAAAATCCACTTAAGAAGATTTCCACGACTAAAGGTTCGCAATGACGAAATAATCCTATTATGTACTTGTGGGTATTATTCCGAAAATAAAATGAGTAAAGGACTTGACAACGTGAACGAAAATATCGCAGCCACCTCACCTCTTGCTTCTTGTAATATGCACCAGGATGACTCTTGTTTTTTGCCTCTTGTTTACTTGACAAGGTGTAACGGTTTTGTTCATTTCAACAGTTTATTTACAATGTTTTACATTTGTATATAATAAAAGTAAAGAAAGAAGGGCTTGTATGGTTGCTGTCGAGAAAAACAAAGAAAACCTTGTACTTTTACAAGGTGATAAATATATACTTCAGCATTTAGAATCATTAGGAAAACTCCCTGATAATTTTGAAACCTCTATTTTTTTTGATTTACTTAGAAGCCCTAATGATAAAATTCGTGTTGCTACGATTAAAAATATTGGAAAGTTAGCCAGCCTTGCTTTCTTAGATGATTTGTTTCATATCGCTCTTAATGACAAAAACACGATGGTGAGAAGAGAAGCTACCTCTTCTATTGGTAGAATGCGAAATGAAAACATAATTCCTTATTTGATAAAAATTTTGAATGACGAAGACCCCAAAGTAGTCATGCAAGCGATTCGTGGTTTACTTAATTTCAAAGAAAATATCTTAGTCCAAAAAGCACTAAAAGAAATTGCATTGCATCCTAATGAAGAAATAAGTTATATTCTAGAAAAAGAGTTGGTAACTGGTTCTCAAAAAAAAATATTAAAATATAATCATATTGAATCTCCTGATTTTCTAAAAAATGCGGTGATTCACTCCGATGTGTCAGACGCTATACGACTAATACCAAGTGATTCTATCCACCTGACTTTTACATCTCCACCGTATTACAATGCAAGAGATTATGCTATTTATAATAGTTATAGTGAATATCTTGATTTTTTAAAAGATGTTTTTCAGGAGTTACACCGAATCACCAAAGAAGGTCGTTTCTTTTTACTTAATACATCGCCAGTGATTGTACCCCGATTAGGTCGTAATTTTTCAAGTAAACGCTACCCTATTCCATATGATCTTCATTCAGCACTTACTGAAATGGGATGGGAATATATTGATGACATTGTATGGTTAAAACCTGAAGCTAGTGTCAAAAATAGAAATGGTGGCTTCTTTCAACATCGTAAGCCCTTGGCATATAAGCCGAATACCATAACAGAGTGTGTTATGGTATATAGAAAAAAAACCACTAAACTATTAGATTGGAATATCAAGCAATATCCTCAAGATATTATTGAAAAAAGTAAGGTTTTAGAAGAGTACGAAACTTCAAATGTTTGGAAAATAGACCCCACTTTTGACAGAACACACAGTGCTGTTTTTCCTATTGAATTATGTAATCGAGTTATTAAGTTTTATTCTTATTGGGGAGATTTGGTGTTCGATCCGTTTGGAGGAAGTGGCACTTTGGGAGAAGCTGCTAAAAATCTTAATCGTTATTTCTTAATGACAGAAAAAGAAGATTTATACATAGAACGAATTAAGGAAAGAGTGCTCAAAAATACCTTATTAGATACGTATATCCCCCAATTCCTTTCATTAAATGACTTACAAGAAAAAGCGAAAGAATATCACCATGCTCACTCATCAAGTGATTAAAAGTATTGTTACAAATGTGATTAAAGGACAAGATTATAGAAATGAGATTGTCGATTTAATTAATGCTGAGTTTTTAGATTTCGCAATTTCTTTCTTTAAAGAAGTAGTCACCGCAAAGCTAAATTCTAAGGATATTTCTGAAGATTGGTACCGTAAAACTTTTTTGTCTAAAGATTTAGACAAGGAAAAGATTGTCATTCATTCAGGGCTTAACATGAAAACAGTTACTAATATGAAAAATTCAGGGACAAAAATTGTTTGTATTGAGGCCGCTAATGAACATTATGAGGGATTGTCTTCTCTAATAAATACACTCATTGAAGAGGACCAGGAAATTAACTTAAGTCTTACGATTAAATTTCGAGAAGTTAGTGTGGAACTTAATTTAAATGAAAGTTTAATCGTAATAAATACATTGGCGGTTAAACGATCAGCCATTAGAGGAGGACTTTGGAGTAGTGCTGGAAAACAGGCTGAAAAGATATTGATGAAGACCTTGTGTGGCTTATATCAAGTACCTAGTCAGTATTTTTGTCAAACAAACAATCCAGATTCAAATCGAGAAGTTGATTTTTTTCTGACAACTACAACAGGGGTTAGGTTACGCTGTGAAGTAAAGCTGATGGGAAAAGGCAACCCTGAAAGTGCGGATGCTATTTTTGCTCGTGAATCAGATATATTTATAGGAGATAAGCTTTCAGACAAAGTTAAACAACAATGTAAAGAACTTGGCGTAAAATGGGTAGAATTACGAAATAAAAATGGTGTAGGCTTTGAAGATTTTGGAACCATTTTACAAGATTATCAAATTCCTTATACGCCCTTCAATAAAGATTTAGATACAGAATTGAGCCGTATCCTGAAGGAAATCTCTATTTGAGGGTAGATTTCACTTAAGGATGTCTCATGCTAAGCCCCGAAGTCCATGCCGTATTCGAGACCCTGCTCAAAGGGATAGACCTCGAAAAAAAACACCGATTCATCAACGTGCAAGGCAAAGAACGCCGCTTTGATGCCTTTGTTCGTCTGCAACTCAAGCTCGTGATGAAGCACATCCTCGAAGAAGATCAGCTCTCCCGACTGCTTAGCCAGTTCACCCGATACGGCATGCTCGATTTACCGCTCCGCATGACGGCGGTGGAAGAACTTGAGCGTTTTTGCCACGCCATGCTCAAGCCTCCCCCCAAAAAAACGGTGTCGACCCCTATAAGCGACTGCCCAGTAGCACAACACTCCATTTCTGAAGTAAAGGGCGTGGGGCTTCGCATGGCTCAACTGCTCAATGGCTTAGGGGTTCACACGATTGAAGACCTCCTGCGATACGCCCCACGGCAGTATATTGACTACCAGCATCGGCAAAAAATTGCGGATGTCATGGAAGGAGATTTCGTGAGTCTGATTGCCACGATTAAACGAGTCGAATCCCATGAACTCAAAAACCGAAAACTTAGTGTGCTTCGTTTTATTCTGCAAGATGATAGCGGAAAGCTCTCCACCCAACGATTCTTTAGCACACGCCAACAAGCCATGCTGGAAAGCATTAAAACCAAGTTTCCCAAAGGCACAGAAGTGCTGATTAGTGGTAAAGTCAAGTGGGATAGTTTTAATCACTGTCCCCAAATCGATGCCCCTGAACTGCAAAGTTTAAGCTATGAATCAGCGGAGGAGCATCCCTTAAATAGTTCGGCTTATGGCAACATTTTACCTGTGTATCCCTTAACGCAAGGCTTGAATCTCAAATCTCTTCGCCGATGTATTCAAAACGCTCTTGAAGCCTTTGCTCACGACATCCCCGATGCCCTGCCTGAAGTCTTGCGTCAAAGCCACCGCCTCATGGGACTTCAAGAGGCGTTTCATGCCCTACATTTTCCAAGCAATCTAACGCTGGCGGAAGAAGCCAAGCACCGATTCGGCTTTGAAGAACTGTTTTTTCTGCAATTACGCCTTGCCCTCATGCGACATACTTATAAGCACGAGGTACAGGGGCAATCGATTCAAGTGCAACGCGACGGACTCGTACACGCTTTTTTAGAGGCATTGCCGTATCAACTCACGAAAGCCCAAGCCAGATCCTTTCAAGAAGTTTGCGAGGATTTGGCGTCGCCTCTACCGATGAATCGCTTGCTACATGGGGATGTCGGTAGTGGTAAAACGGTGGTAGCGATTTTAACCTTGCTTGTGGCGATTGAAAATGGCTTTCAAGGGGCGTTTATGGCACCGACGGAAATTTTAGCCGAACAGCACTATCAAGGATGCGTGGAACTACTGGCGCCTTTAGGAATTAAAATCGCTTTGCTGGTGGGGAAACTCGGGGCAAAAGCCAAGCGAGAAATTTTGCAATCCTTGGCGAATGGGCAGATTCAGCTGGTGGTGGGAACGCACGCCTTGATTCAAAAAGAAGTCGAGTTTCATCGGCTTGGCGTGGTCGTCGTGGATGAACAGCATCGATTCGGCGTGAAGCAACGCCTTGCCTTGCGTCATAAGGGGGCGGAAGATCACATGCCTGAATTGCTTTCCATGACGGCGACTCCCATTCCTCGAACGCTTGCCATGACCATGCACGGCGATTTGGACGTTTCCGTATTAGATGAACTCCCACCAGGGCGAACGCCTATTCTCACGCGTCTTTTGAGTCAATCCCAACGGCAAGAGGCGTATAATCTCATCGAAACGCAACTCACTTACGGCAGACAAGCGTATATTGTGTTTCCGTTGATTGATGAAAGTGAAAGTTTAAGTGCCAAAGCCGCCACCGCTGAATATGAACGCCTGCGAACTGAAGTATTTCCGCATCGGCGTATGGGCTTAATGCACGGCAAGCTCAAGAATGAAGAAAAAGAAGCGGTGATGCACGCCTTCGTTCACGGCGAGCTAGAGATTCTCGTGGCAACGACGGTTGTAGAAGTGGGGGTGAATGTGCCGAATGCCAGCGTCATGCTCATTGAAAGTGCGGAGCGATTTGGTTTGGCTCAACTGCATCAATTACGAGGGCGTGTGGGGCGATCGGAACATCAAAGTTATTGTGTGTTGATTGCCCAACAAAAAAATGAAGAAACACGGAAACGGCTTGAAATTATGGAAGAAACCAGTAATGGCTTTGTGATTGCGGAACATGATTTAGCCATTCGGGGGCCAGGCGATTACGTGGGGTTGCGTCAAAGCGGTTTGCCTGAACTGCAGTTTGCCAACTTGGTGGATGATTATGAACTGCTTGCCCAAGCACGAGAATCCGCCTTTGCTTATTTAGAACGAGAAGGTGTAGACGGTTTAAAACAGGGTTATCCCCTTTTGTGGGAGCGTTTGTGTGCCAGCTCTTCGGAAGAAGTACGGCTCCTTGCTTCGGGCTAAAGGGTTGACAACACATTCAAGTATTGCTATAATGGCATTAAGCAATGTAGCTGCCTCACCTCTCGCTGAAGTGCCCATTGGTGGCTACTTGTGTTTTATGGGTTTTTTAGAAGATCTCCTGCGTATGTCCTTAGGTGTTAAGAATAAATCTCGGGCTGAGTTGTACGGACGTTTTTATTGTGAAGAAGCGGTAAATTGCTATCAAAATAAGCATCTCAAAACGCCTTTGACAGAAGAAGAGGTTGAACTTTTATTTGAACAGAATGAACACCTTCGTTCTATTCTATTTGAGGCTCTAATGCGGATTGAGGCTTCTTATAGTGCTTTATTGATTCGTTTAATGGATGAGTATGCAGAAAATCATCCACAAGACAATCCAAATCCTGATTTTTGGTATTTCCATTCAGTATTTTCTACTATTCGTTTTGAAAACTTACAAAAAGGGATTAAAGCCTATAAGTTAATAGCACTTCAAAGTTTTGGCACGCTGGTCGCCATACATCGCAAAACTCCTCAAAGAGTGCAAAAATCTATCGCAAGATACATTCAGTTACCTAAAAACATTTACAAAGGATGGGAAACACTAGATCTGTTTCACTCTTTCGTAGGTTTGAGAAATGATGTTACACACAATCGTTGGTTAATGAGAGAAACCTATGAACGCAAACCATTAGGCTATAACCCCAGCTCTCAAGAATCACAACTTGGGCTATATCTCAAATGGATTCAGCATGTTTTAAATCATTTAGACCCTGCCAGTGCCAATCGCTTTGAAAGCTCTGTTTTCCAGCTAAAAACATCATTGCCTGAAAGTATTTTAAGGCTTTATTTTTAGATTTAATTTTTCAGGCTTCAAAACCCGAATACTTATGTTAGTATAGACTAATGGTTTTATCGAAAGGAGGCGTTATGCTCACTCACACCTTAGCTCATTTTCGGATTTCTTTTTTACGTCGAATGCTAGGTGTGTGCTTGATGTGTAGCCTCTTTCTTACTCCACTTGCGGATGCTTGCCGTATGTTGACGCTTGTTCAAAGCGAAGCATCTCCGCAACGTATAGAAGACTATTTCAAAAACGACAGTCGATCTCTGTTTTTTCAAGCGCATCATACTGAACCGTTTTATCAAACCGCAGGACAAAGTCTCAATACCAATATGGTCAAAGGGGTTGTCCCTACGGTGGATGGCGTCGGACTTGCAGGCTTTAATGCTTCAGGGGACTTTCTTCCCTCGCTCTACTTTCGGGATGCTCGTCCCCTGTACGAGGCGGAATCCGACTATGACAATGCTTTAGAACCTTTGAAGACGCAAGCCTTCGTCTTAATGGGGCATGTGCGTGCCAAAACACGAGGCGAAGTAACGGAAGCCAATAATCATCCTTTTGCGGCGAAGCTCTATGACGGAGCAGGCGGCACCTATGCCTTTATGGCAAATGGCGGTACTGGTATTTCAGATGACGACTACAAACGCTTGGTGAAAGATACACGACTCCTCAATGCACGTTCCACCGCTCCGACGATGACGGATTCTGAAAAACTCTTTCATGTCTTGATGCAACCCTTATTGCCTATCATCGATGAATCTAAACAGCCTGGTGGAGGCGTGAATTCAGGCAAGCTCGACTTAGTCGCTGGGTTGCTCGCCCAAACCTATGGGGATATTCAAGGCAAGCTCTCCCCCAGTGTGATGAAGCCCTTTGTCAAGGGGGGGGGATACGAAGAGGCAGGGGCAAGGCAAGTCTTTAGTCCTGAAAGCTATTTTTTACGATACACCCCTAAAACATGGGTCATGAGTAATGGGCAGTTTACCTTTGTCTTTGTGCATGGTTATGAGCAGTGGTATCAAGTCCATTACAGAGACAATACCCCTGTGGCGATTGCTTTTGCGAGTGAACCCACGAACATCAAAGAGTTTTACACGAATCAGGAACAGTACCCTGAAGGGGTAACACGCTGGCAACAGCTCCCGCAGGATTCTTTAACAGTGGTGTCTTCCAATGGGTTTCGTGTGCAGATGCAGCTATATCCTGTAGTGATTAAGCAACAGAATCTGCCCAATGTGCAACGCTATACCCCTCGTTTTAATTTAAAAGGCAAGCGACTCTTGCCTGAATCAGGCGTTCCGATGCGTCCTGAAGAGACGCCTTCTCTTGATTGTCGATGTTGAGTCCTAGGTAGTGTAGACATTTAGTCAAGAAAGGTGGAATTTCAAGGAAAAACAAACGGCTTTTGAGGCATGTACATAGACGTACATAACGAAAAAACGGCTTGTTTTGACACAGAAAGTACCCTTTATGGGCTGAATGTCTACACTACCTATGGAATCGTCTTTAGCACAAATACAGCTTAAGTCGTGTTTAAGCTATACTAAGGTTTTATCATCGTGGAAAATGCTTCTCTCCTATGAAACTCAACGCTCGTTTACCGTCAACTCCAAGCTCTTTTCTGTCTACTCGTTCGACTAGGCAAGCCTTGCAGCGTCAAGGTTGGCAATGGAAGCCACCGCCTCATTGGCAGTTTCAAGAAATTGAGTATCGGGGATTTATGCTGGCGACCTTGGCACTTGTTCCCCTCATTCGCTATACGCAAGATACCCCTGAAGACAAAAACGCCCTCCTCGCTCGAGATGTGGCGGCCTTGGGTTCGGCGACTTTTTTATATCTCTTTATGCAACAAGTGCTTTCAAATGGGGTGCATCAACTCGGGCAGGCTCATGTGCAAGACAAGCTCCCTCGTGTACTCAAAGGTCTCGCCCAAACGATTGGGGCGAATCGAGAAAAAGACC
Organism: uncultured Vampirovibrionales bacterium; assembly: GCA_964506805.1. Classification (GTDB taxonomy): domain Bacteria; phylum Cyanobacteriota; class Vampirovibrionia; order Vampirovibrionales; family JAJTHC01; genus JAJTHC01. The sequence goes on along the minus strand of CAZDMD010000029.1, from coordinate 11,431 downwards.
CTCATAAAAATAAGTTTTATAGCTACATTCCTGCTCAAGTGATTTCGCTTTTTACGTCTGCCCTCGTCGGGCCTGCGATTGGCAATCAAGCCTTACAGCATTTTAAAAGCGTGCAGCAGTGGTGGAATTCGCCTGATAAAGTGCAACATCTTAAAGAATCGTGGCAGTCTCAAAATCCCCAAGCGAAAAAAAAGCAACAGCTCGAAATGGGGGTTAGCCTCTTGAGTTTGCTGGCGACAATTCCCTTGGCGTATCATCTGATTCACCACGCGCGTACCCCGATAAAACAAGTCGCTTCCGCCACTGAAAAGAACTTTAATCAAGGGATTCGCTTTTTAGATTATGATTTACCAGCCTTAATGAGTAGCCTCTTGGTGAGTATTGGCGTTGCGAAAGGGGTGGGTCATCTTGCCTTTGGAGACACCACAAATACGCCAAACGACCAAAAAATGAAAGCTCAAGACACTCAAGAAAAAAAATCGTTTTTAGACGGCATGAAGGACACCTTGTTTTTAGCACAAAAAGATGAAAACGGACAAGTCTCTTTCAAGCTCAAAGCGCCTGCTGTGGGGATGACGCTACTCGCTGGCACTTATATGACGGGGATTTTAGGGGCTTTGTTTTATTCGGTGAAGCATCACAACAATCCCCAAAAGCTAGAAGCACTCTACAATTATGAAACGGGCTATCACGCCTTGCATTGGTTATTGCCGTCTCTGATTTTACCCAACATTCGTTATCAAAAAGACAACCGAGAACATCGGGATGAGTTTTATATTCGAGATTTTACCCATACGTGGCTAGGACTGATGGCGTATTGGCTTGCCAAAGGCAGTGCCAAGCAAGTGATTCAACGGTTTAACTTAGTCGGTGTACCTGAATTAAAACACTTGAGTGAATCCGCAAAAGCGAAGGTGAATCCGAAACAAATACAAGAAGATGCCACCAAGCTCATGGCGGCGATGGTGGCATTAACAGCACAAATGGCAACACAAGGCTTTTTAGCTCCACGTTTTTCGCATGATTTTGTGCATTATCTCAATACCCCCAAGCAAAACAAAAGCGAAAGTGATCGTTACGCTCCCCCGCTTTCAAGAGTTGGAAAAAAGGCGTGAATCGTGTAAACTAAAAGTAGACTAGAAGAAAGCACCCGAATGAAACCCAAGATTGTCTCTACTTTATATTATAGACTATTCGTCGCCTTAGGAGGACTCTGTGTGATGAGTGCCTGCGTATTTCCCCCTGAAACAAATGCGGAAACGACGACTTCTTCCGTCAATCGTGTGAGTCGACAGCTGGCTCCTGTGGCGGTAAGTCCGAATCCGTATCGCTTTATTAGCCAGCATCAAAGCTCTAAACCCAAAGTCTTTTGTGGACCAACCTCGCTTGCCATGGCGTTTAGCCCTTATTTGAATGCCCCGAATCACGCCGAATTACTCAAAGCGGTCGAAGCCTTTTCATCGATTGTAAACACCCACGCCGAAAAAGGGACGAACGTCTCGCAGATGCTTCAAGGCATTGAAACGCTCAAGGCGACCAGTGCTTTAAATGGCTCTTGGCAAGCCGTTCGCTATCAGGGGATTCACCATGTTTCACGCTCGTATTATGACGGTATGTGGTTCAAAATCCCCGCTTGGCCTCAAAATACAAGAGCCTTACGAAAGTCTATTGCACGAGGCGATCTCGTCTTGGGGCATTTGGGTTGGTATCAAGAAGAGGCGAAACGGCAAACTTTCAAACGTAAAGGGGGACATTATGTCTTACTCATAGGCATTTATATGGAAGAAGCTCACCCCGATACATGGTATTTAGAAATGCTCGATCCCCTAGAGGCTCAAGACTCCCCGACACAAGGACGCTACACGTTACGGCTTAATCCTGTTGAAAAAAGTAAACACCGCTTTCAAGTGGAAGATCCGCAGGGGCAGTTTACCCCTCGATTGGCGGAAGGGGCGTGGATGCAGCCGTATCCCCCCACAGGCAAAAAAGAAGAGGTGCTGACTTTTTTAGAAGGTTTGCTAATTTTGAGACAATCGAGATGAGTCATCTAAATGAGTAGTAGTAGTTCGATGACATCCCCCCAAAGCAACACCACATCATGGCTAGAAACGCTGTTTGATCGTTCCACCGTGCCGTATCAAGGGGAGTTACTCGCCTATGTTCAAAATCAGATTCAGCTGAATCCCGAACAGGCGGAAGCCTGCCACACCCCCATAAGCACGCCCTTACAAGTGCTAGCAGGGGCAGGCACAGGTAAAACCATGCTCATTACGGCACGCTACCTTACCTTGTTAGATGCCTTGCGTCAAGCCGAAAAACCTCAAGCCGAAAGTCGTATTCTGGTGATGACCTTTACCAAAAAAGCGGCTGGTGAAATGAAGGGACGCATCCATGAACACCTGAAAAAGGCAGGCTATAGAGGGGCGTTGCCTGATGAAAACATCACCACCTTTAATAGTTTTGGACAAGGCTTTTTAATGCGTCATGCCGTAGAAGCAGGCTTGAATGACGGCGTCAACGTGCTAGATGAAAGCGAACAGCAAGCCCTTAAAATGCAGATTACGCAACGAATTTTAAAAGGGCAGGCTCATCTCATTCCGAGTACTTTGACTCGTTATGGGGTG
>CAZDMD010000029.1:1244-8707 GCA_964506805.1 uncultured Vampirovibrionales bacterium | reverse complement strand
AATTTTAAAAGGGCAGGCTCATCTCATTCCGAGTACTTTGACTCGTTATGGGGTGTATGAGTCGACGGCAGAAGATACAGGTATTCCGAAAGACGTGCTTTCCCCTGAGCGAATGGCAGCGCGAGGACTCAAAAAAGACCCCGATGCGTTTTTAGAAAACGTGTGGCAAGTCGTTCATAAAGTGAAAAGCTATGGCTTAAGCCCCCAAGCCTTTCGAGACTTGGCACGTCAACAATGCCTTGCCTTTGGTGAAAGCCTCAAACGCTTGCCTATTGAGCCTTCCATGACCACCGTGCAGGCGCTTTATGACGCTTGGCGAAAACCGCTTCAAGCCTTTAGCAGTACCGCATGGGAAGCTGACTTTCTACCTTTGAACGACTACGCCTCGCAAAAAGAGGCCTATAAAACCTGTTTAGATCCTCAACTCTTTAAACGACACCCTGCTATTCAAATTAAACGTCTGCCGAAAATAGAGGGGCTTCTTCCGCCTGATGCCGTCGATTGGTCGGCACTCAACACACAAACCCAACGAGAACTCGATTGGATTGATGTGATTACCGCCGTTTATGCCCTCTACCAAGAACGACTTTTCTTAGATGCGGTGATTGACTATGACGATCAAATCAACCTTACCTTGCAAACCTTGCAGAGGCATCCTGCCTTACGCCGAAAATATCAAGAGTGGTTTGATGCCATTATGGTGGATGAGTTTCAAGACACCAACGGAAGCCAACTGGCGTTGTTGAAATGCCTGATGAGACACCCCGAAAATGGCTGGCAAGACGTGGAGAATCATGGCAATTTAACGATTGTAGGGGATGTGAAGCAATCCATTTATAGCTTTCGCTTTGCTCAAAAAGAAAATGTATCGCTGGTGTTTGAGGGGGTGAAGCCCAAGCAAGTCAGCTTGATTCGCAACTATCGGTGCCGAGCGGGGATTTTGCATGTGGCGAATCAAGTGGCGGATGCCACCGCCGAAAATCCTGCCGAACGAGACGCTCACCTTCTCGCCTGTAAAGCCTCTGATGATAAAGCCCCCACCGAGGCAACGGCGTATTACTTTGGCGTGCAACTAGATGAGGCGAAATGGGAGGATTCCAAATCCCTGCGATTGGAACATGCCGTGCAAACGCTGGTACAAAATCTCTTGACGGCTCATCAAGCTCACCCTAGAGAATCCGAAGAGCATACGAATGAATCCCCCCCTTTTGTTTCCCCTTTTGCGTGGCGAGACTATTGCGTTTTAGGGCGAAGTCATCAACAATTACAGTCGGTGGCGGATTATCTCGAAGCCAAGCGGATTCCTTATGTCATGGAACGAGACGGGGCCTTATTCAAGCTCCCGATTATTCAAGTGGCATCCGCCTTTTTACAGATCTTGCATCAGCCTGAAGACCGTACGGCGTGGGTGTCTTTCCTTCAATCGCTATTGCCTCCCTTGCGACTCTTGCATGCAGTGGAAGCCGTGCATCTCAAACAAAAGCAATCGCCTGAATCCCCTCAACACTTTGCCCTTGCCTTTTTAGAGGGACTTTCCCAACAAAAAGGGCTGTCTCTTGAACGCTTTCAAACGATTGAACAGCTCACGCAGCGACTCCTTGAAACGCATCAGCAAGAGGCGATGGCTTCACCGCAACGGCTATTTAAAGCGTGGCATTCCACCATTTTGGCATTACAACGACCCTTACAAGCTCAAACAGAAGAAGCCACATCACAAAAGGAGGTATCCGCCTTGCTTGCCTTTAGCGATTTATGCCAGCGTCATTATGAGCGACTCGGCAAGCGATATTCGCTTAAAACCCTCCTTCAGGCACTAGAGCAAGATCGTCAGAATCCGCAGTTTAAGCTGCCTTTAAAACATATGCAGTCCACGAATCGCTTGAATGCGGTGAAATTGATGACCTTTCACGCGTCTAAAGGGCTAGAGTTTCCGCATGTGCATGTGCTATGGTTTGGCAATACGCCCCCCAATCAGGACGGTATGAGTTTTGATCCGCAATTTAAGCCCAAGCAAGGCGTGGGTTTTTTGATTCATAAAGATGCCAACGATGACAACACGCTAAAATACGAGCTTTATAAATCCCTATGGCAAAAGCCCCGTAGCGAATATGAAAATCGGCGATTGTTTTATGTGGCGCTCACCCGAGCGGAAAAATCAGTAACACTTTACACCGATGCTCAAAAGCTGGAAAAAGAGTCGTGGTTACGACTCATGCCGAATCAAGACCACTCACAACAAGTTCAGATCTATGAAGAAGCCCTCATGCCTGAGGCGTTTCAAGAGATTTACACCGCTTTTCAGCAATCCGTGCCACTAGAAGCCGTGCCTGTTTTAACCCCCAATAGTCTTGAGCCTCGTCCGAATCTTACCCCGAAGGTCAAAGCCTCCCTAAACGTATGGCAAGCGAAGCAACAGCAAGCCCATCGCATTAGTTTTTCCGCCTTACAACAGCTAGAGGCTTGCCCCTTGCAGTACTGGTATCAACACATTCGCCAAATACCAACCCCTCAAGAAGCGAAAGCGAATACGCCCCTTAATGATTTAGAAAAAGCGGCTTTACGAGGCAAAACGGTGCATCGCTTGATTGAAACCTACTACCGTTACGCCGTCTTTACGCAGGAAACGGTGTTGCATCGACGGTTGGAGGATGTCATTCAGCAAGTCTTGGGGGATTTAGATCTTTCGGAACGACAAACCCTTGAATCACAAGCGTGGCAGGTGTATCAGCAGTTTTTGGAAAGCCCTTACACGCTAGAAGCCTTATCAGAGAACGGTTATGATGTGCTAGCCCCTGAACAATCGATTGAATTTTTATTGCCGAAGCGACTCACGGGAAGAAACCTCAACTTTAAAGTGAAAGGACAAGTGGATGCGATTTTGTATCACCGCCCGAGCGATACCTACGGCATACTCGATTTTAAAACCAATGCCAAGCTAGATGACACCAAACTCAACACCTATTATGAACAAATTGCCCTGTATCGCTTGGGATTTCAGCTCAATAATCCGCACGTCAGCATTGAAAGGGAGCGTTGTCAGTTGGTGCATTTAACGCCTCAGCAAGCGGTGAAGCCTTATCCCTTACCCAATGAGACACCAAACAGCACGCCAGAGGGGCTTTCGACTTGGTTGCGAAATAGACTTTCACAACTCGATGCCCTACTCGCTTCGCCTGATGCGATACCGTCTGCGAGTGCCTCTCCGCCCTGTTTTCAATGTGCGTTTCGATCCATTTGCGGACACCCGATGCTACTTAATAGCTGAAAGCGTTTCACGCAGTCGTTTCACCCGACGCACCGCCTCTTCCAGTAACGGCACACTCCCTGCGGTACGAATGAAATCATTGTAGGCTTGAATCGCCTCTGCTTTTCGTCCGAGTGCCTCAAAGGCTTCTCCCTTATGGAAGTAGACTTCCGCAAGGGTGGCATCTACTTTAAGTGCTTTATCATACCAATTTAAAGCCTCTAAGTACTTGCCTTGCTTGAATAAAATATAGCCTTTGGAATCTAAGGTAGCAGGCGTGGGGGATTTTCCCTCTCGCTTTAAGGCTTCGTTAATCGCCAGTTCGGCTTCTTTGTAACGTCCTAAATGGGTGAGGGCGTATCCGTAATTATTATACGCCATAGCGGTTTGAACGCCTAAATCAAGCCCCTTTTTGGTCGCTTCTGCTGAAGCCTTGAACTGATTAAGTTCGGCATACCAAAAGCCCATATCAAAATAGTATTGTCCCTTTTTAGGGTGTGATTGAATCAGGGTTTGAATCACCTCAATGGCGACTTCATTCTGCTGTAACAAATGAAGCAAATTGGCTTTTTGATACAACAACGCCTCGTTTTGAGGGGCGGTTTCTAAGGCTTTGTTAATGGCAGCAAGAGCTTGTAAAGGCATTTTTGCTACAATGTATAGCGAGGCGATTTTCTGATAATAATAGTGAGGATGCTTCGCTGTGAGTGCCGCTCTATAATAATGAGGCACACCTAGCAAAGGCTGATTAAAATCCAAGACATGAATCGCCAAATGTTCATGAGCTTTCGTGTGCAAGTCATACGGGAAATGAGGCACAATGAGACTGGGAACACTACCCCACGAGGCTAAAAAAAGCCAAGCCCCAATGCAAAACGTCGTAAAAGAAAACTGTAACATTCGTTTCATAGGGTATCGCCTCGATTAAATTTTTAAACAATTTTAGCATAACACAAATGAACATTCTCTGTAGCTTTTACTTGCGCTACTTTAGAACAGGCACATATAGTCGATTAAAGATGTTTCCGAACAGTAGACTAGACGAGGAGCCTAGATGATTTTGTGAAGGAGTGTAGATAGACCTACATGACTGAACAAAATCATCGTAGCGACAAAGTATAGACACTGTACGGGAATATATTTAATTGACTATATCGAGCAGGGGTGTAATCCGCCCCTAAGGTAAAAGCACTTTCTAGCACCAACGGTAGAATCGTGCCACTGGGTAGTCGAACTTCTTTGCCGTCCTTCGCTTTTTGAACCGTGATTGCGGTCGTATTACCAAAGAGTCTTCCTTTCGTATTGTCGATGCTACTGATAATCGCATTCAAAGGGAGTCTCAGCGTGTTATGCTTGGGATGCAATTCTGAAAATCGTATTTGCAGATACCCTTTATAATGGAAAGGATGAAAACTTCTCGTGAAAGGGTAGACGGCTTCCACATGTCCCAGTAACTTAGAACCCGCTTCAGCGACTCGGGTGTTTTCAATCTCTAACGCGTCTAGGAGTTCGGCTTCCACGGGGTCTCCCACACGGTTGAACGCCGAACTGAGGGGATGCGTCAATCGAACAGAAAAGAGGTAGCCTTGTGGCAACGTCATCGGACGACCGAGTATCGGGACATTGCCAAATAGCACAGGAGAATCAAGCGTTTTTAGCACGCCTTCTGCCCGCATGGAAAGCATCACTGAAAAGACTGCCGAAACGAGTATTGCGAAGACAACGATATAAAATAGAGATCGTTTCCGCCGTATCAAAAGAGGGAGAGGTAGTTTAAAAGGAGTCAAGAAAAAATCCTTTCAGATGTTACAAAGGTTTACTTGGTTTTTTAAAGAATAGCAAGTATGCTTAATAAGTGTCAAGGCACTGATTTCTTTTTGAAGTGCAGTGATTGACATTAAACATCAGAGTTAAAATGAAATAACATTGCATCAGAGGGGACTTTCCCCTCTTGTTTTTCCGTTGTGTTGTAAACGAGAGGATTTCGTTTCGTATGCCGAGAAGACAGCGTCGTCCCCATATGTTGATTTTAGAAAGTACGTCTTTTTTGGAATTGTCTCAAGAAGAAAAAAGTACACTCAGCCGTCCCCAAGCGATTGAAGAGATTTGTCAGGTGCTGCAAAACTTTATGAACGCCACCCCGTGGATGCAAAAACGCATCGCCAAATGGATTAGTCTTTTCAACATCAATGCGGAAGAATTGTTGGAAGCGGGCTTAGATTATGAAACGCTCTGTGCGTTTGAGCGTCGCCTGATGTTGTGAAAGACTTCTAAAGTTTATCTAAAGTTTAGTAGAAGAAAGTCGACACTTAGGGTATAATATTCAAGTTATACTTTCTAGGTTGGTGAGGTAACCCGTATGAGTACAGAGACTTTGTTTTACGATGATATTCCGTCGAACCTCTATAAGCCTAAAGATCCCTTACTCGCTACCCTCATCCAAAATAAGCGTTTGACCGCTCCTGATTCTCCGAATGATGTGAGACATATTCAGTTGGATATTAGTGGCTCTGCTTATCGATATATGGATGGGCAAAGTATTGGGGTACTCCCTGAAGGCGTGGATGCGGAAGGAAAGCCTCATAAATTACGTCTCTACTCGATTTCATCCCCGTATCGAGGGGACGACGGCGAGGGCAAAACGGTGAGCATTTGCGTGAAGCGTTTGGATTATACGGACGAAAAGGGGAATCGTATTTTAGGGGTTTGCTCCAACTATTTGAGCGATTTGCCTTTGGGAGCGACCGTGCGGATTACGGGTCCTGTGGGGAAAACCTTTTTACTGCCTCCTGCCGAAAATGCGAATTTAATTATGGTGGCAACGGGGACAGGCATTGCCCCCTTTCGTGCTTTTTTACATACCCGATACCATGAACGCCTCCATGAAGCGGGGCAAGTCCACTTGTTTTTTGGGGTACAGTCTCGTAAAGACTTTTTGTATCATGATGAAGTGGCAACGCTTGAACAGTACGACACCTTTCACATGCACACCGCTTTTAGCCGAGAAGAACGGACTGAAGCAGGGGAACGGATGTATGTGCAGCATCGATTGTTTGAGCAACGTGATACGATTTTAAACCTCTTGCTTGATTCTAAAACCTATTTCTACGTTTGTGGATTGCGGGGCATGGAAGTCGGGATTTTGAATGCCATGAGACACGCCGCCGAAGAGTGTAACGTCGATTGGGATTTGTTATACGAAACGCTGAAAGCCGAAAAGCGTTGGCATATTGAAGTGTACTAAAAAGAGTATATTTTTCTAGGGGCTGTTTTAAACGGCCCCTACTTCCCTGATAAAAACGATTTCAACTGGCTAAAAAAACTAGAGGCCTGACCCTCTTCATGCTTTAAATCTTCAGTACGACGGCGTTCCGTATGCAAATCATGTAATTGCTGAAGCAGATGCTTTTCTTCTTTGCTGATTTTACGAGGGATTTGAATGTCCAAACGAATGAGCAAGTTGCCTCGTAAATGAGGTTGATTCAAAACAGGGATGCCTTCCTGCTTCAACGTGATGATATGCCCATTTTCTGTGCCTGCTTGAATTTTTAAGTCGTAATGCCCTTTTAATAAGGGGATTTTAACCGTATCCCCTAAGGCGAGTTGAGTATAGTAGACAGGCACTTTCATCAGCACATCATAGCCGTCTCGTAGGAAATGTTCATCGTCTTGCACTTGCACAACGACGTATAAATCCCCCGCAGGCAAGCCTTGAGGTCCCGCATCTCCTGCCCCTGCAATCCGCAGACGAGTGCCAGTATCTACCCCAGCAGGAATATTGAGCTTGACTGTTTCTTCCTTCGGAGACACCCCTTGCCCATGACAAGTGCGACACGGATGCTTAATGATTTTGCCTGCTCCGTGACACACAGGACAAGTAATAATTTGTGTAAAGTTACCAAACATCGTTTGAGCGGATTGTCTTACTTGACCATGTCCACCACAGTGTTGGCAAATTTCAGGAGATGTCCCTGGCTCCGCCCCACTCCCGTGGCATGTTTGGCAGGTATCTAAACGGGTTACTTTAATTTCTTTTTCGCAACCAAAGGCGGCTTCCATGAAAGACAGTTCAATCACCGTGCGACGATCTTCGCCTCGTGCAGACTGCCGAGAAGATTTACCGCCCCCAAAAAACGCCGAAAAAATGTCGCTAATATCGCCAAAATCACTCATAAAGTCCCAGTTGGTGGCGTATCCACCACCACCGTAGCCACCGCCG
>CAZDMD010000029.1:0-1234 GCA_964506805.1 uncultured Vampirovibrionales bacterium | reverse complement strand
TTAAGCCGTCTTTGCCGTAGGTGTCATAAATTTTACGCTTTTCAGGATCACTAATCACGCTATACGCTTCACCGAGTTCCTTAAAATGCTCTTCCGCATTAGGGTCGGTGCTGGTATCAGGATGCAGTTCCTTCGCTTTTTGACGAAAGGCTTTTTTGATTTCTTTGGCATCGGCATGACGAGACACGCCTAAAATTTCATAGTAATCACGATTGGACATAAACGTTTCTTTTCTAGTTATCGAGTTGAAGCTAATATAGAAGCTGGTACATCAGGGCAGGCTAAACACAGGCACGCAAAATGCTTGTCTGACCTTACGCCTCTTCCGCAGCGACAATCACCTGTGCAGGACGCAACACCTTGTCATGCAAGAAGTAGCCCGCCTGTTGTTCCGCAATAATGGTATTGGGGGCTTGTCCTGTGCCAGCCAGTTGGCTCACCGCTTCATGCACGGCAGGGTCAAAGAGCTTGCCGACCACTTCTTCACGTTTTAAGCCTGTTTCTTCTAAGGCTTGACGCAACTGGTTTTGCATGAGTTCAAGCGTTTTAAAGAGCGTCGCCGAATCCGATTCCGCGGTGATGGATTTATTGGCACGCTCAAAATTATCCAAAACAGGGAGGAAATTTTTCAAAAAGCCTTCTGCCCCATACTTGCGTGTATGCTCCATTTCTGCCAATCGACGCTTACGAAAGTTGTCAAAATCGGCAGCGAGCCTCATATATTGTCCGTGTAACTCTTCACACATGGCTTTGAGTTCTGCTTGAGTCGGCTCTGTCTTTTCGAGGTTTTCGCTTGTTGAATCGGGGTTGGTTTGCGGTTCTTGTTCAGATACTTCAGATGTTATAGGGGGAGTGGTTTGTTCGCTCATGGGGAGACTCCTTTAGATAAATTTTTAAAACATAATACTATTTTATATCAAACAAAATGAAAAAACATTAAGATTCTATCCGAGAAATAAATCAATTAGTCTTTCAAGGATGAGGCAACAAAACGCCAATTGAATAAAGCCGACATAGAGAGCATCCTGCTTTTCCCAGCGAATCAAAAGTCTTCGGTAGCGATTCATCCAGCTATGTGTTCGCTCTACAACCCAGCGTTTCGGGGCTTTCCCTGCCACTTTTTCTTTTTTCTCTTCGCCACGTGGACGAATATGAGCAATCCAACCCTTTCTGCCACAAGTATAGTCGATTAAAGATGTTTCCGAACAGTAGACTAGACGAGGAGCTTAGATTA
>CAZDMD010000028.1:0-19282 GCA_964506805.1 uncultured Vampirovibrionales bacterium | reverse complement strand
GGGGGGGGGGAGCATGGGGGGGGGGTGGGGTGGGGGGGGGCCCCTCCCCCCCTCCCCCCCCCCCCCCCCCCCTTAAACCGTTTTAGAGGTGTTGGAGACCTTTGTCGGCACAAAGGTCTCTGACAACGACCAGCCCCAAGAAAACATGTACGAGTATTTTTTATTTTGACTATAGGTTTATTTTATACGCTTAGGGGGAATGAGATGGTTGCTATAAATCAAAGCAGAAGAAAAATCTTTGAAATAATGGTCTTCACCAATCAAACTTAAAATCTCATTTCTTTTTAATGCCTGATACACACGCTTATTCGCTTCGGAAAGTAAAATCGTAACCTGCTTTGCTTTCAATTCTTGAAGGGCTTCGTTAAAGGCTTCTAGTCCTGTTAAATCAATAAACGGCACATGATTCAAACGAATCAACAAGACTTTGGGCAAGGTATTTGAAGCCGTTAACGCATTTTTAAAATTTTCCACTACCCCAAAGAAAAAAGGCCCTTCAATGGTGTAAATGACAAACTCGTTGGGGAGTTCGTTAATATGTTCGTTTTGGTGAATCTTGTTCAAGAGAGCCTCTGAATTGATGCGTCGGACTTCGGCGGTGGTGGACATCTTCCCTAAAAACGTGAGCATTGTTAAAATCATGCCGATGTTCACTGCCACCACTAAATCCATAAAAAGCGTTAGGAAAAATGTAACCAGTAAAATAGAAATATCCGCCTTAGGGGCATGGGTCAAAACGTAGAAGAAATGCCTAAGTTCTAGCATATTATACGCCACCATAATCAGGATAGCTGCCAACACATAAAGCGGAATAAATTGAGCCACAGGGGCTAAAAAGAGTAAAAACAAGAGGAGTACCGTCGCATGGGTGATGCCTGCCAGTGGGGAGTTTCCTCCATACCTTACGTTGGTAGAAGTTCGAGCAATCGTGGCGGTAACGGGGAATCCTCCGAAAAGCGGGACGACACAATTGGCAATCCCCTGCCCGATGAGTTCTTGATTGGCATCGTAGCGTTTACCTATTAAGCCTTCCGCCACAACCAACGTCAAAAGCGATTCAATCGCAATGAGCATCGCCATGGTAAAGGCGGGTGCGATGAGTTCCACGACATGGTTAAAATCAAAGGTCAGCCATTGAAAAGTCGGAAGTCCTGTGGGAATTCCCCCGAATTGAGAGCCGATCGTGGCGACCCCTTCAAATTGAAAGAGATATTGTGCCAAAGAAGCCACCAACAAAACCACGACAGGGGCAGGGGCTTTTTTGAGATACGGCGTTTTGGGAATTAAAATCAATAAGGCAAGCGAAACGAACGCGAGTAACGTGGTAGTGAAATCTAAGTGCGGAAGGTGTTGAAGTGTCTGCCATAATTTTTGATGAAAATGCTCCCCAGCTGCTTTGGGGAGTCCGAAGAAGGCATCCCATTGTCCAAAAAACAGCAAGGCCCCAATCCCGCTGGAAAAACCCACGATGACAGGACTCGGAATAAAGCGGATGACACCACCTAATCGAAAGGCACCAAACGCAATTAAAATAAGCCCTGCAAAAAGCGTGGTAATGCCTAGCCCAATCAATCCGTGTTTCAGTAAGATGCTAGAGACAATAAAAACAAACGCACCCGTTGGCCCTGCCATTTGAACAGGCGTTCCCCCAAAGAGAGAGACTAAAAAACTGGCGATAATCCCTGCATAAATCCCCTGTTCAGGCTTTAAGCCAGAGGCAATGGCGAATGCCATCGCAAGCGGCAAGGCAATAATCCCTACGAGAGAACCTGAAAACAGGTTGCGTAACCAGTATTTTTTTTGAAAGAGTCCCGCCTCTAGGGCGGTGAGTAGGGCAATCATACAATTAAACTTTTAGGTAGAGTCGTTGTGTTCACTTATAGCCGTATTCATAATTTCTTGTAGAGCGTCTATACGTTGCCGCTACCATGTATTTTGTTCAGTCATGTAGGTCTATCTACACATTTTCTAAACTTTTTCACAAAATCATCTAGGCTCCTCGTCTAGCCATCTCTACAAAAAACTCTGAATACAACTATATCCTATCCTTGATACAAGCAAAAAGCAAACGACTTTACAATTCACGCACCAAACAAATGTGATGTGCGTTTTCTACCAGTAACGCTCCCCAATTGCCAATTTGCAGTAAAAAGACTTGCTCTTCTAAACTCATGGCATTCCAAGTCAGTTCAAGTTCGACATTTTGAGTGTTCACGCCTTCAGGTAGGCTATTAAAGGACTGCAACAAAGAGTATTTGTGATTCTTTAGAGCAATTAACGCATACATTTCATTGATGTGAATAAAATACAATCGGCCTTCTCCAAAGGGGAAGTCTACTTTGGAGACGATGTTTAAATCTTCAAGTGCTAAGTCCGCAAATTCACTTAAGGAAATGTGTTCTGGCACATCGGTTTTCAAAATCTGATCCAACTCAAATTTGGCACTGGTTTCGTCAGAGGAATGAATCAAGGTCTTTTCCATAGGTAAAGCCTGGGGAGGAGGCGATGCGGTATTGTCTTGCGGGGGGTGATGTGCCTCTAAATCATGACGCAACGCATCAGGAGTCGCCTCATTTTCAATGGCATCTAAGCTGAAAAACAAACTGGAATCCACCAAGCCCTCTTCCGTCGGCACAAGTTCGACCAAACTCAACGCATCCAAATCATCTACAACCGTATTTTGAATTTGAGGCTTTTTCACCTCCGTTAAGGCATCCTCAATCAAGGGGGTTAAGAACTCCATATCGATGTTTTGCATTAAATCCTGAACATTCAAGGGTTCGCTTTCGTCTTCTAAGGTCTCATCTTCAATGACAAAAGTAGGATCTAAACGAAGGGAAGGGTCTTTCACCTCCGTTAAGGCATCCTCAATCAAGGGGGTTAAGAACTCCATATCGATGTTTTGCATTAAATCCTGAACATTCAAGGGTTCGCTTTCGTCTTCTGACACGTCCTCCTCAAGCAGGAAAGTATTGTCTAAATCTAGGTGATGAAATGAAGGGGTAACAGGCATATCCTGCTCATCTAGCTCAAAAGAAAAAGCAGGTTCAACGGCTTTCGGCGTTACCATCAAAGCGTCTGAAATAGGTTCTAAAACAGATTCTTCAGGCATCATAAAATCGTCTAGCTCAAACGAAATAGGGGGCGACACCACGGCTTCCTCCACACTGTAATCGGGGGATTCAACGACTAAAGCAGGAACATTTAGGTTTTGATGATTCGACGGCTCTGGTAAAAATAATTCGATGTTGAAGGGGTCTTCTTCTTCCACATTAAAAGCAGGCGTTACCACTGGTTTTTCAACTGGGCTTTGGGGCATCTGAAGCGAAGCCACTTTTTCTTCTTCAGGAGAATCTAGCAAATGAGATGTCAACAAGGTTTCTTGCAAAGAAGGGGATGCTTCACTTGCCTTTCCTTCAATCAAAAAGGATCCCATCTCAAACGGTTCGCCCTCCAGAGCCTCCGCCCAATCCGCTTGACGTTCTAAAACAGCGTCTTTCAATGCTTCCGTGGAGAGAAAAGCAGGCAACACCTCGACTTTTTCGGGAGCTTGCGTTTCTTCTGAGCTTACTTCTTCTATCAGTTCAACCTGAAAACTCGGCAAGGTTTCCCCTATGGCAAGTGGGTTGTAAAAATCATCCTCATCTTCAAAAGCAAGATACCCTTCAACACTGCTAGAAGAGGCATTCATTTCGTTTGGATGCTCCGCTTCAAGTTCAGGCAAGGGCTGACTGATAAACACAAAGCCATCCGTTTGAGCCGTTTCAGATTCAGCTTCAAGTGAGGGGTTAATAGAAGCAAGGGGCGGTGGGCTTTCGTCAAAGGGATTAAAATCCTCTACGGTCTCAATGGCATCCAGTTCAACAATAGCCTGCACTGAATTTGAAGACGCCTCAGGTGCTTGAGTCGGAGGCACGGACGCAACAGCGTCGAAAGTAGCGAACCTATCTAATTCAGAAACTTCGCTTTGATGCGACTCCTCTTCAAAAACTGAAAAAGACGACTCCTCTGTATTGATTTGGGCTTCTGTTGCCTCAGCTAAATCAAAATCAGGTTTCGGCGGCGGCAATAATGCTTCTACATTTTCAATTAAGTCTTCTTCAATATACGTCGGTTCGATGTAAGAAATCGGCGTCAGTTCTTCTCGGGTGGGACTAGGAGCCATCACTCTTTCATAGCCTGTATTACGTTGATACGCTCCCTTGATGTTGGGATACTGAAAGCCCTGCATCATTTTGTTAGTGCCGTTTGGTTTATTTGTGGGCGAAGTCAACACGTCGGATGTCGTATTTTGAACGCTTGCGTCTTCTTTTTTCTTAAAAAACATGCGAGGGGACTCCCTGTTGTTGACGATTCTCTTAGAAAGTACGACATTAGGCACTTTCGAATCACATTGCCTTATACGACTTTTTATTAGTATAAAATAGGACTCTCACAAGCTCCACGTTCGTATTGAATAATCCTCTAAGCATTGTAAGTTTGTTTGTTTTTAAAATTGAATTGTGATGCTTTATTTCTGCTTGTGTTAAAATTAAAAAGCCTTATTCATATTTTTGTTGATTAAAATGGAGCATATTTTTTAATGATGAATCAGACCACCTCGTCAAGTCAAGACTCTCGTCATCACGTCGTTGTGGTGGGGGGCGGATTTGCAGGACTCAACTGCGTGAAATCCCTTGCCAATGACCCTAAAATTAAAGTTACTTTGGTGGATCGTCGTAATCACCACTTGTTTCAGCCCTTGCTGTATCAAGTGGCAACAGGCATGCTTTCCCCAGCGGATGTGGCATCTCCCTTTCGCTATGTATTGAGAAAACAGCATAATACCGAAGTCCTTATGGGCGAAGTACAAGATATTGACGTGGATTCTAAAACCGTCCATTTAACAGACGGTTCACTCACCTACGACAGCTTGGTATTGGCGACAGGCAGTCATCATCACTATTTTGGGAAAGATGAATGGGCGGAGTTCGCTCCAGGATTAAAAAGTGTGGATGATGCCTTAATGATGCGTGAAAAAATCCTAAAAGCCTTTGAAATGGCAGAACGTGCGGAAGATCCTGCGGAGCGTCAGGCCTATTTGACTTTTGTCGTTGTGGGCGGTGGCCCAACAGGCGTGGAGCTAGCGGGTTCAGTGGCGGAGCTGGTACAACGCACCTTGCACGGACAATTCAGAAGAGCCTCTTTAGACGATTTTCGCATCATCGTGGCGGAAGGGTCGGATCGGGTTTTACCTGTGTTTTCTGAAAAATTATCGGCATCCGCAAAAGCGGACTTGGAATCTTTGAATATCGAAGTTTTACCCAAAACATTGGTTACGGAATTGAGCCATGAACACGCCGTTTTAAAGGATAGAGACGGCAACGAGCGCCGAGTTGCTACCCATACCGTGCTATGGGGAGCGGGCGTTGGGGCGTCTCCCTTAGGGAAGTTGGTGGCAGAAAAAACGCAGTGTGAAACGGATCGCATGGGGCGCGTGCTGGTGGACGAACATTTTGCTGTACCGAATGCCCCTAACCTTTATATTGTGGGGGATTTGGCTCACCAAGTCAAAGGCGTACACGGTGGCAATCCACTTCCGGGAGTCGCTCCTGCGGCAACGCAAGGGGGGCTACATGTAGCGAAAGTGCTGAAGGCGAAAGTGCATGGCTATGAAATCCCTGAATTTGAATATAATGACAAGGGCAGTATGGCGATTATTGGGAACAATAAAGCCGTTGCCAGCATTAAAGGTATGGAAGTCAAGGGCTTTGTAGCGTGGTTCTTGTGGTTGGTCGTGCATGTCATGTTCTTGGTGGAGCATGATAATCGTATTGTGGTTACCTTTAACTGGTTAGTGAATTACCTCACAGGCAAGCGTTCGACTCGTATCATCACCAAAGATGTGCTTCCCTTTTTTAAGAAGTAGAGGGTCTTGGTCGTTTTGGAGTTGCTAATCGACTAAACGCTCAAACAGACAACTTTTTTATTTTAGATGTTTTAGTGTTCTTATAGAAGTCTCTGTAAAAGCTCCGTTTCCTCTGCTTTAACAGAAAGGAGTGAGTCCTTTTTTAGATTTTCGCAGAGGCTTCTATAAGGTAATTTACAAGCACTAAATAGGAGCATGTTGTATGTTGACTTATTCTGTATCCCAAAGAAATGGCGGTTATTATTCCACAGGCAAGGGGACTCCTGCCAATTTAGCAAGAATTGCAAAGCAATATGGGTTGCCTCCTGAAGAACTCCATGCAGAGTTAGAGGCATTGAAATCTGGAGGCAAACAACATTTTTCTTCTCAAGAGATAAATGAAATTGCAAAGTCTTTGGTAAATGGAAGTTTCGTGAGAGATTTTCTTCCCTCAGAAGCGACACATAAAAGAAAAAAAGGTAGACAGAACATCAATCCTTATTTTAGAAAGTTCTGTCCTTGATGATGAATGTAGAGATTCCCGAAAAACTCAAAACGCTCAAGCCTCATTTCGCTCAATCGCTAGAGCCTTGGTTTCAAGCCAATGCCCGAGACCTCCCGTGGCGTAACACCCACGATCCCTATGCGATTTGGGTGTCTGAAATCATGTTGCAACAAACGCAAGTCATCACCGTGATCCCCTATTACCACCGCTTTATGGCACAATTCCCTACGGTTCAAGCCCTCGCCGAAGCCCCATTAGAATCCGTTTTAAAAGCATGGGAAGGCTTGGGCTATTATTCTCGAGGACGCAACCTCCACAAAGCGGCACAAGTCGTGGTGCAGGATTTTAACGCTCAAGTCCCTCACACACTGGAGGACTTGCTCCGCCTCCCCGGTATCGGACGCTACACCGCAGGGGCGATTTTGAGTTTTGCGTTTCATCAACGCATCCCTTTATTAGATGGTAACGTCAAGCGGATTTTAGCACGCCTCTTAAATGATGATTCCCCCATCAATCAACCCAGTACCGAAAAGCAACACTGGCACTGGATTAGCGAACTACTGGATGCCAGCCAAGACGTGTACAGCTTTAATCAAGGCATCATGGAGTTAGGGGCGACGATTTGTACCCCTAAACAAGCCAAGTGTTTGTTGTGTCCTGTGCATTCACATTGCTTGGCGTTTCAAGGAGGGCGTGTGGAGGATTTGCCTCGTAAAACACCCGCCAAAGCCGTACCGCATAAGCACATCGGAGTGGCGTTAATTCAGAATGAAGCAGGCGACTATTTTATTCAACAACGCCCTGAAACAGGATTGCTCGCAGGGTTATGGGAGTTTCCTGGAGGCAAACAAGAAGCAGGCGAATCGATAGAACATACCGTCATCCGAGAAATTAAAGAAGAGCTTAACTTGGATGTCGAGGTCAAGGCTCACGCCTTAGATATTGATCACGCTTATACGCATTTAAAAGTAACCTTGCACGTCTTTCACACGATTTTAAAGTCCCCCCTAGAAGACTTGGAACTCAAGGCGGCACAAGCCTTTCGGTGGGCAAGTCTTGAAGAAATGCGGACACTTCCCTTCCCCAAAGCGAATCATGCGATTTTAAATTATTTAGAAGGTTTAGCGTAAAAAGTTAAACAAAGACTGCGGTAAAATCCGAGCCATCACCCCTAAACTCGCTTCATTGACTTGTTCTTGAAAACGTAAATTGGTTACCAATTCAGGTAAATCCACATTTTGAATTTCGCCGTAGAGTTGAGATGAGGACTCTTGACGTGTTTGAGTCCGTTCTAGGGTGGAGTTCAGTTGATTGAGCGTGGCTCCCATCGTCGCTTGAGACGCCAGCAAATTACCTAAATCGGTTTTTAATAAATCGAGTTGATCTCGTGTAACGACGGTATTTCCCGCGTTTAAAGCATTTTTTAAATCCACCAGTGTTTTAAATACCCCCACCGTGGTATCGCCTAACAAAGTATCTCCCCCGATGTTAATGGTAAGGCTCGCTTGTTTGGAGACATCGACCTGACGCTGAAAGGCTTCGGTATTCGGCGTTCCTGAATAGGTAACGACATCCAACGCCCTTGAAAAGGGAGGGGTATCTGTAATCACGCCACCAAATAGGTAATTATCCCCCAGTTGAAAATTGCCCAGTTGTACCATTTGATTAATGAGTAAATCGATTTCCTTTCCTAAAGCCGCCATACCCGCTGCCCCAGTGGTAACGTTCGCCCCTTGTGTACCAAGCTCACTGGCACGTTGAACGATTTCGACCATTTGCGTAATGGCGGCATCCGTCGATTGCAGTTCACTAATCCCTGTATTGATATTTTCAATATACTGCTCGTCTTCATTCATGCTACGGGTTACGGTCATCAACTGCGTTAAACCGAGCGGATCATCACTGGCTCTCACGATGTTCTTGCCTAAGGAGGCTTTTTCTTGTAGACGGTTTAAGGTAATTTGTGATTGTTGTAACCATTGATTACTTTGTTGGGCTTGAAAGCCTGTGGCAATGCGTCCGATGCTCATCATTTTCTTTGTCTCTCTACTGATTGTGAACTGATGGTGAAATCTCTCTCAACTTCCAGTATGACAAATCAGGCGATGCCCTCCCTCCACAAAAGGGATGATTTTGTAAAAAGACGGCAAATTTTACTCTGCCCACCAAGCGGGATTCGGCTTGTTTCGTGGGCGACCGTAGAGTTCATGTTCTCCGCCGTAATGCCCTTCAGGAAGCAAAACCTCCATGCTAATGGGGTGAAGATTGTGCAAGAAATGATCCAAAACCTTACGTTGCTCGGGGTGTTCATCTATCCCTAAAATTTCATGGGCATAAACGACGACACTATGCCCTTGCGGATTCGTCAATTCCACCTTGTGATGCTCAAGCACCTCCACACGGCACCCCCGACAAACCCGTCGAAACGTCAAGTACACGTCGGGTGGGGGCTTGATTCTCTCTTCTGCAAGGGCATGTGTTGTGAGTAGGGTTGTCATCCCCACAAATGAAAGACTCAGAAAGAGATTAAGAACAAGACGCATGAGGTACTTCATCCACAGATTCAAGCGTATTCAGCGTCTCATGTTCATGTAAAATGGGGTGATCAAAGCCCTCTGCCGTCGGAGGTGTCTTCCAAGCTCGCCACAAGCCTTGAGAAAACTGAAACGCGGTCAGCGTTACCAGCAAAGCGACGAGCAAAGACATCGACGCATCAATCCACTGCCATTTAAAGTAATACAAACACCCTGCAGAAAGAATCGCCGCTACCGAACCCAGCGCATCACTAAGCATATGCAGATACGCCCCTCTCATATTGAGATTCGCTTTCTGATCTGGATGAAAAAGCCACATAGAAGCCCCATTAACGAGTAGTCCGCCGAAAGCTACCCAAAAGAGGGTTTCAGCTTGTACCGCAACAGGATGAAAGAGTCGAACAATACCCCCCGCCCACAGGTAGTAACTCATCAGCCAAAGACCTATGGCATTCATGGCGGAGGTGCTATTCTCCATGCGAAAGGCGAGTACATAATTTTGATTCTTCTGCACCATAAGGCTTAAAAGCACGCCCAATAATGCCAACAATAAACCAGACGCATCGGCGAACATGTGAAAGGCATCACTCATTAACGCCCAACTTTGCGATGATTGCGATCCCCAGACTTCCACCAATCCATAGCCTAAATTCAAGACAAACACGAGGCTAAGTCGCCAGGCTTGAACTTTTGAGCTTAAGAGCATGCCATGTATCAGCCCGCGTTGTGAGGGTCGAGAACAGCACGATTGAGAAATCTGAACAGGCGACAAGAAAAGGCTCCTTAGTGATGACTGCATAACGTTATTATTATTATATCGCAATTGAGGTAGAAAAACATCTTGAATCTCTACAACTCATTTGGATGACAACTTGCCATAATTTTTTCTTTGTGATGAAATGAGAGTGTTCTAAGTATAGACACTTTTATACTATTATATTATCTCGTATTTTAGCTTGTGTCATTTGAGTTCAGGAGATTCACCCGTGCAAAAACGTCGAGTATTAGTCGCTACTGGTGGGGGAGATTGTCCTGGATTGAATGCGGTCATTCGAGCCATTGTCAAGCGTTTTGCGTGCGAAGAAGACTGGGAAGTCATCGGGAGCATGGAAGCCTTTAACGGCGTTTTAAGAGACCCCATGGAAGTGATGCTCTTAGATGAAGCTGCCGTGAGTGGTATTCATATTCGTGGCGGTACGATTTTAAAAACCACCAATAAGGGAGGCCCCTTGGCGTGGCCTGTCGTGGATGCCGACGGGAGCTGGCATACGGAAGATCGTGTCGAAGAGATGAAGTCTCGCTTGGAAAAATTGGGGGTTGAAGCGGTGATTTCCATTGGGGGCGAAGGCTCTATGGATATTGCCTATAAGTTGCAACAGCGTGGCATGAATATGGTCGGTGTGCCGAAAACCATTGACAACGACCTTTCCGCAACCGATGTTACCTTTGGCTTTCAAACCGCTGTTGAAATTGCAACCGAAGCGGTGGATCGCTTGGTTACGACGGCTTCGTCGCATAATCGTTTAATGATTTTAGAAGTCATGGGGCGTCATGCAGGTTGGATTGCTCTTGCCTCTGCCATCGCAGGTGGGGCGGATGTCGCCTTGATTCCTGAAATTCCTTATAATGTGAATGGCGTCGCTCAAAAAATTAAATCTCAAATGGAAAAAGAAGGCTTTGCCATTGTTGTAATTGCCGAAGGAGCAAAAGCCAAAGATGGCGACGTTGTCAGTAAGGCTTCCACTGAAGTGGGGTATCAGAATGTGTTATATGGTGGCGTGGGGCATCAACTGAATGAAGAGCTGAAAAAGCGCTTGGATGTCGATAGCCGTGTGATGATTTTAGGGCATTTACAACGAGGCGGTACCCCCTGTGCGTATGACCGTATTCTTTCAACACAATTTGGGGTAAAAGCCGCAGAAATGGTCTTAAATGGCGAATTCGGTAAAATGGCGTCTTATCATAACCGTACCGTGATTTCAGTTCCTTTGGAACAAGCCATTAGCGAATACAACTTTGTGAAGCAGGACAGCGACTTGGTTCACGCCGCTCGTGGAGCGAACATTTGCTTGGGCGATAAAAACTTTAGATAATGTGGAGCCTTTATGCTAAATAAGCTGGGCTTATTGCTCAAAACGTCTTTTCTCTTTGTGAGAGATTATAAGCGTCTGTGGCCTTATATGGCTCCTTCTTTGCCGTTGTTTGTGGTGGCTATGGGTTGTGCCATTATGGTGGGGGTTTTGGATGCCATGATGCCCCTTGCCATTAAGCTCTTTATGGATACCCTCTTTGAAAATAAGAGCCTGCTTGCGGTTTTAAAGTCTTTGCCTGCGTGGGTGTCTCCGTTTTTGTGGATTTTAAAACCCTATGAGCCGATACTGAATGAAATCAACCTCATGGAAAAAGCCGCCTATATTCCGATTGGGATTGTGGCGTTTACCGTTTTGCAAGGGGTCTTTAATTACACCTCCAACATCACCAACACCATGGTGCGTGTAGATGTCAATCAACGCTTGAAGTTTCAACTCTTTTCAAAGCTCCTGAATTATGAAACGGCGTGGTTTGATAAGTCCTCAACAGGCGAAGTGCTAACGCATTTCGCAGGCGATGCGGATACCGCCACACAAGGCATTACCGATATTTTAAAAACCTCTGTCATCCGATTGTTTAGCATCTTGGGCTTGGCATTGACGCTCATTGGGCTTTCTCCGCAACTGGCGATAATTGCCTTAGGCGTTTTGGGAACGATTGTCATTCCCTTAACGCTCTCTCGTAAGTTTTTAAAGCGTGTGAGTGAACAATCACTTGAAGCCTCTTCAGCACTTTCCACCCATTATACGGAAGCCTTGCAGGGCAACCGTATTATTAAACTCTTTCACTTGGCAGAAACGCAAGCCGAATCCTTACGCCAGTCCCTATTGTTTGTGCGAAAGGTGAGCATCCGCATGGCACAAATTTCAGGGATTCTCACGCCCTTAATGCACTCCATTGCAGGCTTGGGGATTGGTTTGGTGCTTTATTTTGGATCGCTTCTGATTCAGGAGGGAAGCCTGACTGCTGGGGGCTTTGCGGCGTTTATTACCTCCTTGATTCTACTGTATACACCGATTAAGAGCTTGGGCAATTCTTCCACGCAATTTCATCTCGCCTTTTTGGCTTTAGAGCGTGTCTTTAGCCGATTAGAGCGTCCTTTAGAGGCGAAAGCCATTGGAAACGTTCAAAAATCCCAACTAGACACGACGATTTCGATTCAGAATGTCTCGTTTCAGTATCAAGCCCATTTGCCGATGGTGCTTAAAAACATCACGCTTCATATTGCTAAAGGGCAACGCGTGGCGTTGGTGGGTGGTTCAGGCAGTGGTAAATCGACGCTGGCACATGTGTTGTTGCGTTTGTATGATGCTAGCTTTGGCACCATTTTAATCGATGATACGCCCCTTCACGACATTGATGAAACGGCTTTTCGCTCTCTTGTTTCGGCGGTGTTTCAAGACAATTTTATTTTCTGTGGTTCGATTCGAGATAACCTACTCCTTGCCAAGCCTGATGCGTCTGAACAGGAACTTAGAGAAGCCCTTTCTCACGCTTATTTATTAGAAACCATTGAATCGCAAATGCCCAATGGTTTAGAAACGATTGTAGGTGAGCGTGGCGTGATGCTTTCAGGGGGGCAACGTCAACGTTTGGCGATTGCTCGTGCGTTTTTGCGGAATGCTCCGATTTTGGTCTTGGATGAAGCCACTTCGGCGTTGGACAATGAAAGCGAACGCATGGTACAGCAGGCGATTGAAGAACTGATGCACGACCGCACCGTGATTGTGATTGCTCACCGCCTCAGTACGATTCAGCATTGCGATCAAATCGTGGTGATGAATCACGGCGAAATTGTGGAAATCGGCACGCATTCGGAACTCTTACAAAAGCAAGGTGCTTATGCGAAACTGCACGCTCTCGGGGATTCGGTACTGCTTTAAATGAGATAGAGTGAAATCCCATACAAGGCAAACAAAGCGATTGAAACGATTATCAGTGTTAAGGGATCTTGACTGGGGGTTAAAATCGCAGCCAATCCCACCATTAAGACTAAGGCTTCCTTCCAATAACGTTTTAAGGTCGCACGCTTTAAGAGCTTTAATCGCCCCAAAAGAAACGCCAATAACGGCACTTGAAAGATAAGGCTCATCACCCCTAGCATGGTGCTACAAAATCCGACATAAGGCAGTAGACTCATTTGAGGGGTGGCAATATCGTCTGCAAACTGCAGTAACACCGTCAAACTCGTGGGTAAAACAACGAAATAGCCAAAGGCGAATCCACAAAGCCCCCCCCCTAAGGCTAAAAACAGACTAGGCATCAACAAGGCACGCTCTTGCTTTGTCAACGCAGGGAGCAAAAATCGAATGCCGTGCCAGAGTAGAAGGGGGGAACTCAACAAAGTCCCCATTAGGAGCATGAGTTGGAAAATCGCCATTAAGGCATCGGTGGGGGCGACTTGGATAAACTGGGTACTGGCAGGAGCTAAGCCTTGCAGATGCTTTAAAATCCCCTTGGCGAAAAAATAAGTCGAACCGACGCTGAATAGCCACGTTATCGCACTCCACATCAAGCGACGGCGTAACTCTTCTAAATGAGGCACCACACCTGAATGCCAGCGTTTTTGAAGCAGTCGCCATAAATCTTGAGGCGATTCTACCGACTCCCATTCATCGGTTGGTATCTTTGGCTTGGGTGCTAAATCGTCTGCGTGAGGCACTTTCGACGGGGGACGCAGATGAGGGGGGATGTGATCCCATGAATCAGGCATGGCATCAAGCATGACGTGTCGCCTCATTCAAGCAAAATAAATGGTGCATCAAAATACTGCCTGTAATGGCGACATTCAAGGATTCGGCTTCCTCCTGCATGGCGATGCTTAGGGTCTGAAACGCCTGCTTGTCTATCGCATCCAAGCGTAAGCCTTGCCCTTCCTGCCCGAGTACAAATGCCAAAGGCTGATTTATTTTCTCGATTGTCAAATCCTGTAAGAATAAAGGAGGCTTGGCATCACTCGACGCATCCGCCAAATAGACCTGCCAGCCAAGTGTTTGAAGTTTTGTGAGGACGTCTTTCGTCGTTGCCCCAACAATCGTTTGAATCTGCAAGCGAAATTGAAGACCCACCGAAGAGCGAATCACCTTAGTCGACCACGCATCCGCCGAAGGGGCGATGAGCAACACCTGCTTCACACCAAAGGCAACGGCTGAACGTAATAATGTCCCGAGATTACCGGGATCTTGAATACCGTCCAGCACAAGCAAGCGATCCGCTTCATAAAAAGGAGGCGTTAAGGACTCGATGCCTTGTTCTTGGCAATTTTCAGGGATGTGAAACACGCCCACCACAGGCGGAGCAGAGCTTGTTTCTGCTAAGGCTTTGAGAATCGGTACAGTAGCGATGTGCCACGGCACGTTTTCGGCGAAACTATTGGGGGAAAGGACATCGTCTCGAAAAAAGAAGTGCTGTGCCTGCCAACCCGCTTGCCGTGCTTCGTGAATGGCTTTTTCGCCCACCACCAAACATGCCGATTGACGACGGCGTTCTTTTTTGTCCAGCAAGGCAAGAAACTGCTTCACCAGCGGATTTTGCAAACGGCTTAAAAGCGGTGGAGACGAGGCATCACGAGACATAAAGACACAAGGCAACCTTTCTATCACTTTATGTTATCACAAAAAAGGCTAGGCTTGCGTTGTTTTGGGTTTAGTGCTATGCTTGAATTATTGCAAATGATTCTCATTAAATAAAATTATAATGTCTATAAGCAAGGCACCCTTGAATTGAAAGTTCCATTTCTTTCTTCTTTAAAAGACTTGCCAAGCGTCTTTTGGCTCTTGTGTGTGGCGACTTCTCTCTTTTATACGTCGTCTCACATTTTTACCACGATGCTCCCGATTCACCTAGATGATTTACATGTAAAAAGCAGTGAGACAGGGGCTTTGCTTGCGTCATTTTTGGTGATTTCGATATTGGTGCGTCCTTTAGTGGGCAAGCTCTATGATGAATGGCATCCGAAAAAGTTATTTTTAATCGGTTTGAGTTTCTTTGCACTCGGTTCGATTTTAATGCTGTTTTTACCGAATACGCTTTGGGCATTATGGGTAGCTCGGGGATTACATGGCATTGGTTTTTCGTTTTTTAATGGCGTTTCTTATAGTTATCTCACAGAAACCGTTCCGTCTCGCATCCGTGCCAGAGGTATTGCCCTGTTTTCAAACGCCATTAAGCTCGCCATGGCATACGCTCCTGCTTTAGGTTGGATGCTCGCACAAGAGGGTTTATGCTATGAAAGTATCTGGATTTCCTTGGGGATTTTGGCTTTAACTTTTATTGCCGTCTTTAAAATGGCGGAACATCATGCGCCTCTGGTGGAAGAAAAGAAGCTCGCCAACTTAATTGAAAGTCCTATCGTGGCTCCTTTGCCTGTGCAAGGACGCTGGTTCAACCTCAAGGGACTCACACCAGGATTACTCATTGCCACCAATAGTTTTGTCTTTGGTACGTTAATCCCCTTTGTGCCTTTGATTGTCAATGCCAAAGGCTTGGGGCATGTGGAAACCTTTCACATTTTTTATGCCCTTTCATTGATTGCCAGTCGTTTCATCGGAGGAGAAGCCAGCGACAAATACGGACGCTTTTACACCATTATCCCGGGGATGTCGGTGGTGGTTTTGAGCTTGTTTGGGATGTTTTTAGCCAATTCATCGGTTTTATTTTTAGCATCGGCGATTTTATATGGCTTGGGAGCAGGCGTGGTTCAGCCTTCGATTGTGGCAATGGTGGCGGATCGCACCCACAAAGGCGAGAGAGGCTCTGCTATGGCGACTTACACCATGCTCGCCGATTCGGGGCAGGCGTTGGGTATGTTTGCCATGGGCTTAATGGGGCAGTATTTTAGCTATAACGACGGGCTTGCCGTTACCACAGGCATGGCGATTTTGGGTGTTGCCTTTGCCGTGTTTTTGGCAATTAAAGAGAAAGTCCGCAAATATATCCCTGTGGTTTAAGCCTCCTCACTTTAATCGTTCAAAAAAACTGGCACAAAACTAGCACAAAAGAGCTTCCGCTTGGTGTTAATGCTATCAGAGGAAGGCAGTCTTGACATGGTCAAGACTCATCATCAGCATTATAATTATAGAGTTAAGGGAATCAAAAAATGGGTATGCCATACGGATATAACAATTCACCCTATGGAACGGGCTATGGAACGGGACAACAAAATCCTTACGCAGGGTATAACATGCCTCAACAGCCACAACAACAAGCCATCGCACCACAAGCCTCGTTGACGCCTGAACAAGCTCAGTCTCTCGCTCAACAAAATGCACAAGAACTGGGGAATAACATCACAAACGCCGCTCTCCTCGGTGGAGTCGTGGGGGCGGGAGCTGGAGCGGTGGGCGTATTGAATGGAGAAGAAGGTAATCTAAAACAACAATATACTTATAAGCAAGGGGGGATAGAACACGGCGTTGCCTTAAAAGATAGAGGTGCTCCTAATTTTACAAAATACTTAGGAGCTAAATCTGATGATGGGGGACGTGCTGTAAAGTCTCTCGTACGCAACTATGGCGATGGCAAAAAAATTACGTATGAATTTTTAAATTATTATAAGGGAGACATCAATACACCTACTCAAGTAAGAGTGCTAATTCACGACGGTAGCAGTAGCAAGCCCACCACACTCGTATTTGGGTTAGATAAGCATAACGCCCTCAAGCTCAATGAAATCATTCTTCCCACATCTACAAAACTCAGTCCCAAACGTATCAATCCCGAGCATTTGCGTTTGGATCCAGCTTTACTTTCCGACATAGACCAAAGGCGTAAAAACGCAAAAAATGGTTGGCTTTCTAATAGAGTATCAAACGATTTAGGTAAGCGTAAGGCATCTTTACAAAAGGCTCAAAAAGAAATCGAACTCGCTCGAAATGCACTAGGGGATCACTATGATTGGGTAGAAAATTTGGCTAAGAATGGACTCAAAGAAGGAGTGGACTTTCCGAATTTAGGTAAAGTCGCACAAGAGGCACGGATTGACAAGGCCTTAGACTGGAGTGGTATGCTCAAAAATATCGCTAAAGGGGGCGGTCTTGGTTTACTGGTTGCAGGGGCAGGGGCAGGACTTTTGACTTTGCTCACGCAACAACGCCCCGCCTATGCCAGACAAAGCAATCCTACGCCGAATCAAGGCTTTAGACCGTACTAGGCAATTTTTGCAACAAGGGAAAACCTAGTGCTTCTCGTTGAGCGACATAGGTTTTCGCCACGGCTTCTGCCATACGGCGAATGCGTAAAATGTAGTTGGTACGCTCATCTCGACTCAACATGCCTCGGGCATCCATGAGGTTAAAGGTGTGCGAACATTTTAACACATGCTCATAGGCGGGCATCACCAAGTGAGCTTCTATACAGTCTTGAGCTTCGGCGGCGTATAAGTCATAGCGTTGCGTGAGTCGTTCTCGACTGCTGACTTCAAAGTTGTAAGTGCTTTCTTCAATTTCGTTTTGCGTGTATAAATCCCCATAGGTGAGGGTGTCGTTCCATTGTAAATCATACACGCTATTTTTATTTTGCAGATACATGGCAATGCGTTCACAGCCATAGGTGATTTCAACGGCACAGGGTTTCACTTCTAAACCGCCTGCTTGTTGAAAATAAGTAAACTGCGTGATTTCCATGCCATCGAGCCAAACTTCCCAGCCTACTCCCCACGCCCCCAGCGTAGGAGACTCCCAATTGTCTTCCACAAAGCGAATATCATGCTCTTCAGGTACTACACCTAAGGCTTTTAAACTTTCCAAATACAATTCTTGAATGTTAGAAGGCGACGGTTTCATAATCACTTGAAACTGAAAGTAATGTTGTAAACGATTCGGATTTTGTGCGTAGCGACCATCCGTTGGACGACGACAGGGATCCACATTCGCCAGATTCCACGGCTCTGGGCCTAGCACACGCAAAAAGGTGGCAGGATTCATCGTACTCGCCCCTTTTTCAACGTCAAACGGTTGTTGGATGACGCATCCTTGTTTTGACCAAAAGTCTTGTAAACGAAAGAGAACGTCTTGAAATGTAAGCCCTTGTGTTGACACAGAAGTTACTCCTATTTTAATTATTTTAAGCATCATAGCATGGACATAGCATCCTGCCAAATCAAGCAACACATTCCAATTATTTCTGTGTCATAATTGAAGAATCCTACTTTTGTTTATGCAAGGAGTTCATCATGCCGTTTAATTCCGCTTCCTTTCGTCAATTTTCGCAAAATATCAACCAAGACCCTTATAAAACAGCGGATGAAAGTGCCTTTCGCATGCAAGTCCCCATGTTTAACGATATGATTGGTGTCAAAGGCTCCATTGCCGTCGGCGAAATTTTGAAACTGATTGATGTGGCAGGCTGTATTCCTGTTAAGCGTCATCTGGGTGCGGTTTTAGACCCTGTTACGGCGTCCATTGATCGCTTGGATTTTATTTCCCCCGTCTACCCGTGGGAGATTTTATCGTTAGATGCCCGTATGACTCGTGTTTGGAAGACCAGCATGGAAAGTCGTGTCGTGGTTACGGCTTGGAACTTTCGCACGGATGAAACACGACTGGTCGCTAAAGCCTATGTCGTGGCGGTTGCCACCTCTCAACAAGGGCAAGCCAAGGCGGATGCGTCTTTGATTCCGAGCTTGCTTGCCATTACGCCTGAAGATCAGATGCTACAACGCTCCGCCGACGTACGAAAAGACTATCGAAAAGAAGAGTTCTCTCAGACCTCTTGGCATCCTATTTTAGGAAGTGAAGCAGGGGCAATTAAGCAATTTGTGATGCGTCCTGAAGACGGAAACGGCTTAGAAAGAAACGTTTTTGGTGGGGTGGTGCTGGCTCATATGTTTGATACCGCACGCTTGGCAGTTACAAATCATGTCGGGCATACCGATGTACGTTGTGTACGGCAGGATCGCATGGATTTTAAAGCCCCCACGCATATTGATGACATTTTAAGACCCAAAGCCATTGTAACCAAAACGTGGGAAGGGGCGGTGGAAGTGCAAGTGGATTGTGAAGCCCTGCCTCCTGATGGTCAAGAGGCTCGACTGGTTGCCACCACTTACTTGGTCTTTGTCGGGGCGGATGCCTCTTCTGAAATTCGAGAGTGGACACCTCAATCAGAAGTACAAAAGGCTCGCTTTGTGGATGCGGAAGCACGCCAACGACTTCGAGAAGCAGAAGCCCTGACCTTTGGTAACGTATTATAGAAGGATCTGCGAAAGTTCATCCCCTCTCCTTGAGTCGCACGCCTCGCCGATGGCGGGCTACGCTAGGGAGAGGA
>CAZDMD010000027.1:12187-19494 GCA_964506805.1 uncultured Vampirovibrionales bacterium | reverse complement strand
TTGTATCGTATGATGCGTTTATTTTAACATAAAACGACTATAGAAGCCTCTGCAAAAGTCCCATTCGGCGAATCTTCTGTGTCAAAACAAGCCGTTTTTTCGTTATGTAGTATGTCTACACGCCTCAAAAGCCGTTTGTTTTTCCTTGAATCTTCATCCGACTTGAACTTTTGCAGAGGCTTCTATAAAAAAGGGTTTGCCACGTCATACGGTGGAAAACCCTGCAAATCAAAATATCGAACTTGAAAATCGGTTTACTGCACAGGTATATCCGTATCCACGAGCAATTGAACGTAGAGGGCATCGTTTTTCTCTAAAATGACAGGCTCGCCTTTCGCCACCGCATGATACACCGATTTACCCACCAAGTAGCCCGCCCCAGCAAACGCTCCACCGATGGCGGAAAAAGTGCCAGTCAACGCCCCCAACGCCTTACCGCCTGATTCGACCCCTGCTTCATAGCCTTTGCGTGTTACATCACTAATCAGGTAGCCCGTTTTATCCAAGGAACTGGCGAATTTTTCCGCATAACCTGGATCTTCATACACCGTGCCGTCTGATTTAACAGGCATCGTGAGTTGATTGATACTCCCGAGCTTTAAGGCAACGGGCAAGACTTCTCCATTGGGTAAGGTGGCATGATCAAAATCCAAACGAAAGGAAGCCCCCTTGCCAAAGAACTTACTGGCGACTAAGCCTTGAATACGCCCTCTCAAGAGCGTTCCCTTGGGGAGCAAAACACGCCCTGCACTGCCGTATAGGGGCTCGTCTAAATAGGCGGTAAAGGATTCACCTTCTCTCACATAGTTCGAATGAAGTTCGTTTAACAAGCGTAAGCGTAAAATGGTGTCTTTTTTCACACGCACGCTTTTGGCGTTCAAGGTAACGACGCTCCCTGCCAAGCCTGAGGATTTGGGAGTACTGGCAATCCATTCAAGGGGAGCAACAGGGGCAGCTCCTCCTGCAGGCCGACCCTCAATCGCATAAAGCGAGCTTTCCCCTGCCAAGGCGAAAGAAGGAAGCAGGACACTTAAAATCAGTAAAGCACTGAAAGAACGACAAAAAACAGAATACATGATAAATTCCTCATAAAATATAAATAGACGAAGCACAACACTATTCATTCATGCTAATCACGTTTTCCCATTCGTCGGATTGGTTAATGACGTTGTAATTTAAATCGCCTTCTTGAGCAGAGACAATCGTGGCAACGGCACAGCTTGAAATCACGTTAATGGCAGTACGGAGCATATCTAAAATACGATCAATCGGCCACAATAGGGCAATACCCCCAAACAAGGGGGTAAAACTTTCACCGATGGAGTTAATCACAATCGCCATGGTGATAAGCCCTGCACTGGGGACTCCGGGTGTGGCAATGGAAGCTAAAATCGAAAAGACGACAATTAAAAACTGCGTCCACAGCGTGAGTTCTAAACCAAAGGCTTGTGCCAAGAATAAAACCGCAATCACTTCAAATAAAGTGGTGCCTGTTTTGTTGATGCTTGCCCCTGTTGGCAATACAAAACTGGCGACTTGATGACTCACACCGACTCGATTTTCGCAACACGCAATGGAAACAGGCAAGGTGGCGGAACTGGAAGCCGTACCGAAGGAGACCATAATCGCTTCGCTGATGGCTCGGTAGAATTGCATAAAGTTGACTTTGGCAAACGTTTTGAGCAAAAACGGAATCAAAATAAAAGTTTGAATCAACAATCCCGCAATGACCACTAGCGTGTAAGGAGCAAGTATCTGGAAAATTTGAGGGCCTGCTTTCGCCACTGAAATAAAGGTTAAACTAAAGACCCCTGGTACGGCTAAGACAAAGACCCAATCGGTGAGCTTCATAGTCGTGGCAAAAATAGACTCAAAAAAGCTGATGACAGGTCGTCCTGCTTCCCCGATTTTAGATAAAGCACCAGCAAAGAAAATGGTAAACAGCACCAAAGGCACCATTTCTCCGCCAGCGAGGGCTTTAATAGGGTTGGTGGGGATGAGGTTTAAGAGCAAATC
The DNA here is from genome assembly GCA_964506805.1 of uncultured Vampirovibrionales bacterium. Lineage (GTDB taxonomy): Bacteria > Cyanobacteriota > Vampirovibrionia > Vampirovibrionales > JAJTHC01 > JAJTHC01. Next base: position 17,478 of record CAZDMD010000027.1, on the reverse strand, counting down.
CTTGAGATTGGGGGCTTTGGTAATGGCTTCGACATCCACTGGGGGATGATGAGACAAACTCGCCAAAGCAGAGCTGGGATCTTGCAAGAGGGCTTTTAGGTTGTCTCCCGGATGAAAAAAGCTCCCTAAACTAAGGGCAATCAAAGCGGAAAGCGTCATCATAATGACGAACCAACCTAAAACGCGACCGCCAAAACGTCCAAGCGAACGTCCATCGCTGACACTGGTAACGCCCACCACAAGGGAACTCACGACAATCGGCACCACCAGCATGCTAATCAAGCGAATAAAAACCTGACCTACTGTTTCAAAAATAGAGTACAGCACGACATGATCGGCACCACTAAAGAAGAAGCCCAAGATGACTCCCATAAGAATAGCGAATAAGACATGCCAATGACGCTTCGTACCTAAACCTAATGCCAAGAGAACTAACCACAGAAATCGTTTCATATTTATAAGGACTCCAAAATTTACACTGATTTAATTATAACGCTTTAATATATAAAAGCAAACACTCTCCCAAGCGAAGGAGTACCCTTTAGGGTTTCTTTGTTTTGACATAAAAAATACCCGTGAAAAACCAATCTCTACAGAATCTATAGAATCTATCTTTTTAATTTAGGTTAATTTAGGTTAATTTAGGACAGTTTGACGGTATCATAAAAATATGTCAAAATCATCACACCCCCCCTACATTATAAGTAAGATTCTAAGGATCCCCCCATGCCTCAATATTGGTTGATTAAATCCGAACCCTATAAGTTTTCATGGAACGACTTGTTGCGTCTGAAACGAGACCACTGGGACGGCATTCGTAATTATCAAGCCCGCAACAACTTAAAAGCCATGAAAGTAGGGGATTACTGCTTTTTTTATCACAGTAATGAAGGCAAGGAAATTGTAGGGATTTGCGAAGTCGTCCGAGAGTTTTACCCTGACCCCACCGACGAGTCGGGCAAGTGGGTGGTGGTGGATGTCGTACCAGTCAAACCCCTACAAAAATTCGTAACGCTTGCCGAAATCAAAGCCACGCCTGCTTTAGCCAATATCTCTCTTCTAAAACAAATGCGTTTAAGCGTTGCCCCTATTACGCCTGACGAATGGCACATCCTTTTAGAAATGGGACAAACAACTTTATGACTGATTTTGAAACACGCCTCAAACACTTAAAACAAGAAGCGAAGCACCTCACCTTACTAGAGTCTAACGCACAGCGGATTGCCTATGAACGAGATGCCAACGTCCTGTTACGCCAAGCCCCCCGACTCATTGCCCTCCCCAAGACTTCAGAAGAAGTCGCCGAACTGGTGGCATGGTGTCATCAGCTGGATTTACCCTTCACCACCAGAGGGGCAGGCACAGGACTCGCCGCAGGAAGCGTGCCACATGCTCCTGATTGTGTGATGATTTCAACCGCCCAACTCAACCGTATTCACCGTATTGATTTAGAGGCGTTTACGGTTCATGTTGAAGCGGGGGTAGTCAATGCCGTTTTAAATGAAGCCCTCAAACCACACGGATTCATGTACGCCCCTGATCCCTCCAGTCAAAAAGCCTGTACGCTAGGAGGCAACTGGGCCGCCAATGCAGGAGGCGTTCACTGCATTGGCTACGGTGTTACGACGGATCACCTTCACGCGATTCGAGTCGTGAGTCCAGAAGGTCGCTTGTTTTGGACGCACCCCTTAGAAGAAGCGAACGCCTCATCCATGACACAAGCCTTTAATAGCCTGTATTGTGGCAGTGAAGGCACGCTTGGGATTTTAACAGAAGCGGTACTCAAACTCACACCGTTACCTCAAGCCGTAGGGGTTGCCCTCATTGGCTTTGCTTCGGTGGAAGAGGCAATGGAAGCGGTGAGTTCACTCACCGAAGCAGGCATTGCACCCAAAGCGGTTGAGTTTATGGATGCGATGACGATTCAATGCGTCAATCAAGCCTTCCATGTCGGACTCCCTGAAGAGGCGGAAGGGGTTTTGCTGGTGGAACTCGCCTATTATTATGAAAGTGAATTAGAAGAAGCCTTTCAGCGTCTGGATGCCCTTGTCCACTCGTGGCAACCGCTTTCTTATGCGTGGGAAACAGAAGAATCTAGACGGCAGGCTTTATGGCAAGCTCGCAAGGGAGCTGTGGCGAGCTACGGTCAACTTTCGCCGATGTTTTATGTGTTAGATAGCGTGATTCCTCGTCAAGCCTTGCCGTATGTGTTAAAAGAAATTCAAGCGATTTCGGAACGGGTACAGCTCCCGATTGCTAATGTGTTTCACGCAGGCGATGGCAATTTGCATCCGCATTTAATGTTTGATTCCAACGACCCTGACGTCATTGCCCGAGTCAAAGCAGGAGCCGATGCCATTTTCGATTTATGCCTTGAAGTCGGTGGCGTTTTAAGCGGAGAACATGGCATTGGTTTAGAGAAAATAGGGCATATGCCTCGGCAGTTTAACGCCGTAAGTTTATCGGCTCAAGAGGCGATTGCAACGGCGTTAGATGCTAAAGGCTTGGCGAATCCCGGTAAGCAGATTCCTCGTAAAGGCTGCTGTGGGGAGTCGCATGGGCAGGCATTGCATTTAGGGAAAGGAATTTCCGTAAATGCCGTCCAAGAAGCCGACTTGTGGATTTAAAACGCTAAAAAAGTCTAAACGATCTCAATCGCCTCTAAAATAGCGTCTTGTAGCGTCTCCTCATAGTGATTCCCGACCCAAAGCTCAAACAAAGGTTCGCCTGCTTCAACAAACGCACCCACGGTTTGATGCAAAATAACCCCGACGCCATAATCTAAAACATCCTCAATGGTGCTTCGTCCACCCCCGAGTGCTTTGACCACTTTCGCCACGGCAAGGGCATTGATCCGCTGTATCTTACCTGTTTGAGGACTTGGCACCAGCATTTTTCGCATGGGTTGAGGGAGCAAGGTGTGGTGCTCTAATGCCTCTAAATCGCCACCTTGTGCTTGAATCCACGTTTTAAAGGTCTGGTAGGCTTGACCGTTTTGCAACAAGGTTTGTACATACGCCTCTGCTTCTTGTGGATTTGAAAAGCGTTCGGCAGCGATGAGGGCAAGGCTCGTGAGCTTGACGCATAAATCGGTTAAATCAGGATGCCCCTTGCCTTGCAAGGTTTCAATCGCTTCGATAATTTCAACCGTATGCCCCACCGCTTTGCCTAATGGGCTGTTCATGTCGGACACAATGGTTTCCACACGCTTGCCGAAACGATGCCCGATACGCTGACACAAGCTCGCCAATGCCTCCGCCTCTTCGACGCTTTTCATAAACGCCCCGTTGCCTGCTTTAATATCCAGCACAATGACGTCCGCCCCTGCAGCAATTTTTTTAGACATGACCGAAGCTGCAATCAGTGAAAGATTATCCACCGTTGCGGTTACGTCTCTTAAGGCATAAAACGCTCCATCAGCGGGGGTGAGCTTGGGCGTTTGAGAGGAGAGTGCAATGCCAATGGCTTGCACTTGTTGCACGAGTTCCGCTTCATTGAGGCTTACTTTGAAATGAGGAATCGCTTCGAGTTTATCAATCGTACCGCCTGTAAAGCCGAGTCCTCGACCTGAAAGTTTCACCACTTTTAAGCCTGCTGCTGCCATTAAGGGAGCAACAATCAGCGTGGTTTTATCCCCCACGCCCCCTGTGGAATGCTTGTCCACCGTGATACCATCAATGCCCATGGCATGTAGATTAAGGGTTTCTCCGCTTTCGACAAAAGCTTTGGTGAGGTAGTAGGTTTCCTCTTCGTTTAAACCGTTGAGGCATACCGCCATCAGCCAAGCGGAAAGCTGGTAGTTTTCCATGCGTCCTGCCATAAAGGCTTGAACCAGTGCATTAATTTCGAGTTCCGTGTGCGTTTCGCCTCGTTTTTTTTGTTCAATCCAATGCGTGGGAGAAGTGATGATATTCATTTAAAAAGGTTTCCTTGTCTTGTGGTTTCTTAACTATACGAAAAGCAATCCGCCTCGACAAGTCTTTTATCCCCACACGACCTGTATGCCTAATTATTCGGACAAAAAACTCTTGAAAAGACTATAAAAACGCCTTGTATAGTCGATTAAAGATGTTTCCGAACAGTAGGCTCCTCGTCTAGGATTATCTTCTAGCCATCTCTACAAAAAACTCTGGAGACGACTATATAGAGGACACAGAGAAATTTGAAAAACAGGTTCTAACCGAATTTCATCAGTTGCTCGGCGTGTTCTTTTAGGCTGTGATTCTGACTCTGCATCGCCATACTAATGGCTTGGCGAGCAAATTCTCGGCTTTTTTTGACGTAGACATCCTGCTTTTCAATCGAAATCCCCGATTCATACGCCACCTTGTGATGAATATGTGCCAACAAGGCTAGGGCAGAAATCAACACATGCCCCATTAAAGAAGAGGCAACAGACTCCCAAATGGTGCTTAAGGTTTGAATCGCCAAAATGCTTTTATTTTGAAGAATCAACAAACGCACCTTCACCAGTTCCGCTTGCCACGCCTTCAACACCACACGAGACATCACCGCTTCAGGATAAAACCCCTGCCACGCCCCCAACGCCGACTGTACCTCCTGCGTTTGACGACTCAACAAAGCCAGTTCCACATTTTGCCAACTCAAGGCTTCCGCTACTTGATGCAGCTGTACTTGCCGTAAGGCTTCCAAACGATCTTTATTTTGTTGAGGGGCTAAAATGGAACCCACATAGGCTTTTAGCGTCAGTGTATGTAAAGGCGTGAATTGATTGGCATTTTGCTGTATATCTTCAGATAAAAACGTATAACGCTGATGAACCGAAGGTTGTCCGCCTTGTGCATGATCTTCCAGCCAGCTGACAGCGACATAATCCACCAGCGTTTGATGCAAAGCCACACTCTGCGTGGGAGTTGAGGCGAGGACGGCTTTGACTTGCTCTAAAATTTGCTGATACGCACTCAAAACGCCCTTATCATACAAATAATGGGCATACGCCAATTGACTACGGGCAATCCATAAGGGATTTAAAGCGTCGTGCAAGCAGGTTTCCCATAGCGTTTTGGCGACGGCGTACCAATGCTTCACGCCTTTAGAATCGGCTTGAAGCCGATGCACATGCAAGCCCAGCACAATGGCTTCTAACTTCCACGGCACCAAGGATTTATCCTTGTCCCCCCATGCGGTATGTTGCGTAATTTCTTGCCAAAGGGAAGCCAACGTTTCTAAATCGTATTTCATCCACGACAAAATCGCCAAGTTAATGGTGGCGATAAAATCACCGTGCTGTTGGAGCTTAAACTCTCGATGAATGCCTAAGGCGTAGTCAT
>CAZDMD010000027.1:0-12177 GCA_964506805.1 uncultured Vampirovibrionales bacterium | reverse complement strand
GGCAAGTTGTTCTTTGGCATCATTACCCAGTAGAATGAGCATCTCGAAGGTTTGTTCATTCGGCAGACTCAAACGCCCTGCTTGCAAGGCTTCATAGGCTTCACATTTTAACAGTTGCTTTTCGGCTTGCATGTCTTCCGTCATGTGAAACCACTGACGCATAATCCCAATGCGACGATCCACAGGTAAATTCGGATTTTGAAGGGGAGCCAGCAAATTCAGAGAATCCAGCCACGGTTGCGTCATCACCGCAATGCGGTATTGCCATAACGCCTCTTGCTGTTGTGTGGCTTCCGCGTTACCTGCATAAAACGCATGAAACGCCAAAAGCGGTTCTGCCATGGCAACAGGGGCTTCAAAATGTTGCGTGAAAGATTCATAGACCCACGCGTGCATGTTGGCAAGTTCTTCGGCAGGCATAAACTCTCGTAAGCAGTGGAGCAAATCGGGGTGGCGAAAGGTTACCGAATCGGCAACATCAGGCACCAACCAGCCTTGTTCCCACAAGAGACCCAAGTGCGTATTGAGTTCTTCTTGCTCTAAACCCAATAAACCTGCTAAAGACACCAACGAAAAACGAATCCCTAAAACGCCCGTCAACTGAAGCACTTTCGCCGTATCTTCAGGTAAAAGACGAAGACGTCCTTGCCAAATACGAGGAAACGGCTCAGGGAACTTAAAGGCGGAAAGCAAGTTGAAATCCACGACCTGCACCTGCCCCGACTCCTCTTCAATCGCTAAAACGTTTTGCTGAAGGGCATAACGCAAGGCTTCTTCCATATAAAACGGCCGACCCTTGCCGAGTCGAATTAAGTCTTGCACGAAACTATCAGGGCAGGATTCAAAACACGCTGAAAGCCACGATTCTTGCAAATAAAGACGACTCTGCTCTTCACTCAAGGGATTTAGTTTCACCGCCGCAAACAAAGATTTATCCAAATTTTCCAGCACGGCTAAATGTTGATTCGGGGCAGATTGTAAAATCCAGACCAAACCTTGTTGATTTGCCAGTTCATATTGCTGCAACAAAATCTGCAACACATATAAAGACGCGTCATCCGCCTGATCCAAATTTTCCAGCTGTAAGAGAACAGGCTTGACTCGGGCGATGTGCGTGAGTAACCACGCCAAACTTTCGATTAAATCGAGAGTAGGGACGGTCGCTTTTGCACTCTCTTCAAGCGAGCCTCCCATAAACTGCACAAAGGTATTGATATAAGGTTCCGCCTGAAGGTGTTGAGATTCAGGGAGAATGTAGTGAATCAAGCCTTGCACGGTAGGGCGAAGCTGATCCTTTAACATGCCTTCTGTGGGGATTTGAAAAATCGCTCGACACACCTCAAACCACAGCTCCAAGACAAAGGGATGACCCGCTCGGTGGCGAAAATGAGAGGCTTGCAAGGTTAAATAAGCAGGTTCCGCCTCTTCCTGTGCCTCTTGTGTTTCACTGGGATTCGCCGTTTCGCCTTCTTTCAGAAATCCTTCCACCTGCTGACGTGCCTGCATAATTGCTGTGGTATTGCCCACGCCTGATTCTCCCAACAGGCATAAGACCCGTTGACTGGCAGGGTAATTGTCCTGATACAAGCCCAAGCCTTTAGCAATAAAAAGCGGGATGATCTCTTGAATGCTCTGTACATCATAAGGCGTGGTATGAATGTCGGCTTCAGAAATCCACAGGGTAACGCCTTCGAGAGCTGGCCATTGGGGGGCTTGCTCAAACAAGTGTAGTCGTGGTCGGTACGCAGGGGCTTGCACCGCCGTTGGCATCGGCACACTAGAGACAATATCTTGCACAGAATGCTTCACTTCGGTGGCTTGGCTGGTTTTCGGATCAATCACCATAGCATTTGAAGGAGTCTGAGGCGTGTTGAAAATATCAAAGTTCATGTCTTGCGGCGCTTCTGGGTTTTCTTTCACTTCTTCTGCCAAGTCTTGCAAGGCGTTAAACAAGGAAGACAAACCTGAATGAACGGCATCTTCCGCCGTCGCACTAGAGCCTTCATGGGGAGGTACGACGCTGGCTTCGGGGTGATAGGCAGTAAACGGCGTATCCAATTCAACGGTATAGTCTGAAAAGCCGTCTTCTTCACTGGTGAGATGACGAGGCGACGGATCAACGGCGGTACTGGTAAAAGTCTGATGAGACGAGACCCCCTCCACCTTCAAGGGGAGCATCTGATTTAAATCCAATATAAAATAAGTGCCTCGTTGGGCAATCGGGCTTTCGCCTTCTAAGGCTTGAAAGGCATAGCGTTTCCGCCCCATAGTATTCACCACTAAGTGAGAGACCACCAATTGCCCTGCCGTTGCCAAGCTCCGTTCGGTGGCGGCTGCCATGGGGTTTCGCTGCGTGGTATCTTCAAGGGTTAAGCCAAAACGCAGATGCAGGCTCGTGTGCTTTTGCTGAATGGCAAGCGGATGTTGATGCAAGTCCTGCACCAGCTGCATGGCGGATTCCAGTGCATCCACAGGGTTTGCTTCGTGAGGGAAAGCGATAAAAGCAATGTTTTGATACTGACGCTCGACGCTTGCTTCTGTTGCCGTCGAAGAGGCGAGTCGCTCTAAAAGCTGTTGATGCCATTGTTCATGCACGTCATTTCGATTCACCTGCGGTTCACTAAAAACGAGTTCAGACGACAACAATTCCACACAAAGCAAAGCGACTTGAGACGATGTGTGCTTAGGCTGTGGGGCAAAAGGCGAAGAAAACAGTTGCGACATACAGGCGTTTCCTAAAAGATTGGCTGAACTTTCTGTACAAGTTCAATGAACGAAAGATATAGTCGTATTCAGAGTTTTTTGTAGAGATGGCTAGACGAGAAGCCTAGATTATTTTGTGAAAAAGTTTAGAAAATGTGTAGATAGACCTACATGACTGAACAAAATAATCGTAGCGACAACGTATAGACGCTCTACAAGAAATTATGGAGACGACTATAAGTCAATTCTAGCGTTCTTCTTTCTTTTTGGCTACCAAGACCGCTTCCTGATGAGCAGCTTGTGCCAAGTCATCCTCCGCTTGGTGGAGAGGGGGTAAAGATTCGCCGTATTTACGTTGCCACGCTTGTTCTAAAATCAGTTGGGTTAAGGTGGGATTTTTAGGCAATAACGCCCCATGCAGATACGTTCCCCAAAAATGCTGATGACGCACGCCTTCTGTTGCATCCTGACCATTATTGCCTTTGCCAATCAACACCTTGCCTAAGGGCTGAATGCCTGCTCCTAAATAGGTGAGTCCGCTATGATTTTCAAATCCCACCAAGGTTTGTGGATGCCCTGCAAACTCCGATTCCAGCACCACATTCCCGATGAAACGTTCCTTGCCTGCCACCGTATAGGCATCAATGAGGCTTAAGCCTCGTAGTTCTTCTCCGTGATGCGGTTTATAATAATGCCCTAAGAACTGAAAGCCTCCGCAAATGGTGAGAAATGTTACCGCTTCTTGAGCTAAAGCCTTTAACTCTATGGCTTTATGTCGATGTAAATCGTCCACCACGGCGATTTGTTGAGCGTCTTGTCCGCCACCCATAAAGACCAAATCGGCTTGATGCCACTGGCTTTCCCACGTCCCAAGCGTGGCTTGTAAGACTCGTAATTCGACACCTCGCCAACGCAAGTGCTGGAACAGTGCTAGCACATTGCCTCGATCGCCGTAGAGGCTCATTTCATTCGGATATAAATGCAGGAGGGTCAGATGTTTCATACCTCTCATTATAAAGGAAAAGTAAGTTTCGGGGTTTTTAGATATTCTCTCTTTGAGTAACGTAATGTTACAAAAACAACAAAACACGCACAAACTTGTTTTTATTAGGATGTGAAACAACAGACAATGTAATCCCATACGGATGCTTGTATAGTCCTTACTAACCCCTATTCACAACTATTCACCCCAACCCCTTATTCAGAGAGAACCCAGTACATGATGACTTCATTAAACAATGTTAATAACTCTACCTTCAAAACTATGTTGAAGACGCTAAGTCAAGATAAAGCCAGTAACAAAATCATCGAAACCCTTAATAAGAATGAGAAAATTTCCTTTAACGTCGTGGAAGATAACAAAAAAGACGAAGTCCACGAAACGACTTATGATACCAGCACCCGTGAAATGAAAGTTACGATCAATATCGATGATATTGAACGAGAAGCCAAACATATCGGGATTAGTCCTGAAGTCTACTTGGCTCAACAGGCAGGGTCGATTATGGCAGGCGTTTACTTGCAACAAGAAGCCATTGAAGACGGTAAAGATCCAAGCGAATATGTCAACAATGCCGAATTTCAAGTGGCAAAACTCTTGATTGCAGACGGTATGGTGCGTCGTACTTTGGCTCAAGATGGTAAAAATGATGCTAAAGATTTAGAGTACCTCAATAATACGCGTGCCAATATGGCAGAGGCCATTAAAAAACAGCACGGTGATGATTTTATCAAAACAGGTGGCAGTGATGCCTTTGAACGCCTAGAAGCCCTTGGTTTTGTAGGACTTAATACAGGCGGTTGGGCAGATAAAATCGTCGCTACCTTTGGTGAAGACGATGAGTTAAAGCTCGGTGATTTGGATGAGCTTGAAGAAACGGATAAAACGGATAAAACTGATAAAACTAAAGAAACTGCTGAAACGGATGAAACGGATGAAACTGCTGAAACGGATGAAGCTAAAGAAACTAAAGAAGCTAAAGAAACTGACGAAACCGATGATGAAATTGCTCGTTTAGAAAAAGAGCGTGATGATGCCTTAAAAGCCCAAAAAGAAGCAGAAGAAAACTCAGGTAAACTTTTTGGGTTGCCTAGCTGGCTAGTCGCACTTGGTGCGGGTGTGGGTGGCTACTTCTTGGGTAATCAGGGTAAAGGCGACCTTAAAGAAGAAGTTGCTGAAAATCAAAATACAATCGAATACTATCGTAACTTAGCGATTCAAAATCAACAACGCTTAGATCAATTAAAAGCACAACAAGCTCAAGTGCCTCTTCAAACGCCTGTGGTTACCCCATTGAAAACGACACCTTATACACTCCCTAGCACGCCTGTGGCTTACGCTCCTACTACTTTTCCAGTTACGCCGCCTTATAGTAACACGCCTTTTGCGACTTACAATGGATTTGCCCCTAGTACGGTAGATAGTTTCGCTAATCCTTACCTAGTTCAAACCCCTAGACAAGTTATTCCACCAGCGGTACCACAAAGCGACTGGTACTCCGCTTAAATTTCAACTCAAAGCATCTGAAATGCGGTACTCAATGTATCGCATTTTGCGTTATAGACTTTTGAAGATTTTTTCGACCATTAGGGCGGGTAGTGTAGACATATTTATTCGGAATAATACCCACAAGTACCTAATAGGATTATTCCATCATTGCGAACCTTTTTCTTAAGTGGATTTGCTTCCTAGTTTAGGAGATTCTTCACATGCGTTCAGAATGACGATATGTACTTAAAGAGATGATTCCGTTGATTTTTATGTTAAATTAAAAAGAAAAGGAGTCGCCATCATGAGCCAAGAAGGCAAAACCAAAATCCTTACTCCACTCCCCAATGGAACCTTGCACGTTCTCTTCAAGTCCGATGCCACCGCCTTTAATGGTGTGAAAAAAGAATGGATTGAAGGCAAGGGGAAGCTGAATGCTCGTATTTCCGCCTTGTTATTTCAGTATTTAGAGGCCCATCAAATCGCGACTTGTTTTCTCGGTGAAACGGAGCATCCTGCCGTGTTGCATTATCAAGCCTTGCAAATGCTCCCGATTGAGGTGATTGTGCGTAATCAAGCCTATGGATCGTTTTGCAAGCGATTCCCCTTCGTCGAGGCGGGGACACCGTTTACCCCTCCGTTGGTGGAGTTTTGTCTAAAAAATGATGCCTTAGGCGATCCTCCTCTTCCCGATGATGCCTTGGTATCGTTGGGATTTTTACCTGCTCCTTATACGGTACAAAATCTAAAAACACTGGCTTTACAGGTCAATACCGTGTTACAAAGTCTATTTTCCTCTTGCGGAATTGTTTGTGCCGATTTCAAGCTAGAATTTGGTTTAGATGCGGACGGCTTGTTACGTGTGGCGGATGAACTCAGCCCTGACAACTTTCGCCTACGAGACACCAACACCCAAGCCATTTTAGATAAAGACGTTTTTCGTTTGAATTGCGGAGATTTAAAAAGCGTGTATACCGAAGTCTTGTCTCGATTGGAGGCAGTAAAAGAGTTTTAGCTATCAAGTTCTGCCATTTTTTCCATTTTGACTTTTTGATCCGCAATGATGAGCGATGAAATGACATCATCCAGCTCGCCTTCGCTGATGACAGGCGTTAAAGCAAAGTTCTGCCCAATGCGATGATCCGTCAAGCGATCCTGCGGATAGTTATACGTGCGAATTCGTTCAGAGCGATCCCCTGAACCGACTTGCGAACGGCGTAAATCACTCAACTCTTTATTTTGTTTTTGTAGTTCTAAATCATAGAGCTTGGATTTAAGCAACTGCAAGGCAACCGCTCGGTTTTGATGCTGACTGCGTTCCGCCGTACAATGGATTTGAATCCCTGAGGGCTTGTGAAAGAGACGCACCGCCGTTTCCACTTTATTGACGTTCTGCCCCCCCGCACCGCCAGAGCGAATCGTTTGAATTTCAATATCAGCAGGGTTAATATCGATTTCAACATCATCGACTTCAGGCATAACCGCAACCGTTGCGGTTGAGGTATGCACCCGCCCTTGCGATTCGGTCGCAGGCACTCGCTGTACCCGATGCACGCCTGACTCATACTTTAAATTACCGTAAACGTTATCGCCCGATACATTGATGATGACTTCTGAAACGCCTCCCATATCGGATTCGTTAATCGTCGCAATTTCCGTCTTCCACCCACGAGACGACGCATAACGCAGATACATCCGCATCAAATCCCCTGCAAAGATGTTGGCTTCATCCCCGCCCGCACTGCCTCGAATTTCCAAGATAATATCTTTGGTGTCATTGGGATCTTTGGGCAGTAGCAAGACTTCAATCTGTTTTTCAAGCACTTCAAGCTGTGCCTTATTTTGAGCCAGCTCTTCGCTCAAAAAGTCTTTCATTTCCTGATCTTTTTCTTCTTTGAGGCATTGCTGACAATCGGTAATGGCGTGGGTGAGTTGCTTCCATTCGTCAAAGGCATCGACGGTTTCTTGCAAGCTGGCTCGTTTCTTACCCAAATCCTTCATACGACTCGGCGAACTCAAGACATCAGGACTCATCAACTCATCGCCCAACTGTTCATAAGTCGTAGCGATGGTTTCCAGTTGTCGTACAAATTTAACGTCCATTCGTCTGAAAGCCCTTCACACGCAATCATTAAAAATTCAAAAGAAAGTGCTTGAAAACAAGCAAGGGGCAAACCTAAACAGGCTACCCCTGATTTAAAACTAACCGTTTGCTTTGGTATAACGACGTTTAAAGCGTTCCACACGACCTTCGGTATCCACGATGCGTGAACCGTCTCCGCTGTAAATGGGGTGGCAGGCAGAACAAATTTCAACGCGGATTACTTTTAATGTAGAACCCACATAAAAACTATTGCCACAAACGCAATGGACTTCGACTTGTTGATACTCAGGGTGAATACCTTGTTTCATAACGCATAATCCTTTTTGAATCGACTTAGTTTCACGAATTTATCCGTGAATGCGTTTAACAATACCTTGAAAATAAACTAAATTCAAGCCTTGCTTTTTATCTCAAGCAGATTTCTTAACACCTGACATGTTTTGTTTTTGTTATAATAGGGATTGTTTGAGGTTGCCTTATGCGTCTAAATGATCCCAATATCCCCCTATGTGCTTTAATCACAGCCATTGAAAAAAACTTGCACACACGTAAAAATACAGGGCTATAGTCAAGTCTATTTTATTGAACTTTAACAAGTTTATTTGACAAAAAATGGACTATAAAAAATGCGAAATTTACCAAAACTACTAATGAGCCTGTTGACAACAGCAACGGTTGCTTTATCTTCGATAGGGGCAAGCCTCCCACGAGCCTTGGCTCATGGAGCGGAGAATCTTCTTCATGGAGGGGGAGGAGGTAAGGATTGTCAAATTGTAACGTATAGTCGATTAAAGATGTTTCCGAACAGTAGGCTAGAAGATAATCCTAGACGAGGAGCCTAGATGATTTTGTGAAGGAGTGTAGATAGACCTACATGACTGAACAAAATTATCGTAGCGACAAAGTATAGACACTGTGCGGGAATATATTTAATCGACTATATAATCAAGTCCCTAAGCCACTGGGCTTAAGTACCCTGCTCACCGATGCGATCGACACCTATGGCATTGAAGCAGGCATCACTGAAAAAGTTTAAAGTCTAGAGGCGTGTAAACAACTCGTACTCGGCGTGAATCAGTCCAATATATGGGCTGTCCAACAGGGCTATATTACAGAAGCACAACGTCCCCATGTGGGAGCTGTTTTTCATGGAAACTACATGATAAACCCTATTCGATAACCCTTAGCACAAAATGAAGCGTGATAAACGTTAATGCTAATACGCCGTTTAAAGGGGCGATTAGGCTTACGTTCAATCTAAAGGTGGCTTCATGTCGGCAGTTAATCCGAATGCGTCTGGTAATAATTTAACGCCAATGTCTCCTGAAATGTTGGGACAGGCACAGCAAATTGCAAACCAAGCACACCAAAGTATGGCTTCACAACTTGCTGATGGGACATGGAACCTCAGTAAAGCCTTGATTGAAATGAACTTTTACGATCCTGAAGCAGGGGAGCGCTTGAACCTTAAAGAAAAAGTAACGGCGGGTGGCTTAGGCTTGGTGAGTTTGATTGCTTTTAGTCATATCGCTCATTCGCTCGCTGGGTTAGATTCTAACTTTGGGACAATTAACCCTGTTAATCAAGCCCAAGCCCGTTATAGTCCTTTAGGTAGAATTGCCAATGCCATTGACAAAATAGGGGGAGAACGCGTTAAGCAAGGCGGATTTGCTAACCTTCCCACCTGGATGCGGGCGTATCTCGGTGATTTAACCACTCAAGAATATAATGAAATGTGGTTGAAAAATCATCAACAAGCGGTGGTTGCCACGATTCACAAATTGACGAAAGAGGCTAAATCACCTGAAGCCCTTCCGTTACGATACGCCCAACATTATTTAGATGTGGCAGAGGTCTTAAAAAATAGTCAAACAGCGGAAGCCTATATGAAGCATTTGCATCCGCATGAACTAGCACATGTAACGCAGGAGTTGATGCAACCGTTTTTAGACTTCGACCCCAAGGGCTATGCGAACGACCCAAGCCTCAAACCCATTTTTGAAAAGATTTTTAATGAAGAAATAAACTTTTTCAAGCAAGCTCCAGTGGATTTGCAACATCTACAAAATGAACGACTCAAAATTTTACCCCATGATACAGAAGCACTACAAAAAATTGATTTAGAAATCAAAAAATTGCAAGCGGTCATGGCAGTTAAACAACATACACTTTTTAAAAATTCCGCTTTAGCGAATTCAGGACAAGTGATTGAAGATTTTGAGACCTTTATTCAGCGGAATCCTAAAAAATTAAAAGACTTGGTGATGTCCGTCCCCAAGGATAGTCCCCATTACGCTGAACTACAGAAAGAAGTGATTGCCTATGCGCATCGTGTCAATGCACCGAGCGTTAAAGAGGCGTACTTACAACAAATGCACAAGCGTTTGTTTCAATTTTGGGGCAATGTGGATGTCGTTAAAGCCCAAGCCATTCAAGTCGACCATGAAGCACAAGTGGCACATTCACTGAAAGCAACCGAAAAAACAGTGGCTCAACTTGCAGAAGTCGGCAATAAAACACGTTGGATTCCTTTCAGCAAAACGATTTCTAAATGGATGACTCCCTCGCATGAATTAGACGCACTTAAAAATAAAGCTCTTTTAGAAGTCGAACAGAATGAAACTGTCTGGAAGGCTTTAATGGGTGAAACGGCGGTGAGTCGTTATAAAGACGATTTGCAAGCGTGTCAAAGCGTCAAGGATTTCTTTAAACTCCATAACGGCTTTTCAAAGCAATCACAAGGGACGCTCAAGAGCTTTAAAGATTTACATAAAGTCTTGCCCCGTTCACTCAAGCGTAGTATGCAAAACATCGCCGAACACGAACAGTTTATTCAAAACCAAGAAACTCTTTCAGAAGCATGGGGCGTAAAAGGCTTAGGGCGTTCTGTGGCTTCCGCATGGCGTGGCATGATTGACATGGTGAAGTTTAACTTGCACGATACACCAAACGAAGCCTTGAAAAATCGTGCCATGGCAATGGCAAGCCTACGGCACGACGGATCAAACGCCTTGATAAAACAGGCGAAAGGTTTTGCCAATACCTTTTTAAAAAATCCTATGCAGCTGGGTTTCTTCTTAGGGGCGGTACAGGCGTTTAGTGCAGGGTATGCCGCTTTTATGGCAGCAGGGAAGGTCAAAGGCAAAGAAAAGGATACAGGCGAAAAGTCGAAATCCTTCTTACGAGCCTTCCTCGCCTCTTCGATTCCTTGTATCGGGGCGGCTCAGCTCATGCTCTTTTTGAATCGGGGTAACCGTTTAGGGAAATTGATGGGTAGTCATTACTTAACCAGCTTTAGATTTCCTCTCGTGGGAATTGGTCCCCATTGGTTGACATTAGCAGGTGCGGTTATTGCGATTGGATGGCAGTTGGGTTTATGTTCTGTTCTTCGCAATAAACTTGAAAAACTGCAGGATAAAACCGTCGGGAAACCGCAGTATTTGGTAGAATACGAAGAAAAAGATAAAGTGCGTTCGTTACTCAATGATATTAAAAACCGTGAGTTTGAATCCCTTAAAAAAGAAGATCTTGCCTTAATTGCCAAGTATCCAGAGGTGGCGAAAAAGGAAAAAATCGAACTCTCGCCTGCTCAAATTGAAGAGGCGTATCGATTGGCGGGACAAAAAAAAGCAAGGCAAATCACACCACAAGAAGCCGCTTTACTTTACGCACTCGCTCAAAGTGCTAAGCAAGCACCCCCATCTGTGCCACCTCAGCGGGTAAATCCCGTAAATCCTCAATCTAACCCAAAGGCGTCTTAGAATGACGGATGCTCAATCCCCTCCGACAAGCCCTCCATCCATCCCGACACAGTATCCACTACCTGCGGAAGCGTTATTGGCTCGTACACAGGCATGGATGATTGAACCAGAACGTCTTTCTCTTCGTAAGGACAACCAAAAACCTCTCGTCGATTTACCGCCCGAGAACATTGCAAATCAATCGCCTTTTTTGCCACACAAAGGATTTACGGTGAATCCACTTCCTGCTCCCACTTTCATAGTTCCTTATAGTATTTAAACACCTAAGCCAAACGATTCAAGCGTTGAGGCAAGTGTGGTGAAGCAATCGGGTTCAGCACACTGGTTTTCGTCGAGACTGTAGTCAACTGAATCGGATTGCCTTGAGCATCCTTACCCACGTCTTCCGCAAAGGCAAGGGCATACTGCGTTACTTTATCAGGAGACTCCTTGACCACACTATTCCACTCATCGACTCCCACATAATTGAGGAAATTTTTGAGATCTTGATCGTCCGCATAAATACCTATTTTAATTTCAGGGTTAAGTTCAGGGGCATTCGCTTGAATTGTCTTGGGCTGATTCGGCATTTTAAGCGGATACACAAAAGAGGCCTGCTGACCATAGCGACCGTTACGCGTGGTGTTCTCGAAATCCAAATAAGGACTCAATTTGGTAATAACAGGATTTTCCGAAGCCAAGTAGCCTAAGTTTACATCACTTTCTACCACGTTAGAGCTAAGACTCAACTGCCCATAAGCGGATTTGATTTGCTTGCGTTCGTTCAAACGACGATCCACATCCTCCGCTTTGCCGACGTACATCTCAAAAGCACCATTACGTTGAACCGTAGACGAAAGACGAGAGGGCATTGCAGGCATCGTGAAAGGGGTGGTTAAATCAGGTATCATCATGGAAGACATCAATTCTAAAGCGTGCTATAAAATCGAGAATCAAATGAATAATAAATTGATTTTCTCGACATTAAATTAATTTATGAGTAGTCGATTATAATATCACTTTTACAATGGCTTGTCTAGCACTTTTTAGCCTTGTCTTAACACCTGACATGTTTTGTTTTTGTTATATAGGGGCTGTCTTCAAAAAGCCCATAATGGGTACTTTCTGTGTCAAAACAAGCC
>CAZDMD010000026.1:0-20461 GCA_964506805.1 uncultured Vampirovibrionales bacterium | reverse complement strand
ACGCAAAATGTCTCGGAAGCCTCGCATTTAGTGCGTTGTCGTCTACTTGTGCAAGCGTTACACATTATTATTAGGAAGCACATATTTCTGTTATGCTTAAATGTATGACTCCTGATTTAGCCGATGCCTTGCCTTCTCATTTTCCCAATGCCCAACGCTTGGATGCTATTAGCGTGCGTCATGCCGTGCGTGAACTCAATGAAGCGTGGGTGGGAGCGAAAATCCAAAAAATCACGCAACATCACCCAACCGAATTTTCAATCGAAATTTGGAACAACTCGTCCAACGCCTCCACACTTGAAAACAAAAGCGTCCTATACCTTCACCTCAATAAGCAAAATCCCTTTTTTGCCTTGCTCACCCCCTCTGAACTTCAGTCTATTGTCGGGAAGCAAACGCATCAAAGCCCCCTGTTACAAGGATTCAAAAAAGTGCTGGTGGGTAGTCGAGTCGCTGGGGTTTCCACCATTGAAGGCGAGCCTTTGCTACAAATTCACTTGACGTATCGCAATGAATTAGGCTTTCAATCTTTCGTTTTATTGATTGTGGAAATCATGGGGAAATACACCAACTTGCTACTGGTGGAGGCGTCTTCCCACAAAATTATTCAGCTTTTACATGTGGTGGATGAAACACAATCTCAGCAACGCCCTCTACATATCGGAGCCCTCTATTCACTCCCACCTCGACCTTTAGAAAAAATACCGTTGGCGGAACTGGATTTCAGCACCGTGTGGCAGGTAGAGGCTTCAAACTATTCGGCAAACTATTCGGCGGAACTGGCGTTTCAATTGTTAAAATCCAAAGCATGGGGCATTTCAAAATCTATGTTGATGCCTCTCCTAAAACAGGCTCAACGTTTTCAAGACGCTCAAACGATGTTGACGCAATGGATTCATCAGCCTCAAGCCGTTTTGCTTCGAGATGAAGTGGGACATCTAACAGGTTTTCATGGTGTTTCGCTTCAAAACCATGCAAGCCCCTGTGAGTCGATGACGCTTGCCTTAAGTACGTATTATTTCGATTGGAAACAACGGCAAGTTTGGCACAGTGCCTCGCATCGATTATTGAAGCCCCTAGATGCCAAACGAGAACACGTGAAATCTACTATCGCTCGCTTGCAAGCCTCTACCTTAGACGATTCAACGCTCGATGCCTTACAAGCACAAGGCGATGTGTTGATGACGCTGTATAGCATGCGTTATTTTCAGCATCCCAAGCCGTTTGAAGCCACCTTGCAAGTGGAAGAGAATCCCTTGACAGGCGAAGCCTGCTTGCCTATTGCGGTGGATCTTAAAAAAACGTGGCTTGAAAATGCACAATTTTATTATAAGCAAGTGCAGAAAGGTAAGGGACGCAACCGCTATGTGGAACGCCAGTGCCAGCACTTGAAATCTGAATTGGCGTATTTAGACTATTTAGCCACCTTGTTTGACAATGCTGAAACGCCTGAAGATTTACAAGCCCTTGAAGCGGATTGGCATCAAGCAGGCTTACTTAAAGCACTCCGTGTGAAAAGCAGTCAAGCCTCAAAACATGCGAAAGAAGAAGACAGCGGGATTTTGAAACAGATGAGTCCGGATGGCATTGCTATTTGGGTGGGTAAAAGTGCTAAAGCCAACGGACAACTCATTAGCAAGCACCTAAAACCCAAAGATTGGTGGGTGCATGTGGGCGATGGCATGGCGGGGTCTCATGTGATTGTTAAAGTTCACGGCACAACTTGGGCGGATGAAGAGAGCCTCCCCGATGCGACGCTTGCCATGGCAACCGCTTTAGCAGGCTGGTATTCGCAAGGGCGTTTGAATCAGAAGGTTTGCGTTTTATATACACGGGGCAAATTTGTTCGCCCGATTCCACAATCTTGGGCAGGGCATGTAACCCACAGCCATGAGCAGTCGCTTATGATACAGCCCTTTAACTACCTTCAAACATCAAAAAGCACCCTCTAATCAAAAAGGGTGCTTTGCGTTAAGTGTAATATTCCTTAACCCACGGCGTTAATGATACTTTGCATGACTTCACTTTGAGTCCTAATCAAACGGCTGTTAGCTTCTAAGCCTCGTTGTGCGACGACTAAATTAGAAAATTCAAGTGCCATATCTACGTTAGAAGATTCCAAGCTACCTGTTTGAATCGAACCACGGGTACCAAAACCAGGGGTGCCGTAATACAATTCACCTACGTTGGGCCCTGCCAAAAAGGTATTGCCTGCTCCTGCAATTAACCCGTTTTTATTGGTAAATGTTACGCTTTGTAATTGAAGTGTGGCACCTTCTAAAGGGTTTCCGCCCCCTATACTAGGGGCAATGAGTTGATAGGCTCCCCCCAATTGCCCCACACGTCCGCTGGCATTGGTGGCATTCACCCCAGCATAACTACCTCCTTCAGAGGTTAGGTGATTCAATTCCATGGAGTTCGTTGTTGTATCAGGATTCGCACGAACCGTCAGTCGATCCCCATTCGAGTAGTTGGCAACAATCGCTCCCGTCAAACTAATGCTAAAGTTGACCAAGTCCGCATTTTGATAAACGGTGGTTATTGCAGGAATGCTATTGGTGGTTTTATAGTTATCAAATTCCACGTTGGGTGAATTATATCGCCCAAAAGCGGTTGCAATAACACCTCCACTGGCATTTAGATATTTGGCAAACTTAATTTGATTGGGTATGCGAATGTTGTCGATATTGTCAGGGGAGGAGCCGTCTACTTGAGAAGTTCCCACGAGTCTTTCGCCTTGATAAGTAACTAGATAGCCTTCGGCATCTAACGTCATATTACCTGCACGGGTAAAACCTGTTTTCGTCCCTGAGGGGGACAATCCGCTTAAATCCTGTGTTACTAAATAACCTTCTCCACTAATCAACATATCGGTAGCTCGTCCCGTAAAAGTAGAACCGCCTTGTCCGTGATTCACGGCAATCTCTGATAATGTCGTTCCTGTACCTGTTTGGATCGGGTTAAAACCACCACGTGTTAAAGAGGGTCGACTACCGCCTGAAATGGTTTGTAAAAAGGTTGTCGCAAAATTGGCTTTAGACGATTTAAATGCCACGGTATTGACGTTTGAAATGTTATTGGAAATCACATCAATAGCGGTTTGGTTGGCACGAATCCCTGAGACTGCAATAAAAAGTCCTTGTGTCATATGCGATGTTCTCTCTTTCTTTATTTATCGCACCTGCTCAAAACAGATGCTCGTTTTTTTCTCTTTCTCTCTCTCTTGAAAATAGGGTGCTTTACAAATTAGAGGCTCTGAGTTCCGTTACCTGAGCAGGCGTGATGGTGTCTCCATTGACAGAAAGCCCGATCGAATTTTTCCCAAAATTCACTTTACTTACCGTGCCTGTTTTGGTTTGTCCGTTTAACGTGTAGGTAATCTGCTTCCCGACGTAACTTGAACCAAGCATCATCATGTTATTTTGCGTCATATTGGCATTGAGTTTTTGCAACTCTTCAATTTGGGTAAATTGAGCCTGTTGCATCATTTGTTGTGAACTGTCAGTGGGTTCAAGGGGATTTTGTTGCGACATTTGAGCCAGCATCAACTGAAAAAAGCCCGCTCGGTCGATATTGCTATCGCCTAGCTTTTTTTGTCCCGTTTCAAAGTTCGTACGGTTGGTCTGATTTTTAATGGTATTTAAAGTCGATTGAAGACTTGTGGGATTCACGGACATCATGATGATATTTCCTCTCTCTCTTGGGTGTTTTTTGGGGTGTCTTTCTACAATCTACGCTAAAATATTTACGCCTTGTGTGAGCTTAATAGATGGGGCAGGACTGGTAAAAGGGTTACTTATCCCTGTTTTACTTTCTGCTTGGGTATAGCGTTGGCGCAAGGCATTGAGTTCGCTCAAACGCTCTTGGACTTGTTCCGTACTGGGGGGAGTTTCACTTGCGGTATTGGCGGTAAACGTCAAATCCTCTTGAGGGCGTGGAGACTCTTCAGAACTTGATTGTTTGAAGTCTGAATCCCCATTCATCGATTGTTGAAAATGGCTGGGTCTTTCACCTTCTGCGCTATCTTTCGAGGCTTGGCTATTGGCTCCAGCGAGTACAACTTCAATTTTATCCACCTTTAACCCTTGAGACTCTAAATGACGCTGCATGTCATTGACTTGATCTTGCATTTTGTTTAAGGCGTCTGGTTGTTCCACCACCAAACGAGCCGAAATAAGCCCTTCATTCATTTGCTTAATTTGAATGCGTAAAGAACCTAAATCTTCAGGATTTAATTGCAACTGCATGGTTTTATTGGCACTGTCATACGCCGATTGAATCCCTTGCACGGCTTGAGAAGCCAAGGGGCTTAAATTCAGCGCCTTCGGCTGAGTGCCTTCTCCTATGGGATTGACAACAGAGGCGTTTGCCCCATTAAACAGACTCAAGGCAGGCGATACGGCTTGTTCGCCAGTAGACATATTGGCGAGTTCATCGGATTGAGACGATTGCTCTGGTGAAGCGTTGTCAGGAGAGGACTCGGGTTCGGCGGTGTCTGTGCTGGTCAGCTCTACTGTTACGGTTTTATCGGTATCAGCGATGGAAGTCTCTTCGCTTACAAGGGATTCACCTTCAGGGATTTCTGCTTTCAAGGCCGTTTCTAACGGATGATTAATGGGGAGTTTAGCACTCAAATCTAAATTCAGCTCTAAATCGTTTATCATGGGAGTCTCCACGATAATTTCTTCAAGATCTTTTGGGCTGGAAGGGTCTTGAACAGCTTGCGTGCTTGCTTCACTCACAGCTTTCAATTCTTCAGGCACGTCCACTTGGGATAAGGATTCTGTCCACGCTTTAGGCAAACTCTCCGTCGCTTCATTCAGAGGAATGAGCGTTTTAGCCACATCTAAAACGTTTTCTTCTGTTAGCGGCAGGGCTTCGACATCCGCCTCCACATGCTCTACAACTGTTGTATTGAGCAGTGGGGTCAAGACCCCTAGTGCCAAAAATTCTTCAGGTAAGGCTTTAACGCCTTCGCTCGAAACGGTGGTGGGCTCCTCTATTTCGGTGCTTGGCTTGTTTTCAATTTTTTTAGATCTGGCTTCAATAGTCTCTTTTGAATTGTCTTCTGGAGAGCTTGAGGATTCCAGCTTTTCTTCCACCTTGCTGGGGCTTGCCTTTTCTTGTGCTTCAACACGCTGATTCAAAAGACGCTCAAAGGGTTTTGAAGCCGTAACATCCTTTTCGACTTGGCGTGATGAAGGACGAGAGGCCTCTAATACAGATTTTGACACGTCTGGTGTATTAGGCTGGCTCCACATACGATTCAAAAGGCTTCCTAAATTCATGAAACGGCTTCCTCTTTTGATTTGAGATTGCTTGTAAACGGTTTAATTCAGGTTTAACAGTTTTGTCTAAACTGGCGTAGACCCATTTCGTCCATTTCAAGGGCTTCACGATGTGCTTGTTTGACCTGAAAGGCGAGAGCTTGTTTTTCTTTGAGCTTTTCTAAGGATTTTTCTCTGATTTTGGCTTGAATGTAGGCGGCTTTCGTGGTTTCACATTGCAGCTGTTGTTGATTGGCTTGTTGATGTAAGTGGGCTTCATGGTTTCGTTGCCCTTGAATATAAAGGGGGAAATGAATCCCATAATCATAAGCATTTGAAGCACTACTTTCTTGATGAAAGGACTCAAACGCCTCTTGTACTCTAAGCTGTGAGGCATGAATATCCTGATGAATTTCTGCAAGTTTTCGCTCTTCACGGCTATAGTCTTGTAAGGCTTTTAAGGATTCTTGATGCCGAAGCTCCAGCACCTTTTCCAACGCAAATCGATGCGAACGGCTCATCTACAAATTCTCTCTCTTTAAAAACGATTTCTCTCATCTACAATGTTTTTAACTGCTATTATTACTTTGACATATTCTAACCGTCTCTTCGTCATCCAAAAGGTTGAAATCATTTAAGTCCCTTTTATCCTTTATAAAACCTAGCCTAAAACAGCAAAAGCCTTTATACTAAAGAATATAAATAGTTGGCTGCTTGGAAAGGATAGCACTCCCCCCATGTTATTTAAGCAAAAACGCATGATTGTGGTTTCCAATCGAGAACCCTATTCCGTCCACGTCTCTGGGGATGAAATCCAAGTGCATAAAAATGCAGGGGGCTTGGTGTCGGCGTTGGAACCTATGGTGAAACAAGGCAAAGGTCTGTGGGTGTCTTGGGAAGGTGAAAACGGCGCGGAAAGTAGGCTCTGTGAGGTGATTGAAAACGCCACGCAACCTGAATTGGATGCCATGTTTTCCTTTGGGGTTTTGCCTGTTCGTTTAACAGACGACGAAATTCAACACTATTATAACGGCTACGCCAATCGTATTTTATGGCCTTTGTTTCATTATTTTGTGAGCTACTGTAATTTTTGGGATGAAAAAGCCTGGCCTAATTATTATAGTGCCAATGAAAAATTCGCCGAAAAAGTCATTCAGAACATGCAGTCCGATGATTTGATTTGGGTGCATGATTATCACCTCATGTTGGTGCCTGATATGATTCGCAATCAAAAGAAAAATGCTCACATCGGTTGGTTTTGCCATATTCCTTTCCCGAATTACGAGATTTATCGGCATTTGCCAAATCAGGCGGAATTGCTGAAAGGTGTTTTGGGAGCGGATTTAATAGGCTTTCATGTGCCGTCTTATGTGAATCACTTCTTAGAATGTGTGGAGCGTTGCCTTTCAGATGAGGTTACGGTAAATCGAGAAAAAAGCACGGTGCATTTTCAAGGACGTTGCATTAAAGTCGTGGCTTGTCCCATTAGTATTGATGCCAAGCAGTTTAACGAACTTACCATGGAAGAACACATCGAAGAAAAGGCGTTGGATTTAAAAAAGGCCTTTAATGTGGAATATATGGGCATTGGAGTGGATCGACTCGACTACACGAAAGGCATTGTGGAGCGATTTAAAGCCATTGAACTCTTTTTTGATAAATATCCACAATTTAAAAAGAAAATGACTTTTGTGCAGATTGGCTCACCCACTCGCACGGATATTCCCATGTATAAAAAGCTCAAAGAAGACGTGGATTTAACGGTGGGGGCGATTAACAGCCGACTTGCCGAAGAGGCATGGGTGCCGATTCAGTATTTTTACCGTAAGTTTACGCATGAAGACTTGATGCCCTATTTCGCTGCCAGCGATTATTGCTTAATTACCCCTTTAAGAGATGGCATGAATTTGGTGGCAAAGGAATACTGCTTGACCTGTAAAGATGATTTGGGGGTCTTGGTCTTGAGTGAAATGGCAGGGGCGAGCGAGGAAATGTCCGAAGCGATTATGGTGAATCCGTATAACTTGGACTCCATGGCGGATGCGATTTATCAGGCTATTACCATGCCACACCCCGAACAACGCCGTCGCATGGGGCAATTACGCCACCGTATTGAAGCCTTTACCGTCTTTGACTGGGTGGCTCAATTTATTCAGGAATTTGAGGAACATGCCCTTATCCAAGATGAAATCTACTGCTAAGCTGGAAGCCCTTGTTTCACGTCTTTTAGATGAAGTTCGCAAGGGAAGAACATTGGCGTTATTGTTGGATTATGACGGTACGCTCACCCCGATTGTCTCTCGTCCTGAAGAGGCTCAACTCAATCGTGAAGGTCTAGAGACGCTCAAGTGCTTGGCGGACTGGTCTTTTCTACGTTTGGCGTTAATTTCAGGGCGTTCTGTTGAACAACTACAAGGCTTTATAGCGTCCATTTTACCTGCACCACTCTTGCTCGCTGGTTTGCACGGGGGGCAAGTTTTGAATGCGAACTCGCAAACATGGCTTCAACGCCCTGATGAGGGTTTGGTTTCGCTCAAAAATACATTTTTACAACAAGTCAAAACGGCGATTATAAAGGCGTTTCAAGTGATGCCTGAAGGCGTTCGATTGGAAGAAAAAGGCTATTCCTTTGCCTTACATTATCGGCTAGCGGAGGCATCTATCGGGCAGGCGGTGCATCAACTTTTTGAGTCCTGTTATCATGCTTCTGATGCGATTTCACAAGCCTTTCGACTTCAAGCAGGGCATTGCGTGATTGAAATTGTGCCTCAAGCCTTTAACAAAGGAGCTGGTGTGCGTTTTTGCCTGTCGCAGTGGCAGGCAGTGAATCCGTATTTGGATATTTTGCCTGTTTTTGCGGGGGATGATAAAACGGATGAAATGGCGTTGAAAGTGGTTTTGGACTTAGGCGGTGTGGGGATTGCCGTAACGGTGCCACCTCAGCAGATGCAAGGTTTAAACGAGGCTGAACAAAATCAGCTCATCTCATTTGAAGATCCGTATGAGATGCAAGCCTTTTTGCGTCTTTTGGCGGAGTCGTTAGAAAATCTGAAGAAAACTTAGCAGAAGGGCTTAACTGTGATGATGACTCAAAACACATCAAGCGATGAAGCGTATCGGCAGGCGGGGGTGGATTTAGAACAGGCGAAAGCCGTCGTGGGGCTTGCGAAAAAAGCATCTCAAACAAGTCAGCGTCCTGAAATTACTTTGGGCGGTATTGGCGGTTTTTCAGGGGGATTTCGCATCCCCAAAGGCTATGAATCCCCGATTTTACTTGCCGCAACCGATGGCGTGGGTACGAAGTTGGACTTGGCTCAACAGTTGGGATGCCATCACGGTATTGGAATTGACTTGGTTGCCATGAGTGTGAATGATTTGCTCACGCAAGGGGGTGAACCGCTTGTGTTTTTGGATTATTTCGCCACAGATCAAATTCAAGCGGATGTTTTGGATCAGGTTTTAAGCAGTATCGGCGAAGGGTGTCGTGAGTCGAACTGTGCCTTAATCGGGGGAGAAACCGCTGAAATGCCGGGATTTTACGCCAAAGGGCAGTACGATTTGGCAGGCTTTGCGGTCGGTGTGGTGGAAGAGGCTCATTTGCTCCCCAAGCAAGAGGCGATGCAGGCAGGCGATGTTCTACTGGGGATTGCCTCTAGTGGCCCTCATGCCAATGGGTATTCTTTAATCCGAAAAATTTTAAAAGACAACGCCATCACGCAAGATATGCCTTTACCGAATAGTAGCGAAACGCTGTATGAGGCGTTGTTAAAGCCCACTCGGCTTTATGTGCGTCCTATTTTAGCGCTATTGAAAACGCATCGCAATGCGATTAAAGGTATGGTGCATGTAACAGGCGGGGGCTTTCAGGATAACATCCCTCGGGTTTTACCACCATATTTAAAAGCGGTGATTCACACTGCTTCATGGGAACGTCCCCCCGTATTTGAGTGGCTGGCTCAAGCGGGGCATTTAGATACTTTAAGCCTTTTGCATACCTTTAATGCAGGCATTGGTTTTGTCTTATGCGTGGACGCGAGTCAGGCGGAAAGCGTTCAAAAGGCTTTAAGTGAGTTGCTATTAGGGGAGGCGATTTATCGCATCGGGGTACTGGAGACTCGATCGTCTACTTGTGCTGATATAGTCTTTTAAGGGGTCTATAATCCCGCCGAAGAAGACAGCCAATTCTTCAAACTACGATAAAAATTTTCATGTGGCCCAATGAGGATGACATAAATGGTGTGCGTCTCTTCATTAAGCTGATACCCAATGCGCCATTCTAATCCCTTATACCGTACATGATGCGACCGCAACATGCTAAGCGGTTGTTTGAGCTGTTCCCCTAAGCCTTTGGGATTTAACGCCAAATGCTCTAATGCCGTTTTCAGCAAAAGCCGTAAGGGTTTATCCCACTTTTTTTGAGCCGATACCGCCGATCGGCTTAATAAAACACTGTACTGGCTTGTCGTGGCAGACATCATACCAAACGCCCCTAATCCATTAAATCGGCAAATACGTCTTCCGCCGAAAGCACGTCGCCTTGCTTCACTTCTTGTAGGCTTAACATGACCATATCAAACTGATCGTCGGACATCAGAATCGACATGGTTTCTTGTGTGGCGGTATCCCAAAAGGGGAGGATCTTGACTAAACCAATGGCAAGACTTTGCATCAGGGATTTGGCGTGGTGAATCGTACGGGTGGCGAACATGATAAAACACCTTTTAGAGAGTCGAGAAAGAGAAACTATGGATGAGGTTACATGAGCATTAAAACAAAAGACTTTCCTATTTGTGCCTTTCCTTTTATGATAAGAAGGGTTGTTGTACATCAAGCAAAGGATTCTTACCTATTGTCCCCAACGCATTACCCTAAACGGTGTATGATAGTGTCATTCACGTTAAGAGAGACGCTTCAATCCCTGTATAATAGAGGGATTAGACTTGCATCTACACAGCATAGACCTAAGAGATATGAAGGGTAAGCGTATGACCATCGCCATTCACGAAACGTTAGCCAAATACGATATTCATCCCCAACAAGTGGTGGAGTGGGAAGAGGCATTAGAATTAAGAATCCCCACCGATGCCAACGGAGAAAAGCAATACACACGTCAGCATTTAAATCTCTTTAAAAACATCAAAAAACATATTGCTTTAGGGCGTAGTCTGAATCACATTAAGCAGATTATCACGTTACCTCCCACCCCCACAAGTCAGCCTGTCTCTCGTTCCGTTTATAGCCGTAAACACTGGCAGGATGAAGCTCCGTTTTCAGCTAAGCCGACGGTATCGCCTAGTGAGCCGAAGCCTGTTTTTACGAATCTGCCGACAGTAAAAGAAAGTGCTACAACGGCAGGACTAAGCCTTGAAAGTGAAGCCTTGTTGGAAACCTTTAAAAGCAGTGCTTCGCAACTAATTCAGACCCCTGAAGTAGAAATCATTTTACCTGAATCGATTGCTAGTAACGATAACATCCTCATTGAAACGCTTGAACCTGTTACAGAATCGATTGTAGAACAGCCTCAATCATTGAATCAAATAGACGAATTGATGCCTGCCATAGAAGAAGGAATTGAAACAGAGCTTAAAACAGATGACGTTCAGGTCTCCCCTATTAATGAATGGACTTATACGCCAGCGATTATGTCGCCTGAAGAGGCGTTGTCGAGTGTGCGTGAAAAAGCGTCTGAACTCACCGTGGCGGAAGTCGCCTCATTATTAGAATCCCCTGTTGATGAAACGCCTATTCAATCTAGCGTTTTAGAGAAAATTTCTCAAGAAGCGAGTCCTGTGCATCATTTAAGCAACGCTTCGGCTATTCCTATGGCGATTGTGCATGAGTCTCAAGAGCAATCTCTTAAAATTGTGGATCGTTTACTCACCGAAAAAGATGCCTTGCAAACTCGCTTGGTAGAAGCCGAGAAGCTCAATAGCCATTTGTATAACGTCAACAATTTATTCAACAAAAAGGTGAAGGAACTCACCAAGTTGGTGAGTAAAATGAAGGATACCTACAACGAAAATGAATTGATGAAGCTCATGGACGATAAGTCCAAGTTGCAACGTCAATTATTAGACGCTGAAAAAGACAAGCTAGATGCACAACGAGATGCCTCTAAAGCTCGAGAAAACGAGAAATACGCCGTCCAAGTTCAGCAGTATTTATCGAATGAACTCAAGGCACAGCGTCAAGGTTTTGAAGGGCATCGCTTTTTAGGGAATTGGCGAGAATCCCTAAAATTGCGTGAAATTCAGTATGATACCTTTGGCTTAAATGTCGAATCGGAACGCAGTCAACACCGATTGATTGACAGCACGCCAACTCGCGTTGTGGGCAATGTGGCGTTTATGACGACACGTTACGCCTACCCTGACAACGACCTATGGCAACGCTTGGAAACCCTTACCTTTGTGTTCATGGAAGAAAACAAGGGGCAAGGCGAATTGCAGGTGGACTACATTTTAGACGGCATTCCTGTGTGTCGTGCCATCTATACGGCTCACTTGGAACGCATTAGCTAGGCAATATCTTTAAAACGGTTTTTATGGTAAGCTAGTGGCATCTTGTCGTTGTTATTTTCTGTGAAGGATGCTCCCATGACTCCCGTTGCCGTTGAATCCAAATATGAAGTCGTTTTAGGACTTGAAGTGCATGTCCAACTCAACACCGCGTCTAAACTCTTTAGTACCGCTGTCAATCAGTTTGGTTCAGATCCCAACCAAAATACGGCGGTGGTCTGTCATGCCCTACCAGGAGCTTTACCTGTTCTGAACGGCAAAGCCTTAGAATCCGCGATTCGTGTGGGCTTAGGCTTGGGATGCGACATTGCTCGTTATACCAAGTTTGACCGCAAACAGTATTTTTATCCTGATTTACCGAAAGCCTACCAGATTTCGCAATACGATTTCCCCGTCTGTGGACGAGGCGAAATTACACTATCTAACGGACGTAAAGTCCGCATTCTTCGGGCTCACTTGGAAGAAGACGCAGGCAAGCTCGTGCATGTGGGTTCGGCAGGCTTAGACGGCTCGACGCACTCGCTGGTAGACTTTAACCGAGCAGGTTCTCCGTTGGTGGAGATTGTCTCTGAACCTGATATGCGTTCCGCTCAAGAAGCCAAAGAATACATGATGTTGATTCGCAATATGGTACGTTACTTGGGAGTCTGCGACGGCAACCTAGAAGAAGGTTCGATGCGTTGCGATGCTAACGTGAGTATTCGTCCTGTGGGACAAGTCGAATACGGAACAAAAGCCGAAATCAAAAATATGAATAGCTTCCGTTCGATTGAACGCGCCATTGAAGCGGAAGTCAAGCGACAAATTGCGATTGTGGAATCGGGTGGTAAGGTGATTCAAGAGTCTCGCTTGTGGAATGAAGCCAAAGGCGAAACCGTCTCCATGCGATCCAAAGAAGAAGCCCATGACTACCGCTACTTCCCTGATCCTGATATTGCCCCTGTTCACATTGAAGACGCTTGGATTGAAGCGATCCGTCAAAGTCAGCCTGAACTCCCGCATCAACGGCAGGCACGTTTATTAAGTCAATTTGGACTTACTGAATACGATGCCAGCGTCCTCACCGAATTTAAAGAACTCGGGGATTACTTCTTAGCTGCCACCGCCTTTAGTACGGAATACAAAATCATTTCTAACTACTTGCAAGGCGATATTACAGGCTTGCTCAAGGCAGAACAGAAAAACATTGAAGAGACGGCTCTCACGCCTGAAGCCCTTGGTGAGTTGGCGAATTTGACTGCCACGAAAGCCGTAAGTTCAGCGATTGCGAAAAAACTGCTCCCTGTGATGCTTGCCGAAGGGGGGATGCCTTCGGTGTTGATTGAATCCATGGGACTCAAACAACTCGATAATGTCGATGAACTCAAGGGCATCATTGCGGAGATCTTGGCTCAAAACCCTGATAACGTCGCTGCCTATAAGGGCGGTAAAGACAAACTCTTTGGCTTTTTTGTGGGACAAGCCATGAAAGCCACGAAGGGACGAGCGAATCCTGAACTGCTGAATGCCCTCATCAAAGAGGCCTTAGAGGCGTAACATAAAGGTAGATTCAGCTTTATACCACCTATCAGCATCCCAATTAGGGTGATAAGTTGCTAAGTTCTTTAAAAAATTGCTCCATAAAAGGCACTTTTTCAGGGGCGTGCGTTTTGCAGTAGTCAATCACTTGGGGTAAAAATTCGATTGCTTCTTGTGGGTTTGGAAGCCAGTCTAAAAATTCCTGCGGACGAGGTTTACTCCGCTCGATCCCATTATGGAAAGGATTTGGATCCGTACCCTGCATTTTGATGACTCCTGCCTCGCTCCCACTATTCCAAACAAATGTTTGAAATCTATATACGATTTGACTTAAAACACTTGGATGTGCTTTCGCTTTTTCAAACCATTGTTCTTTATAAGGTGTTTCGTTAGTCGATTTTTCCCATTCTTCAGCCTGTTCTAAAAAAAGCATTGGAATCGGATGTTTGGATTGAAAATAGGCTTCATCTTCAATTAAGGTCTGAAACTGTTTAACAGTAAGCTGCTTAAGATGATTCATTTCTTTTTCACTGAATTCAAGATTATTGAGAAAACGATAAAAATCTTTTTTTTGAATTGAGCTGATGAAGCGTGTCAGAATTTCAATATTTTGAAGACGACACAACCATTGATAAAACTGCTTTTGGAGGGCTTCAAAATCAATATCAATATCAAAATAACGATAACGATCTCCTGTAGGATTTAATAAGTTTACGAACAAATCTTCAAATAGACCATAGTTTTGAGTACTTTGCTGTTCGCCTGTGTACTCGTCTAACGAGTTCAAACACCATTCCAGTAAGGTGTTTTTTTGAAGGTCATTCATGGAGGATATACGACGGATTAACGTACGAAATGTATTTTCAAATAACTCTTTGTCTTCACCGAAACACACCTTCACCTGTCCAAAAAAGGCACTGGTGGACTTGTCTAATGTATTTATCAACACTTGAATTTCTTTTTCGGACAACACGGTATTGTTAAGCTCTATATGAAAATAATTATCAAAAAATAAATGATGAGATACTCGACGTTCTTCGTAAGCATCGTCGGGTGTCCGTCCCCCAAATTGAGGCAACAGTAAATCGACCAACGCCCGTTCTTGCGGGTCAGGTACTAAAGAGGCTCGTTTATCTTCTATCGAGGTATCCGTGTTTGAAGGATACATCTTGTTGAGTTCGTAAGCCATTTGGTTTTCAATCGTTTTCAAATAAAGGTATTTATTTTGTGAAATAACTTTATATGCCTCTTGATTGTATAGCTTTATAGCTTCTATGGTAAGTAAATCTCCCCAGTGTAGGTTCGTTCCTGCTATTAGGTATGACGTATTAAACGCATTCAGCAAGCGTTTAATTTTTCGAGGGGTCTTTAAATATAACGGCACAAGGGCTTCAAATAATTTTATACAATGTACAGTATTGACAAGTTGTTGAAAATGATGCGGTTCGACAATATTTTTCAGTTCGTCTTTTAAGAACTTGGTTAATGTTCTATGAGAACGTTCAGGGAGCTTGTAAGGAAAACTCACAATTTTCTCAAGATACTCTTCGCCTTTATTGTTATTGCAGGCTTCTTCAATGGCTTTAACGATATAATCTTCATCATACGCCAGTACATAAATACAATTGGTAAAATTACAAATAGATTTCACCATGCGTAAAATATCCATGACTTCATCGGCTGGCAAGCGGTCTATGTCATCAATGAACACAATCACTTTTTTACCTTCAAGGCTTTGATTGATGTGATTTAAACAGTCTTCTAAATTTGTTGTTGTAATGTGTAAAAGTCTTTGCATTTTTATTTTACATTTTGGATAGAAAGCAAGTGTAGCCTCAAGAAAAAGCGAGAACCACAAGGGTAATGAGGCAAGATATTCTTTGAAAGGCTCTAGCATTATTACAAAATGAAACAACTGTTGATAAACAAACAAGTAAACCACAATAATTAACACCATGAACCAAATCCATTTTGGATGCTTAGTTACAAAGTCAACGCATTTCTTCCATAACGGTGGGGTTAATAAGGGGAGTAATTCCTTTAGCACTTCTGCTAAATCTTGCCATGTTTCATTTTCGTTTTTTAAATCTAATTTATTTTCTAGCGTCTGGATGTATTCCGATGTTAAATTACTCCGTTTTGAATATATCCACGGATTGAAATCGAAAACCAGGAGGTTGTTATTCTTTCTTTTGTTTAAGACTTTTTCCATTAGGTTAAGAATTGAAGTTTTACCATATCCCCATGGGGCGACAATCCCAACGGTGGTTGAACCTGTACGTGTTTCTAATTCGAGTATTTTTTCTGCTAATCTTTCAGCGAAGCGAGATTCGCCTAGTGTGTCTTCTTCTGGACTGCGAATGGGATGATCGTGCATCATAGATATTGGCTTCCGTAATTATTTAGGGTATTCATTCATTTTAGCGTATAATGAGCTTCTATACAAACAAACATTCTCCCCCTTCCCTCAAAGGATACCCCATGTTCACGCCACACCTCGAAATCCCCGATGCGTTTCGACTGCATACGCCGTATCAGCCAGCAGGTGATCAACCCACGGCGATTGCCGAACTCGTCGAAGCACTTCAAAATCCTGATACCCGAGCCGTTACCTTACTAGGCGCAACAGGGACAGGGAAAACCTTTACCATGGCAAGCGTCATTCATCATCTGCAACGCCCCACCTTGATTATGGCTCACAACAAAACGCTCGCGGCTCAACTGTACAACGAAATTAAGGATTTTTTCCCTGAAAATGCGGTGGAATACTTTATTAGTTATTACGATTTTTATCAGCCTGAAGCGTATATCCCACGTTCCGATACCTACATTGAAAAAACCGCCACCATTAACGAAGAAATTGATCGGATGCGACACTCCGCCACCCGATCGCTTTTTGAACGCCGAGATGTCATTGTCGTGGCTTCGGTGTCCTGCATTTACGGTTTGGGGATGCCTGATGTCTACCTCGATTCTGCCATTCGCCTTGAAGTGGGGCAAGATTACCCCCGAGAGTCGTTGGTGCATCAACTTTTGCGTAACCAGTACATGCGAAACGATTTAGAATTGACTCGTTCGCATTTTCGCTTGCGTGGTGATGTGCTGGATGTCTTTCCTGCCAACGAAGAAAGCGTCTTGCGTTTGGAGTTTTTTGACGATACGCTCGAATCCATTTACTTTTTGGATGCTTATACAGGCGAAATTTTACATAGCCTAGAAAAATATGTGCTATACCCTGCGGTTCACTATGTAACCGATGAAGGCTACATCGATAAAGCCCTCGCTCAAATCAAGATTGAACTCAAAGAACGCCTCGCCGAATTACGAGACATGGGCAAAGACTTTGAAGCCGAACGCCTGCATCAACGAACGCTACGAGACATGGAATCGATTAAAGAATTGGGCTACTGCCCTGGCGTTGAAAATTATAGCCGTATCTTTGAAGGTCGCCCACCAGGGAGTCCACCGAAAACGCTGATTGATTACTTTCCCCCAGATATGCTGATGTTCATTGATGAAAGCCATGTTACCATTCCGCAGTTACGAGGCATGTATCATGGCGATCGCTCTCGCAAGCAAACGCTGGTGGATTATGGCTTTCGTCTGCCGTGTGCGAGAGATAACCGTCCGTTGACGTTTGATGAGTTTATGGCAAGAGTAGGTCAGCTCTTGTATGTCTCTGCCACACCGAGCAAATATGAACTCGAAGAAAGTGCGTACATCGCCGAGCAAGTCATTCGCCCCACAGGCTTGTTGGATCCGCTGGTGGAGGTTTGCCCGATTACAGGACAAATCGACAAGCTGGTGGAAGAAATCGAAGTGGTACTCGCACGAGATGAACGGGTCTTGATTACGACGCTCACCAAGCGAATGGCGGAAGATCTCACCGAATACATGCAAAACATGGGCTTGCAGGTGAGGTATCTGCACAGCGATATTAAACCGATTGAACGGGTGCAAATTATTCAAGATTTACGCTTGGGGCATTTTAATATTCTCATTGGGGTGAATTTGTTGCGAGAAGGCTTAGATCTACCCGAAGTGAGCTTGGTTTGTATTATGGATGCCGATAAAGAAGGCTTTCTGCGGAGCGATCACGCCCTGATTCAGACGATAGGGCGAGCGGCTCGAAATGCGGCAGGGCGGGTGATTCTCTTTGCGGATAAAATCACGCCGAGCATGGAGCGTGCCATGAATGAGACGGCACGTCGTCGTCAAAAGCAACAGGCGTATAACCTCGAACATGGTATTACGCCTGTTACGGTGAAGAAAGAAATCAACAATGGCTTGCTTGAGATGTTGGGCGGTAATAAAGCCTCGGCGGAGACGAAAGAGTCAGGGGACGCAGGGGATTTGACGCATCCTGAAGTGTTTAAGACCTTGCCGAAAGACAAGCAAGCCACGTTGTTGGAAGAGCTGGAGCGAGAGATGAAGGCATCGGCGAAATTGCTGGACTTCGACAAAGCCACCGAACTACGAGACACCTTATTTACGCTGAAAAGAATACACACTTAGGGCAATAGCCACGATTCAACCGCATCAAGAGGTTTGGTATCGTTGGTTTTGCGGTGCTTGTGATAAAATAAAGAAAACCCCCTTTCACCCACGAGGACAACGACTTAAAATGCCAGACTTGCAAACGATTTTAGAAAACCCACTTACCCTGTGGAATATGTTGTTGGAGAATAAAATAGTTGAAATTGCAACACTTATTGTTTACGCATGGACTTTACATGTATTAAATGGCACTTTAAAAGAACAGAAAAAAACAACTACGTTACAAAGTAAATCAGTCGAACAGACCGCTCGTATGGAACAAGGCAAGGTGCTAATGGATGCCTTTAGTCAAAATGAAATGTATGAAGCCATTGCCTACTTTTTAAAGCATTCTCCTTATGTGTATTTACCCAATGGCGAAAAAAATACCCGATTCATCGCCGAAGTGAATGCGAATCCTGATACCCGAAAACACCGTTACCGATTGATGACGGCATTACACCACGCCGAACGCCTATATCAAACCGAAAAAGCAGATACAGCCTTGTTTACCAGCTTAATTAGCCCTGCTATTGTGGAAGTAACCCTGCATGTACTTCCTGCGTTGGACGACTACACGAATGATGTCGATAAAGACGTTTATCAAATGGTGTACAAGGTTTTTGAAAAAATTCGCCGTAGTTATTTACACCCTCTTTATGAGATGCTTAAAACAGGGCGTTCTATTCCAGCTGAAGCGGAACAGACACGAAGCATTCTTAAAAGCCTGAAGAAGTGGGACGAGCATTATAATCATACTTTAGAAGCATTTGAAACAGAATCACGTATAGTGTTGACATATTTGTTAGAAAAGAAGGACAAAGACGTTATACAGGAGGCAAATACACTCTTAACAAAAATTAAACATTATGAAACAAACACTACACAAAAAACCAAGCAAAATACAAAACACATTATCAATCTTAAATATGCGTTATATACTTATCTTGGTCTGGCAAAACTTAGCCAAAGAAATTATGAAGGTGCGATTGAAGACTTCAACGAAGCCATTACACTCAATTCAAAAGATGCTGATGCCTACTACAATCGAGGGGTTGCGAAACTAAATCGTCGGGATTTTGAAGGTGCGATTGAAGATTTCAAGAAAACTCTTGAAATCAATCCCCAATGTACCGTTGCGAGGGAGGCCTTGAACAATCAATTTAGAGAAAGACAAAACCTAAATGAAAAGAATGGGACGAAGGCGGATTTTGAAATGGCAGAACGCCTTCGCTGTGAAGCCCCTGACAACTAAGGTCGTTTCAGAACTAGTCCTTCACCCCGAGTTGTTCCAGCGTCGTGTGATAAAAATCGCTAAACGTCCCTGCTAAAATATGCCGACGTGCCGTCTTGGCTAGCTCCACCAGCGTATGAATGTTGTGGATGCTTAAAAGCGTCTTACCCGTGTCTTCTCGTTGACGCATCAGATGTTTGACATACGCTCGACTGTGATTTTGGCAGGTGTAGCAGGTACAACCTTCCACCAAAGGGGCAAAATCTTCTGAAAATTCCGCATTTTTGATATGCTTATTGCCTATCGGGGTAAAAAACGTGCCATGCCTTGCGTTACGAGTCGGTAAAACGCAATCAAACATATCCACACCGCTATGAATGCCCTTGAGTAAATCTCGAATCGTTCCCACGCCCATGAGGTATCGGGGTTTGAACTGCGGAAGGAGCGGTGCGGTATAGGCGGTAATGGCTTCAATCAAAGGACGGGGTTCTCCCACACTGACGCCCCCAATCGCAAAACCAACGGCATCAAAATCCTGTACCATTTCAGCGTGTCGAATGCGTAAATCTTCAAACGTCCCGCCTTGCACAATCGGGAAAAGGGCTTGGTCGTGGTGGCGTTGATGCGAATTCCAGCAACGCTCTAGCCAGCGTTGCGTCCGCTCTAGGGAAGCTAACGCCGTGTGATGCTCAATCGGGTAGGGGGGACATTCATCGAATGCCATAATCACATCCGCCCCTAACGCGTTTTGCATGGTCATGCTTTCTTCTGGGCCGATGAAGTGCTTATTGCCCGTAACGGGGTCTCGAAAATGCACGCCTTCTTCGGTGATTTTACGAAATTTAGCGAGCGAAAAGACTTGAAATCCGCCTGAATCGGTTAAAATGGGCTTATGCCAATTGCTCCACTGATGCAAGCCCCCTGCCTTGGCAACCAGTTCGTGTCCTGGACGCAAATAGAGATGATAGGCATTGGCTAAAACAATGTAAGCACCAATCTCCTTGATGTGATTCCATGTTACCGATTTAACGGTGGAATTCGTGCCAACAGGCATAAACACGGGCGTAGGGATTTCACCATGAGGCGTGCGAAACGTGCCTGCTCTGGCTTGGGATTCCGTAGCGTGAAGCGTAAATGAAAACGACGCATTGACCCGAGACTCCCCCAAGACGGGTTCGGTCTCAAATACTTGTGGAGGTGCATCCTGCATGGGGGGATTCCTTTTAGGCTTAATGCCCTTAGGATACTGCAAACACGCTGATGATTCTATCCTCTTTTTTTTAAGACTTATAGTTGCTTCAAGAGTTTTTTGAACAGTAGGCTAGAGGAGAAACCTAGATGATTTTGTGAAGGAGTGTAGATAGACCTACATGACTGAACAAAATTAT
>CAZDMD010000025.1:0-20554 GCA_964506805.1 uncultured Vampirovibrionales bacterium | reverse complement strand
AGATAGACCTACATGACTGAACAAAATTATCGTAGCGACAAAGTATAGACACTGTACGGGAATATATTTAATTGACTATATATATTTTTTACTCGGTATTATTCACAATGAAGCATTACACATAACAGATAAAACATGGGAATCTAAAACTCAACTTCTTTATTCTAAACTAAAAAACGATACACTAAGAGATTTGATTAAAAAACATTTTCCCCTAACATAGACAGAAGAGCGGTCGTTATATAGTCAATTAAAATTATTTCCAAACACTTCAAGAAAAAAACCAAGATAAGACTCTGAATGTGTTAGAACCTATTGGATAGTGGGGATAGTGGGGATAGTGGGCTTTTTTAATACCCACGTTGCGATCGAAAACGAGCTGCCGTACGGGCTTCTGCCGCCGCAAGGGCTTTGGCACGGTTGGATTGGGCTTTATCTTCATCCAGCGTCGTGCTTTTGACCGAGCCTAGTCCGCCTGTATGACGTTCAGACGGCACACTTACTGCCTCTTCGATCTTGCCACTTCGCTTGAGTTCAAGCAGTGCCTTAAATAAATCGGTTACAAACACTAGCAAGCGTTCTCCGCTAGAACCCATGTGCTTATAGTGAAGTGTGGCGAGACTATGCCCTTCATGCGCTTTGGCAGGGGCAAGCCACCGTAATTTAGATGCCAAATGCCCTGGTAGCACCTGTTGCAGAGACATCCACTGCTTGAGGCTAAAGGCAACGCTAATGCGTAACAATTCTTCATCACACCGCACTAAGGGGATTCCCAGTTCCGTTGCTTGAATGCGTAAACGAGCCAAATGTACCAACTGTTTCGCAGGGGCAGGCACTTTCCCAAATCGATCTTGCCATTCCGCCATAATCATTTCAAGTTGCGTTTCGCTTTTCACGGCTGCTAAACGACGGTATTCTTGCAGTTTCACGTCTCGACTGCCCACATACGCTTCAGGAATAAAGGCGGTTACGTTTAAATCAATTACCGCGGGTTCAGGTGGATTTTCTTCCAAGACTTCTCCTCGATGTGCCGCTTCCACCGCTTGATTTAGGAGTTCGCAGTACATTTCAAAGCCGATTTGCATCATATGTCCGTGCTGTTCCGCTCCTAGCAAATTGCCCACACCTCGAATTTCCATGTCTCGCATGGCGATTTGATAGCCACTGCCTAAGGCGGTGAACTCTCGAATGGCACGCAAACGATTCTTCGCATCTTCGGTGAGCATTTTGTCATTATCGTGATACAAATACGCATAGGCTTGCACATCACTACGCCCGACACGCCCACGAATCTGATACAACTGAGCGAGACCGTAGCGATCTGCATCGTCAATAATCAGGGTATTGGCGTTGGGAATATCCACACCGCTTTCAATAATGGTGGTAGCGACCAGAATATCAAACTGCTTGTTGGCAAAATCCAGCATAGCGGTTTCCAGTTCATGGGGAGGCATTTGTCCGTGTGCCACTTGTACCCGTGCTTCAGGGACAATACGCTCCAGTTCAGCTGCACGCTCATAAATCGATTGAACTCGGTTATGAAGGTAATAAATCTGCCCGCCTCGATCCAACTCATGCAAAATCGCCATCCGCAACTGGGCAGGGTTAAAGCCTCCGACTTTGGTTTGTACAGGCAAACGATTCACAGGGGGCGTATTGATGAGGCTCATTTCACGCACCCCTGAAAGCGACATGTGAAGGGTACGAGGAATAGGCGTAGCCGACATACTTAAGACATCGACATTGGTTCGCATTTGCTTGATGCGTTCCTTGTGTGCCACCCCAAATCGATGCTCCTCATCAATGACCAAAAGCCCTAACTCTTTAAATTGAATATCCTTTTGAAGCAAGCGGTGTGTTCCCACGACAATATCCAGCTCGCCTGCTTTGAGCTTTTGTAGCGTTTCTTTTTGTTCTTTAGCGGTTTTGAATCGAGACAATAGCCCCACTCGCACCCCCCATGGGGCAAGTCGTTCGCTGGTGGTACTAAAATGTTGTTGAGCCAAAATCGTCGTTGGCACTAAAAAAGCCGCTTGCTTGCCTGACATCACACTTTTAAACAAGGCACGCAACGCCACTTCGGTTTTTCCAAAGCCCACATCCCCACAGATGAGGCGATCCATAGGGAGTTCCGCTTCCATGTCTTTTTTAGTGTCTAAAATCGCTTTCCATTGATCAGGCGTTTCTTCAAAGGGAAACGCCTCTTCCATTTCCACCTGCCAAGGGGTATCAGGTTCAGCCGGGATGCCTTTGACTTCTCGACGAGCTTTATATAAGGCGACCAGCTCATTGGCGATATTTTGAATCGAAGTTTTGACTTTAGAGGTAACCCGTCGCCATTCCGCTCCGCCCATTTTAGAAAGTACGGGTTTCGCATCACCTGTTCCGTTAAATCGAGATAACAAGTGCAACTGTTCCACAGGCAAAAAGAGGCGATCATTCCCCCGATACTGAATTTCAAGATACTCTCGCTTTTCGTTTTCCATTGCGATTTGCTTGAGCTCGATGAACTGCCCGATGCCGTGCTTAAAATGCACAACATAATCATTTGGCTTTAAATCCGAAAGGGCGTTAATCGCACGGTCTTGGTCTTTTTTATGCTTGTTTTGACGCTCACTTTGCGTACGTCGGACTCGTCCACGCCCAAAGAGTTCCGCATCGGTGAGATACAGCAGTTTCAAATGAGGCAAATGCAAACCGTCATTCAACGCTGTTTTACAGACAATCAGCTCCAAGCCGTCTTGAGCCTTTTGAAGCCTCGCTTGATGTTCAGGGTTGTCCGCTTGAAAGACATCCGCCCAGTATTGCGTGGGTAAATCCGCTTCTCGACACACATCCAAAAGACGTTGGGGATAGTCCGTTGAAATCCAAATTTGAACACCTGCTTTTCGCCAGTTTTGCAAGGCTTCTACGGTCTCTTCTAGCTTGGCTTGAAACCGTGGCACGGCTTCGGTGTGAAAGGGATTTTCCGCCACCAGTCCGTTGGGAGACGGGGTATCCTCCTGCGGGAGGGCATGAAAGGTATAGGTATATAGCAAACGATGCGACGGTGGTTTATTGAGGGTTTGACTCACCTGTTTTAAATCGGCATGGTGCGGATTCACCCTGCCTAAATCCAACAGATGCCCTTGCTCAATACCGTTTTGAAACTGGCTTGAGAGACGCTCATATAGGCTACTCATTTGCGTTAGGGACTCTTGCCAATCATCCAAAATCAAAACAGACTGTTTCGGTAGATAATCGCTCAAGTGATGCAAGGGAACCTCAAACAAAGGGGCGTAATAATCTAAATCTTCAGGAATCACGCCTTGTTCAAGGCTTTGGAATTGCTGTTGAATGTTGGCGGTGAGTCCGTCGAGGCTGTTTTTGTCCTTCGTTTTTTTCGATTGCTGGTGTAATCGCTTAAGGAGTAGCCCTTCTAGTTCGGCTTGACGTGCTGGGGTGAGTACCAAATTGTTAATGGGAAAGACAATGACTTCCTCTATTTTTTCAATCGAACGCTGGCTTTCAACATCCATAAATCGGATGTTTTCAATCGTATCGCCAAAGAAAGCAACACGAATCGCTTCGCCGTTAATAGGGTACACATCCAACAAATCCCCCCGACGAGAAAACTCACCGACGGTTTGTACCAAGTCTTTCGGGACGTAACCCATGGCAAGCAGTTGTGTTACCAGTTCATCTAACTCTTTTTCATCATTGGTTTTAAAATGAATACCTTCCGCCTTGAGATAAGCCAAACTAGAAAATTGCGTCATTAAATTACGAGACTGTACCAAATACACCCCTGCTTTACCCGCTTGCAAATCATGGAGGAAGGCATAATGTTCGTTTAAAATCGGGCTAGGGATGCGGGTCATATCGTAAGGCGAAAAAACATCCGTGGGGTATCGATGCACCTGTTCTTGAAAGGCAAACGCACTTTCAAAGAGAGGCTCTAAGGCGGCGTAGGTGTTGAGAACACTCGGGGCATCGGGGCAAACGAGAACAATCGGCTCTTGATGCGTTTCGAGCAAGAGCTTCGACAACATCGCTTTAGAGGTGGCATTTTGTAGATGTTCTAAATGAAGAGGAGAAGCACTTTTAGATTTCCCCTTAGGGGCAAGCAAGGCTTGAACGTCAGGGTGTTGACGGATCGACTGCAGCCAATAGGCAGTAGCCAAGCTATGTTGCAGTTTTACATGTGGCGTTTCAGACGCAGGGGACGGGGAGCTAACCATGCAGCGGGCATCCTTTAAAACAGTTTATTCTTTAGTATAGCATACGAGAGGAAAGCCTAGTGCTTTTTGGGGTGCTTTGTCCGTCAGGTATTTTAGAGTAATACTTTAAACTTGTTCACCTTTCAGTTCGAGTTTGGCGTATCGGGGATCTAATAGCTTTTTACTGCTGAGTTTGTCAAACGCCACATTATAAAGCACCTTGCCTCCACTCCCCAAGACTTGAGCAATCGAACCTTCCCCAAACTTGGCGTGAGACACCCGATCTCCCACTTGAAAGGTGGGCAAATCGGCAGGCGGTGGTGTGGGTGTCGATTCACGGCGAGCTTGTGGCAAAGCGGTGGGCATGAGCTTACCGTCTTGCCGATTAGACGCATAGCTAGCACTTGAATAGCTACCTGAACTCGCACGCCCTGTGCCGTCGACTCGGGTGCTGGCGGATCGTCGTCCGTAAGTATTGTAATCGTCTCGGTTGCCATACGGCACAGAGGCTTCGGCATCCAAGCTAAACGAACCTGTCATTAAGTCTCGAGGTACTTCGTTTAAGAAGCGACTGGGTACACTGTATTTCAGCTCCCCAAAGACCATACGACGACGGGCAAAGCTCAACAACAAAAAGGATTCAGCTCGGGTGATGCCCACATACATCAATCGGCGTTCTTCTTCCATTTCATCGGTACTGTTTAAGGCTCGGTTATGGGGGAATAAGCCTTCTTCCATGCCGACAATCGCCACAATGGGAAACTCTAAGCCTTTGGCGGCGTGCATCGTCATCAGTGTTAAGCGTTCTTGCGTCATCGATGCTTCGGCATTATCTAAATCACTTAATAAAGACAGTTGAGCCAAAAATTCGCCTAGCTTTTCTTTTAAATCTCCTTCAGGATTGTCCGCATGAAATTGACGTGCCACGGACATCAATTCATCCAAGTTGGCGATACGCCCTTCCTCATCCTTGGGATCTTCCGCTTCAAGGGCTTTTTCGTAGCCTGTCAACTGACGAATCGCCAAAATCAAGGCATCAATATACGCCCCTTTTTCGTAGTCATTGGCAATGCGTTGCATCACCGTAACGAAATCCGCAATCCCTTGACGTGCCTTGCCCTTCACTTCGGTGATTTGATCAATGGCAAACAACGCCTGATAAAAAGACATGCCATGCGATTGAGCGTATTGTTCGATGTATTCAATGCTTTTCGCCCCGATGCCTCGTCGTGGCACATTCAGGATGCGTTTGACGCTATAGGAGTCATCCGCATTAAATAGCACCGTGAGATAGGCTAAAACGTCTTTAATTTCTCGGCGTTCGTAGAACTTAATACCGCCTACCATCACATAAGGAATGCCTCGTGAAATCAACAGTTCTTCAATCACACGGCTTTGCACGTTGGTGCGGTAT
Organism: uncultured Vampirovibrionales bacterium; assembly: GCA_964506805.1. Taxonomy (GTDB): domain Bacteria; phylum Cyanobacteriota; class Vampirovibrionia; order Vampirovibrionales; family JAJTHC01; genus JAJTHC01. The sequence continues at coordinate 14,941 of CAZDMD010000025.1, read as the reverse complement.
AAGACGCAAGCACTGCTTAAATTGGTGTTCGCTCGTCGAGCGACCTCTTGCAATTTTTCCACGATGAAATGAGCCTCATCTCGATCGTCCGTCGCTTCGTAGCAATAGAGCTTTTCCCCTTCTCCACGCGTAGAGCGAAGTTCTTTCGGGAGGCGTTCGGTATTGCGTTCAATCACGGCATTGGCGGCTTGTAAAATTTTAGCGGTGGATCGGTAATTGTCTTTTAACGTAATGAGATGCCCTGTTTTAAAGTCCTTTTGAAAGCCTAGACAAATGCGGAAATTCGCCCCTCGCCATGAGTAAATAGATTGATCCACATCACCCACCACTGTTAAACTGCGGTTATGCCAGTTTACATCCTGCAACGGCATGGCGGTTTGCCCTGTGGCAAGCATACGGATTAAATCATACTGGACTTCGTTGGTATCTTGAAACTCATCGACTAAAATGTGCCGAAAATGCTGATGATAATTCTGCAATAAGGCGGGGTGTTGTTTGAGGAGTTTGACGGTGATTAAGAGTAAATCATCAAAATCGAGGGCATTATTTTCCGCCATCTGTTGTTCGTAAAGCGTGTAGAGTTCAGAAAGACGCTCCGCTTTATAGTCTTTGGCGTTGGTGGCATGATCGTACGCATCGAAGCCTTGGTTTTTCACGGCAGAAATCTGATACTTAATCCCACGAGCAGGATACAGTTTTTCATCCAAGTTTTTAGATTTAAGAATATCCTTAATCACCGCCAGGGTTTCAGCTTCGTCATAAATCACAAAGTTGGGCTTCCATTGATTCCCTGAAGGCGATTGATAATGCACAATGTCTCGACGCAAGAGCCGAACGCAAACGCTGTGAAACGTCCCCATCCACACGTCTTGAGCCACAAGCGGATCAATCAGTTTCGCTAAACGAGCCTTCATTTCTTTAGCGGCTTTATTCGTAAAGGTAACAGAAAGCACTTGACTGGGCCAAACGGGTTCGAGTCCTTGTCCCTGCCCTTGTAACAAATAGGCAATACGATGCGTCAACACTCGGGTTTTGCCACTGCCGGCTCCTGCCAGCACCAACAAAGGGCCTGCTCCGTAGGCAACGGCTTCAGCTTGGGCGGGATTCATACCCTCCAACAAAGCACTTGAACTAGAATGTGAAATAGAAGTGGACATCATAAAAAAGCCCCCGACGCTTAAGACAAAGAAACTATATCACAAACAAATGGAGGAGGTTTCTCCTGATTTAAAGTAAACGTATGAAACTTCGTTATAGTAAATGTAGTCTAATTGTATCGTATTTTTTAGTCATTTACTTTATTATGAACCATCTCAAGGAGTCCACACAATGGGTTTTTTCAGTGCAACACTTACGAAAGAACAACCTGAACTTGTTTCTAAAACCGTAACGTCTCAGTCCGATCAAGAGTTTTTGGAAAATTACGAAGCCCTTGTTCGTACTTTGCAGAATGTACAGAATCTAGGGCAATTACAAAGCAAAGCCGATAAAAAAAGAGCCTTGCAAGTCGTGCTTGATACCGTGCGTGCCACCTTTGGTTGGGCGTATGGGTCTTTTTGGGAACTCAATAACAAAGGCAATGCCTTAGTATTTAGTGTACAGTCTGGGCATGTGAATAGTGAGTTTGAACAAGTAACACAAACCGCTTCTTTTGAAAAAGGCGTGGGATTCAGCGGTAAAACATGGCAAAAAGGGCGTTTATTTTATGTGAAAGATTTAGGCGAAATGACCGATTGCTGTCGTCGTGAATCCGCACAACGGGCTGGGGTGAAATCAGGGGTATGTTTCCCTATTTTTGTACAAGGTCAAATTATTGGCACAGTGGACTTTTTTGCCTTAGACGTATTTGAAATTTCACCTGAGCGTCAAAAAGCGTTAGAGTCTTTAGGGGTTGTGCTTTCCCTTGTGTTTGAACGTATTAGTTCCGCTGAATCTCAAAATCACATTGCGGATTGCTTAAATGGCGTTCAAAATATGGTGGGCTTATTAAATTCTGCCAGAAGCGAACAGGAAGTCTATACCCTAGCCTTACGAGGCATTAAAGAGACGTTCGGTTTTGATTATTCCTCCTTTTGGCGATATGATACCAATAAGAATGTCTTGGTGTTTCAAGAAGAAAATGGAACTGTTAGCCCTGCGTTTTCTCAAGTAACTCGTAACTCCAGCTTTGCCAGAGGGGTAGGAGTCAATGGTAAAGCATGGTCGACGAACGAAATCGTTTTTGTGCCTGATTTGGCGGATGTTCACGATTGCGTTCGAGCCCCTTCCGCTCGGGATGCAGGCGTAAAATCAGGAAGTGTGATTCCTATTGTGGTGCAAGGCAACATTGTAGGAACACTGGACTTTTTTAGCAATCAATATCTGAAAGATTCCATGTATCGTCAGGATGCGATGAAAAACATTCGCTTTTTGATTGAAAATACCCTTGAGAAATTCGCCAAGTTGGGCTTGCAACAAGAAGCCGCCTTGGCGAGTCGTGAAATTTCAGAAAACATGAACCGTACAGCACAAATGTCTGAAAACACACAAGTGCAAGGTTTTGATACGCAACAAGTGATGGAAGCCCTCACCCATTCTGCGGTGGAAATCAATAGCATTGTGGCGCTAATTCAAAGTATCGCCAGTCAAACCAACTTGTTGGCGTTGAATGCGACGATTGAAGCAGCTCGTGCAGGAGAAGCCGGTAAAGGCTTTGCCGTTGTGGCGGATGAAGTCAAGGCATTGGCAGGCAAATCCGCCGAAGCGACGCAAAACATCCACAAGCAGGTGCGTACCATTCAAGAACAAACCCAGCGTGCCTCTGCCTCCATTGATGAAATCATTTCCATGGTCAGAGAAATCAGTGCTGCCAATTCTTCTATTGCGGCAGCGGTAGAAGAACAAAACGTCATTATTAACAACCTTGCAAACTAAGATGCAAACCAGTGGCTCCCCCCCTGATTTGAAAATCGCCTTTTTGTAAGTGTTAGGGACTCCGCCGAATGAAACGGTCGAGTCCCTTTTTGATGATAGAAGTAAATGCTCTAATTTAACATTCTCTACTGCTAAAATTGGTTGACACCCCTCTATGTTCACGATACATTAGCACTTATGGATTGAGGGCCTGTAGCTCAGTTGGTTAGAGCGCACCCCTGATAAGGGTGAGGTCCGGTGTTCAAGTCACCGCAGGCCCATTTTAATTCGCTGGATAAACACGCATGAACGTTTTACCGTATCCAACCTATGTATTAGAAAAGAAATCAAATGCGTATGCGATGCTTAAAAGTGTAGGCTTAATTTCAGGTAAAAAAATTACAGCGACGTTGCGTTTAGGGAAAATCGGTTCAGGTATTCTGTTTTACTGGCAAGACGGCACGTCGCTTCCCGCTTCTGTTTCGTCTGTGTGTGATGCCCAGCGAGGCGTTACGCTATTTGAACCCAAGACGCAACGCACCCTCTCCATTGTGGAGCATTTTTTGGCTGCCGTGGCATTGGCAGGACAGCCTGATTTAGAGCTTTGGCTAGAAGCTGAAGAGGGAGAAGGTTTCCCTTGTGAGCTTCCGTTGCTCGATGGTTCTGCTCTGCCTTGGTTTAACGCCATTGTGGAGACCTTTGGATTCCGCTCGACTCCGATCACGCATCGGGTGGCACGCCCCACTTTTTTTAGAGTTTCAGAGACGATTACGCTTTATGCTTTGCCGTCTAAGGGGCTGAAATTGGGCTATGTACTCAATTATCCGCATCAGGATTTACGGCATCAGTGGGCGTATTGGACGTTTGACTTTCGCAGTGAAGCAGAGGCTCGTCAACTATTACAGGCTCGTACCTTTGGCGAGCTGAAGGAGCTTCCCTATTTGCAAGCCAAAGGTTTAGCCAAAGGCGTTTCTTTAGAAAATACTTTGGGACTCACCGAAGACGCTAGAGGTTACACCAGTCCTTTACGACTCAAACATGAACCCTTGTTTCATAAAATGTTAGATTTGCTAGGTGATTTTTATTTAAGTGGTATTCCGTTGGCATCGGTGCAAGGGAAGTTTGTCGCCTTGTATGGAGGACATGCGTCTCACTTGGCTTTTGCAAAACATTTGAAGGAACAAGGTGTTATTGAAGCCATCCAAACGAACTGAATCCTTTATAGTCGTATTCATAATTTCTTGTAGAGCGTCTATACGTTGTCGCTACGATATATTTTGTTCAGTCATGTAGTTCTATCTACACTCCGTTCACAAAATAATTTAGACTCCTCGTCTAGCCATCTCTACAAAAAACTCTGAAGACGACTATATTTTTTCATCTTTGCAAATAGAAAATGAAGTAGACTCCCTGCGATTAAACCTAGCATTAAATCATACGCTAAAGTCAATAGAATCGTTGTTGAAAAGACTGAAAAACCAAATAAACCTGATGCCCATGACTCTTTCCAAAACTGCGGACGTGCCAGTCCATACGCACAAACTATTAGTACGGCCGCAAGTATGGTTAAGGGTAATTGCGAAAGCCAGGGGTAAAGTAGTAGCCAACCTAGCAACATAAAAAGGGCATACCAAAAGTTCACCTCTTTACTTTGAGACCCAGCCGTTACACCCACCGTGCTACGCATGACTTCTGGAATCACCGCAACACCCCCTAAAAGCCCTGCGAGAATACCTGACAATCCCACACCCTTTAAGGTAGGTGCAATAGGGGAGGCTTGTGTATTCAGGCTTAATTGATCAATGGCTTTAATGGAAGCACAGGTTTCCACGGTGCCAATCACAAAAATCGCCACAAAGGCTTGAATGCCCACAGACCACACCGCAGGATTCGCAAATAATCGATAAAAATCGGGAAACACAATGGCTTGATAAGGCGAGGCAGGTAACGTCAATAAAGGCCCAAAATCCAAAGGCGTGAACAAGGGTACCAATGAAGACAAAAGCAACGCATAAAAGAAGGGGGGAAATAGGTTTAGCACTTTAATATGCCGTTTTAACTGACAGAAGATCCACACCAGTAGCAATACACCCAATCCCAAGCTGGCAATAGGAAGAGAACTCTCTGGTAGTTTAGAAAAAATTTCGAGTATTTTCGCAATGGTATTGTTGGCATCCGAGGTATACCCCAATAAGGTAGGCATTTGCTTAATCATCACCAAAATACCGATTGAAACGAGTAAGCCTCGAATCACATTTTCAGGAATGAGGGTGGCTAAGCGTTCGACTTGTTTAAAATGACTCAAAAGAACTTGGGCAATACCTGTTAGAATCACAACACTCAAGAGCAACGGGTATCCTAATTCGTGGTTGCCTTGTCCAAGCCCTGTAACCCCCATTAAAATAGCAGGAGCCAACCCTGCTGCGGGGCCACCTATGGCATGGGACGTGCTATTAAATCGACTCATCACTAAGCCTGCGACAATAGCCGTTATTAAGCCTGCTACGGGTGGTACACCCGAAGCACTCCCGACGGCTAAGGATAAAGGAAGTGCTACAAAAGCCACCATCGCCCCCGCAATCATATCGCTACGCAAGGAGGTATTCAGCTTTTGCATCAAGCACACTTTGATATTAGCGAACATAACGAGACACCTAAACTTTCTATTTCCAAGTTTAGCGTATCACAAACAAAAAAAGACGGATTTAAAACACTCTAATTGGCATGACGACGTGTCGTGTAAAGCTGAATCTCACCTTCGACGACTCGTGCAATTTCAGGGAAAAAGCTCCCTTCATTGGCTTTCCAAGGCTCTTGAGCCGACGGCAACTGCGTATGACGATCAGGACGGCGGGCCATGACATCCGCAATACGGATTTGTACCGCATCTAGCTTTAAGGAGCGTACCTCTGCTTCTCGGCTACCTTTAAAGCCTGCGTGAACCAAACCACGTAACTCTCCCCATACCAAGACGTCTCCTTGCACACGGATTTCCGCCCCTGTGTGGACATCCCCAATAATCACCAAATGCCCTGCAAAAGATTCAAAGCGCCCTGAACGCAGATTGCCTTTTAAAATTTTAGTCGGGAGTTCGTGGTGTGCCAAAGACTGATTGGCAATGAATGCCTCTAAAGCAGGAGAGACCTGCTCTTCCGTTTCCTGAAGGGCTTCGGATTCATAGGCTCCTTCAAGGGCTTGAGCTTGCTCTTCTAAGGCAGGGCTTCCTGAGATAGGTAACGTCGTTTGAACAGGAATCGAAACAGGCACATCCGCATCTTCTAATAAGGCATTCGCAAAGGCTTGCAAATGATGTTCAGGAACCTCTTCGAGCGTTGTGGGATTGTCTACGGCAGAAAGCTTTTGCAAGGGTAGAGTCTCTTGAATCACCACTTGACGAGGCGGACGAATGACAGGATTTTCACGCACCATAAACCCTTGAGCCAAAGCCGATTGTTGTGTTTGAGGTACTTGCGAAAATAAAACCCCAAAGGGTTTTCCCGCTTCTTCAAGCAGTTTGCCAATGCGTCTAATTTGTGCAGGTGAAAGAGGCAGATAGCCCGTGTTGACATCCACTTCATCATGCCAATGCTCAAGCGTTTTAGACTGCAAGAGCTGTGCCAAAATAAACAAGGCTTGCGTGGCATCTTCCGCCCGAGACACATCGACGAATCCATGTTCTACATAAAGAACAGAAGACAGGGTAGACGAAGGTGAATCGCTAGGCATAGGAAATCCTCAATATTTGACAAAAATAAGCCTCAACAGTACCCTTATGGTAACACAAGCCAACTCATTCTTGATGTTACATATTGTAAAGATGTTGACGTAATGCCTCATAATAGGCACGAAGAGCGAGGGCATCGCTTGGGGCTGAAATTTGAAGGGTGGGGTAATCAGGATGTGCTAAATAAAATAAGCGATCCGTCATGTCCCATTTGGGGAGGAGTTGCGGTTCAAGTGTTTTCCATAATGCCTCAAAAGTTGAAGGTGTCATAATAGCAAAACCTTTATTACAGTTACAGTAAGTAAAAAGTGTCTTTTATTGAAGCATAGTTTGTTTCTTCCTTCAAGAAGATTTGACAGAAAAGAATAGAGTCTTATATAATTAAAAATTAACGCATTCTTTTCTGTTTTATGGGTTTATTATATCTGTATGTTAAAGTCCTATATATGAAAAGGTCGGCTCGTTTTTGGTGTTTTCTCCGTTCTGCGTGATGCCCTTAGGGTACTGCGTTATAGCCTTAATGTGTAAAATGGAGCGTTTATTTTGGCAAAACTCTATACACCTCAAGAAGTGAATCACGCCATAGCATTGGCGAAAACACCCTTTGCCTTTTCGCATTGGAAAAACCTGCTGCTTAATTTTGATGCGGTGAGTAAATTTAATTTTCTCAATGCCAAAAACCTCATGTTTTTGGGAGCTTCTGGGATGCTTGTCAGGTTTGTGGGCATTGGGGGGACCCGATGTCTAGTTGACTGGAACGATCGCACCAAAGACGAAAAAACACGCCGTAGCCAAACGGCTGAACGTGTTTTTATTGAGGTGGGGGGGACATTTTTAGCCACTTATGTCGCCTTACAAGTCATGATGGATTTAACAGGCAAGGGTTTAGTCTTGGCAAGCCATGTACTGGAAAAGCCACTTGAAAAAGCCTCGCAACAGGTGGTAAAAAATAGCTTGTGGCAGGCGATTTTAAAGCCTCGATCGTTGAACCCCGCCGTATTGTTGAAAGAGGCTCAAGCACGACACGCCAAAGGCGAAATCAGCGAAGCGGATGTTCACGCCATGACGAAAACGATTATGGAGCTGGGCAATCATCACAATCCCTATTCCTTTGGCTTTAATGCCCCTGAACAAACCGTCTTAGGCAAATGGGACATCACGCAATTTGCGGATGCCATGCAAAAAAACGGACTCGGGCATCTCTTTCAAAAAGAACGACTCAAAGAGGGTCGGGTGCAGTTTACAGGACTTTTAAATCAAAACAAAACCGTTGAAAATTACTTTGGACGCGTGCATGCCATGGGCGTGGTAACGGCCATAACAGGGGCAGCTTTTAGTGCATGGATAAGCGGTGGACCCACTCAAAAAGCCAATGATGAAGTCTTTCGCCCTTGGTGGCGACATCGGCTTGATGTTAAAATGAAGGAAAAGCCACTGGCAGGAAAACCCAAGCCCTTTTCACAAGGCGAAACAAAACTTTCTCTAGGGGGGTATCATAACGAACGTCCGCCTGCTGTTGTTCGACCGCAACGCCCGATGAATCGTCAATCGACACCCTTGTACGCTTCTCAATCTCAAGGGGGACTTTAAACGATGACCCCTCCTAGTACGACTGCCCCTCTTCAAAATCAAAATGCGGATGCCCTTCGCCAATGGCTAGACGCTTCACGCCGTGGCAATATCCACATTGAAAAACCAAAGACAGCTCCTTTAGGTGAAAAAATTAGCAAATCTCTTACAGAAATGCCCCAAGCCCTTCACACCCTCAGCACGGATGCCTTTAAAGCCTCTAGAACGCTTTTGAATCTACCACAACAACCCCAAGTCCAAAAAGCACTCGGTACCATTGCCCATAATATGGGCGTACAACTGACGCAAGATTCAGCCTTGCTAAAAACAAATGCCGCCATTATCGCCACCTTGATTCACGTCGTCATGCGAGTCAAAGAAGCCTACGACAGTTCAAATGCCCCCACTTCAAGCCCTGAAGAATCTCGCTACAATCAAGAACAATCTGCGATGACCTATTTTAGGGAAATCGTGGGCTTTAGTACAGGCTTTGTGCTGTTAAAGCGTCTGCAAGGGATTTTTGAAAACCACATTCAGTATCAATATCAGTATGAAAAGCAAAAATACGGCGCCTCTTCTTTACAAGAACACCTTGCTGATGCCTTTGGGGTTTTAAGTGGCAAGCGAAACGCCTCAGAGATTGAGCGACTGCCGAACGCTCTTGTAACAGATACCGAATGGGTGAGAAAACATCATAGCCCTGTCGATTTAAAGCTGGCTCAAATCGGACATGCCTTAAAGCATCAAGAAACAAGCGACTGGTTGACGGATCATCGGTTTTGGAAGCGTGCGTGGCACATGGTGTCGGGTAAAGAGGTTGAAGCGATGTTGCATCCTGAAAAGCTCGCCAAACTCAATGAAGATGAACTAAAAGCCTTAACGCAAGAACTTTTAGATTATGAAAAAGAAGGCTTTAAGCTGGTGCAGAAGCAAGTGCCTCTGTATTTAGGCGTATTGCCTAGCGTGATTATCGGGGGCTTTGGCATTGAATATGCCTCCTTGCACTATGGACCCGTGGTAAAGAAGAACATGTTAGGCTTAATGCGGTTTTTACATGTCATTCCACAAGAAGAATCAAAGGCACAGAAATCGTCTCATACCATTTAAGCGACTATATCAATCGGCTCCCCAAGTCAGTAGTAAATCCAAGTAATTCTGTACTTTTAAGATGTACTGAATGGCGGGTTCGTTTAAACCCTCACGTTTGACCGTCCCTTGCCCGACGTTATAACTCGCCACCGCTCGTGCAGGATCTTTGGGGAATTGATCCGCCAAAAAGGAGAGGTACTTGGCTGTACCGTTTAGATTTTCAATCGGATCAAAGGCATTTCGTACCCCGAGCCATTCCGCTGTCGCATCTTTTAACTGTCCTAAGCCTTTTGCCCCCGTTCGAGACACGGCATCCAAACGAAAAGAGGACTCCGTGGCAATCAAGCTCGAAAGAATGCGATAATCAATTCGATGCGTTTCACTGCTTTTCAGAATTAAAAACGCAAGCGTGTGAGCTTCGTTTTCACTCCACTTGGGATTGCTTTGACGAATTAAACGCATCACGATTTTTTCTCGTTGATTGGGGCGTGGCCGACGAGAAAAATCCCATAGCATCGGGAGTTGAACAAGATTGGGAGAGGCGTTTGTCCCTATTGCGGCTAAAGCAATATTCTCAGGAAGCGTGGAGGACACATTAGCACTTTCAATAAAGGTGCTTGTAGAGGAGCGAATATGAAAAAAACGTTTTATTTTGGAAAGTACCGTAGGGGGATTTTCTCGGCGTAAATTAGGGAGGTGAATATCTGTTGCCTCTCGCAATGCAAGCGTTTGAGGAGTTTCACGAGGAGGCATATTTTTCGGCGGGCTTGCCATGGCATAGTCAAGCTGTTTACTGGCGGGCAGTATCGCTGGGTTTTGAGTCAAGCGTAACACTTCAGACGCATCGCCATACGGAAAGGCTTGCAGGACTTTTTCCTCATTCGCCTTGACAAGACTCAACGAAAAGAAAATATGAAAACAAATCACTAAAAATAGTACCGTGTGTGTTCTGGGAAACATAAAAGTCAACCTTACGCTTCAATATCGTATATGTAACAGTTTACAACTAATTTGTAAAAATATGTTAATCTAATGTATGAATTAAAAATACTTGAGGATTGCCTGATGAACATACCAACCCCTGTTACCGAACAAGCTCACCCTGCCACCCATCAATTAGATGAAATGTCAACGCTTGAGATTTTAAGCCATATGAATACCGAAGATCAAAAGGTCGCCACAGCCGTTCAAAACGCCTTGCCTCAAATTGAAACGGTCGTCCATTTAATGGTTCACGCCTTGCAAAATGACAACCGCGTCTTCTACTTGGGGGCTGGCACCAGTGGACGACTGGGGGTGCTAGATGCCGCCGAATGTCCGCCTACGTTTGGGGTATCGCCAAATCTCATTCAAGCCATTATGGCAGGCGGCGAAACCGCTTTACGCCACCCGATTGAAGGGGCGGAAGATGACGGCGATTTAGGCATTCGCAACATCAGGCAACATGGCGTGGGGCGTGGCGATGTCTTGATTGGCATTTCAGCGAGTGGAAATCCCGCCTATGTGGTAGATGCCTTACGTCATGCGAAAGAACAGGGCATTGTAACGGTTATTTTAACCTGTAACTCCCAAGCGACAGCCATTGAGATTGCCGATTACGCCATTATTACGGAAGTGGGAGCGGAAATCCTCGCAGGTTCTAGTCGATTGAAGGCGGGGACGGCTCAAAAAATGGTCTTGAATATGTTGAGTACGACAACGATGGTAAAACTGGGGAAAACTTACGGCAATTTAATGGTGGATGTCAAACCCAGTAATGCCAAGCTCAAACAACGAGCGGTAAACTTGGTTTGTGAAATTGCCCATGTCTCTCCCGAAGAATCGATTGAAGCCTTAGAACGTTGTCAGTATCAAGTGAAGCCAGCGGTTTTGCTGGTTTTAAATTTGGCTTCTACGCTAAAGGATGCTCAACATTTACTAGAAGACTATCAAGGTCAATTACGGCGTTGTTTGAATGCCTATTCTTCCACATAGGGCTTTGTCATCCTTTTTTTGGTGTATTTCAACTTTCTAAAATAAAAAAGTATCCCCATTTCTTGCAAAACAGGTTATAATGGCTTTAATTGTTATTATTAAAAAGCTCTAGTCGTTTTTGTTTAATCTGTGGTATCATTTATAATTGTATACTCATGGTTATGCTAGGTTATACTTAAACGTTGTCAGTTTTAAAATCTAAGTCGGGAGACTAAAACGCCGATGTCCCCTTTTAAACATCATTTATCACTTCAGGTTTCAGAAGATGCCAAAAAGACTTTTGAAGCCTTGTTAGAAGGAAAGTATAATTACACGTTCGCCAAAGGCGAAATCGTGTCGGGTTCCGTGGTATCATGGGACTCTAGTTATGCCTACGTGGATGTTGGGGCTAAAACCAATGCGTTACTCCCCATTAAAGAACTCACAGATCGTGCCACCGCTTTTTCAGACGAGTTAGAAGTCGGCAAATCCTACGATTTTTACATCTTGCGTGAAGAAAATGATGATAGTCAACTGACGCTTTCCTTAAAACGTGTGCAAACCGCCTATGCGTGGAAAGATCTCACCACGAAAATGGAAGCTGATGAAGTCATTGAAGGTAAAGTATCGGGTGTGGTCAAGGGTGGTCTGTTGATTGAGTTAGAAAGCAATTTGCGAGGCTTTGTACCGTCTAGCCATATGAGAAGTCGTAACAATTTAGAATCGTTGGTCGGGCAAACCTTGCCTTTTAAGTTGTTGGCGGTGGATGTAACCCGCAATAACATTATTTTATCGCATCGTAAAGTTTTAGCAGAACAACAACAAGAAGAGCGTAAAGAGCTGTTTTCAACCCTTGAAACAGGTACGGTGATTGAAGGTAAAGTCGTTCGTTTAACCAGTTTTGGAGCCTTTGTGGACTTAGGCGGAGTCGACGGTTTGTTGCCTCTGTCGCAGATGTCTTGGCGTTGGGTTGAGCATCCGTCGGATTTACTTAATATTGGTGATACCGTCAAAGTTGAGGTAATTGGTGTAGACGAAGAGCGTCAACGTGTGAGTCTTTCTGCCAAGAGCTTGATGAAAGATCCATGGGAAGAAGTCTCGGAATTGATGAAAGAAGGTCAAGAAGTCGAAGGCAAAATCATGCGAATCAAGCAGTTTGGTGCTTTCGTCGAGATTCATCCGGGTGTAGAAGCCTTATTGCCTTCTCGTGAACTACAAAGTTATGAAGAAACGCAAGGGCAAGCGGTCGAAGTTGGTATGATGTTGAAGACCTTTATCATTAAGTTTCAGCCTGAAGAACGCCGTATCAGCTTAGGCTTTAGCGAAGCCAGTGAGGCTTCTTTAGATAGCTTGATTATGGAAGAGACCGTATAGGGTCATCCTCTCAAACTTTAAAGCGACTCTTGATTTGCTGAAATATGCGAAAAGAGTCGCTTTTTTGATGGCATTAAATTGCTTTCAGCAGGTTTTAGTTACTTGTAATCGTATTGTATAAGGTGAATGTCCCATGATGAGTTCAAATATTCCTCCACAAAGCATCCAAGTTAGTTTACAAGTCGCCCCTCAAAGACCGATGAATCGAAGTGTATCGCCTGAGGAGTTGACACTCGCCGATAAAACCGCAATCCACGAAGCAAAAATAGGGGCTTCTTTTTGGGGGGCTTATTGGGGATTTTGGAAAACGGGGTGGGATGCCCTTTTTTACAATCCTCAAAAATCGGCTCAAAAAAGAAGCGATGTACTGGCTCAACAACGCTCCTTGGAATCAGGTATTGCCTTAGAAAAAGAAAAGAAAAAAGCCCAACAAAAAGCCAGTCTTCTACCCGCTATAATTTCCACCTCGCTAGGCGTACTTATTGCTATAAAATTCTTGAAGGTTACTCAAAAATATGCTCCCGAATTTATTGGATTGATTCAATCGGCTAATAACTTACCACCCGAAATATTGGAGAAACGGCTAGATGAGTACGGAGATAAACTAAAAGTAGATCCCCTTTGCAAAAATTTTCTTAAAACCTTGGTCATCTCAAGTGGATTGCAATTGGCAACCCTTATTTTGACACCTTCGCTCTATGCTTTATTTGAAAAACCTGACTCTCCCGATTTCAACAAACAGCTCTAACCTCGTACAAGTCATTTCAAGACGCATTGCTTTAAAACCCTATTTTTGTGTTATCTTTATAGGTGTACACAAAATTAGCATAAAGGGTTTGATATGCCTCAAAGAAGCGAAACACAGTGGAATACAATGGAATGGTCGCCTCATACATGGCAGGGAAAAGCCAAGCATCAAATGCCCACTTATGCGGACGAACAAGCCTTGCAAGAGGTAACGCATCGATTGCAACAATTACCCCCTCTCGTTTTTGCAGGTGAAGTCCGTGCCTTAAAAAAGCAGTTGGCTAAAGTTGCTAAAGGTGAAGCCTTTTTGCTACAAGGGGGCGATTGTGCTGAAACCTTCAAAGATTTTTCAGCCGTTCAAATCCGTGATACCTTTCGTATTTTGCTTCAAATGGCGGTCGTCTTGACCTATTCAGGGCGTGTGCCTGTCGTCAAAGTGGGACGCATGGCAGGGCAATTTGCCAAACCACGTTCCAGTGATGTGGAAACCCGTCAAGGGGTTACGCTTCCTAGTTTTCGTGGCGATTTAATTAACGGGTTTGACTTTACAGAAGAAGCACGCCAACCTGATGCGCAGCGTATGATTCAGGGCTATCATCAATCGGCAGCGACTTTAAACCTCCTGCGTGCCTTCTCTCAAGGGGGTTATGCCGACTTGCACGAGGTGCATCGCTGGACTTTAGACTTTATTAAAGATGACCCTTTATACGACAAATACAATGAGTTAGCAGATCGCATCGGGGACTGCTTGGCATTTATGGAAGCCTGCGGTTTAACCGCCGATCAAGCCCCCATGATTAAGGAAACGGACTTTTATGTCTCCCATGAAGCCTTGTTATTGCCTTATGAAGAGAGTTTGACTCGGGTGGATAGCACCACAGGGGAATGGTATGGCTGTAGTGGGCATATGCTATGGATTGGTTATCGTACCGCCCAACTGGATGGTGCTCATCTGGAATTTTTGAGAGGGGTTCAGAATCCACTGGGCTTAAAAGTCGGTGTGGGAACGGAAGTGGATCAGCTCCTAAAAATTTGTGATGTGTTGAATCCCAACAACGAAGCGGGACGACTCACTTTAATTAGCCGTATGGGGGAAGGTAACGTGCAGGCACACTTGCCTAAGTTGATTGAGGCGATTCAGCGTGAAGGACGCTCGGTGGTGTGGATTTGCGATCCTATGCACGGCAATACGCATACGTCTGAAAGTGGTTTTAAAACTCGTCGTTTTGACTCAATTTTAGCCGAAGTACGTGATTTCTTTGCGGTGCATCATACCTTAGGGACTCATGCAGGCGGTGTTCATTTTGAACTCACGGGGCAGGATGTAACCGAGTGCATCGGGGGGACGGTCAATGTGCTTGACGAAGAGTTGGGGATGCGTTATGAAACGGCGTGTGATCCACGTTTGAATGCGAATCAATCTTTGGAGCTGGCTTTTCTCATTTCGGATTTATTGCGGTAAGTCCTTTTTATTAAACTACCTTCGTAAAATTACCGTATAAGCTCTACTTTGATTAGTCGTTACAAAGACTTAGAACCTATCCGAGAAATAAATCAATTAGTCTTTCAAGGATGAGGCAACAAAACGCCAAT
>CAZDMD010000024.1:0-20613 GCA_964506805.1 uncultured Vampirovibrionales bacterium | reverse complement strand
GAAAGCCCTTTTTGAAATATAGTCGATTAAAGATGTTTCCGAACAGTAGGCTAGACGAGGAGCCTAGATGATTTTGTGAAGGAGTGTAGATAGACCTACATGACTGAACAAAATTATCGTAGCGACAACGTATAGACACTGTGCGGGAATATATTTAATCGACTATAAAGCAACTTTATGGTACAGTTTCTCCTATTCATTCATACGGCAACAGATTAACGAGACACGCCCCCATGCAACCCAGTGCTTATTTACCCCTTTACCGAAAATATCGTCCGCAGAGCTTGCCTGCCTTAGTCGGGCAAGGCAATATCGTGCAAACCCTCACCAATGCGATACATCTCAATCGCATTGCGCATGCCTACCTTTTTACAGGCCCACGAGGAACTGGAAAAACCTCTTCCGCTCGTATTCTAGCCAAATCTTTAAACTGCGAACAAGGGCCTACCATTCACCCATGCCAAGTCTGTGATTCCTGCCTCAATATCACCGCAGGCAATGATTTAGACGTGATTGAATTTGACGCGGCTTCTAACGGCAGTGTTGAAGACGCTCGAGATTTAATCGAATCTTGTCAATTTGCCCCAATGGCAGGGCGTTTTAAAATCTATATTATTGATGAAATTCACATGCTTTCTACACAGGCGTTTAACGCCTTGTTAAAGACGTTGGAAGAACCGCCCGAACGGGTTATTTTTATTTTTGCCACCACTGAAGCCCATAAGGTGCTACCCACCATTGTCTCTCGATGCCAACAGTTTCATTTTTCACGAATCGCAACCCCCGCCATTCACGCCCATTTGATTTCTGTTTGCGAGCAAGAATCGCTTAAAATTGAATCCGATGCCTTGCTCCATTTGGCTCGTAAGGCACGGGGCGGTTTACGAGACGCCCTCTCTACATTGGATCAAACGGCAGTACTCGCCCGAGAGCGAGACACGCCCTTGAACCTAGCTGAACTCATTGAGTTTCTCGGGGAAGTCCCCGAAGAGCAAATGCTCCGCTTGGTGGATGCCATGATTCAAGAAGATACTCACGCCATTTTAGAGGTTTTGTCTCACTTTGATGACGCTGGTATTGAAGCCCCTCAAGTGGTGAAGCCTTTAATGGTGAGTTTTCGGCATCTTTTAGTGGCATGTGCGGTAGGAACGCAAGCGCTCACCAGCGAGGATTTGGATATTTCAGAAGCCGTTTTAGAAGCGGTTAAACGCCTTGCACCGAAAAGCAATTCGGCTCAAGTGTCTCGTTTTTTACAAGGCTTACATGAGTTAGAGCAAGCCCTTCGGCACGCTCAAGATCCCGCCTTAACCCTTGAAGTGGGCTTGCTTGCCATGACGATGAACCCTGTCTCGCAGGATGTCAATTCACTCAATCAACGTATTGAAGCCCTTGAACGACAGATTCAAGCCCTTTCTTCTAATACTCCTAGAAGCACGCCTATGATGTCCCCTCCTACGGCACCACCGCCTTATCTGCCTCCCCCCGTATTACCTACGTTCTCTCATGTTCAAACGAAGTCGCCTTCGTCGATGCCCCCGCCACTCATGCCATCTTCCGTGCCTGCAACCCCTTCTAGCCCTTCCGCCCCTCTGCAACACGCCAGCTCTTCTGACATCACCGCGTCCGATGTCCACGCTTTGCATCAGCGAATTTGTGCCAGTATTCAATCAGGAGCTGCCAAAGCCTTATTCCTTCAGCATGTGCAGATTTTAAAGCAAGAGTCTCAAAAACTCGTGTTGTATTGTCGCAGTAAAGCCTTGCTCAAAACGATTCAAACCCCTGAAAAATTAGGGCATTACCGAAAAGCGGCGGCTCAAGTCGTGGGATTTGAACCCACTCTGACCCTTGAAACCAACGCTCCTGAAGCAAGCTCTACCGTACCTGCCCCTGCTCCCGTTGCTCTAGCTCCTCCTGTTGCTGTGCCAGCATCACCTGCTCCACCACCTGCTCCACCTAAATCTCCTGCGGAGGTCTCTCATCTCCCCAATCCCCTAGAGACAATGCCTTCCCTTGACTTTGATGCTGTGAGTCCTTCAAATAATGATGCGGATACCCCGCCTCCCCTTTGGGAAGACGAAGACATCGCCTCAAAATCCTCGACTGTTCCAGTGGCTTCGATGCCTCCACCGCTTGACACATCCCAAGCTACCAGTGAAGCAGAGCGATTAAACGTTTCTACGTCGATTACCGTGCAAGGCTCGCATGGAGATTTAGAGGAATCGAAGGGATTTGTCGCCACCTTGCTTCACGCCACAGATATTCACGATCTACCTGTGGAAGAAGAAGCCTCTGAAAGCAGCTTGCTTGTGGAAGAATCCGAAGACGAGACGTTGCGGTAAAGAATGCTAAAAAGTCTTTTCGCTTTTTATGATTTTGTGATACATTATAGAAAAAGTCATTATGATGGTGTGAATGAGGAAAATCAAATGAAACCTTTTATCAAAGCGATTGCAGGGATTGCCAATCAAGATGTGGAACGTGTGGCTTTATTGGCTCAAGTGGCGGAACTGGCAGGTGTTGAAGCCTTAGATGTTTCGGCTCATGTGGACTGCGTTAAAACCGCTCGTGCCTTGTTTAAGGGGACACTTTTTGCCTCTGCTGTTTCGGCAGATGCCTTATTAAAGGCGATTGAAGCAGGAGCGGATGTGGCAGAGCTTGGCAATTATGATGATATGTATGAAAATGGTGAGTTCATTACGGCTTCTGAAGTCATGGCACTGGCAGAAGAAACGCTTCAAGCACTGGCAGGTAAAGCCCCGTTGTGCGTTACGATTCCAGGGCATTTAAGCCGAGATGTGCAAGTGGAAATGCTCCATGCGTTGGCGGATAAAGGCGTTGCGATGATTCAAACCGAAGGGGCGATTCGTTTGTTGAAGGATAATCGAGTACAAACCTTAAATGCGGATGAAAAAGCCAGTCTTTCCCTAGAAAATGCGCGTTTCTTGGCAAGTGAAGGACGTTTGCCGATTATGGTTGCCTCAGGTATTTCGGCTCAAAACGTCGATTTAGCCATGCAAACAGGTGCAATCGCTGTTGGGATTGGTAAAGCCTTTAACGCCTTAGATTCTCAAGAGGCAATGCGTCAAGAGCTTCAGGCCTGTCAAGTGGCTATGAATCAGGTGGTGTCTGCTATTGCCTAGTGCTAAGTGAAACGAGGCGATATGAACGCTCAAGCCCCCCTTTCGATCGTCCTGACAGGAGGCGGAACAGGTGGACATCTTTATCCTGCACTCGCCATTGCAGATGCTTTGGTGCGTGATTTTGGCATCCCCCTACAGAGCTTAACGTACATCGGTAATGAGCAGAGTCTAGAGTCTCAAAAAGTACCGACCAAAGGGATTCCGTTTTTGCCTTTGCGGAGTCATGGCATGCCTCGAACGAAGAACCCTTTGCGGTTGCTGCCATGGGCGTGGGAAATGATGTACGCCACCGCTCAAGCCGTTCGATATTTAAAAGCCCTTAAAACGCAAGTGGTGATTGGGACAGGGGGCTATGTGGCAGGGCCTGTTTTACTGGCGGCTCATATTTTAAAAATACCTTTTTTAGTGCATGAAAGCGATACCGTCCCTGGACTCGTGAATCGTTTAATGGCACCCAAAGCCTATGCCGTAACGGCCGCCTTTGCGGAAGCACAATCGGCTTTAAAAGTCCCTTCGGAGCGTTTTTATCACACAGGCAACCCCATTGACAGTCGAGTGGGGCAACTCACCAAGCAAGAAGCCTTCAGCCTTTTAAGTTCCGTTTTACCTGCTTCGTGGCATGAAAACGATAAAATCCTCTTGGTGCTAGGTGGTTCACAAGGAGCGGTGCGTCTGAATGATGCCCTTTTTGAAGCCTTGGACGCCCTTGTTGAATCAGGCTGGAAAATCGTGCATCAGTGTGGGGCGAAGCATTTTAAAGCGTATCAAAACACGCTTAAGCTCAAATACGGTACGATAACACCTTTTCAACATGATTATGTATATTTACCGTATATTGAAGACATGCCGACGCTTTGGGGACTCGTCGATTATGCCGTTTGTCGTGCAGGGTCAATGACGCTTTCTGAACTATTTGCTTCTCGAACGCCGGCGGTTTTAGTGCCGTATCCCCATGCCAGTCAAAATCATCAAGAGGTGAACGCCCAATTCGTGGCACGTCAAGGGGCAGGCGTGATGCTCAAAGATGCCGAACTCAACGGCGAGCGTCTCTTACACGCCTTGCAAGATCTAAAGTCGCAGACGGAGGCCTCTTCTCATGTTCACGATACGCTTGAATCGCTTGCGAAACCCCATGCCACTCATACCATTGCGAATTTGCTGTTGGATTCAATTCTTAAGAAAAACCCAAAATCCTAAAATAAGGCTTGCAATTTAAAATCAAATCGTTCATACTGTGCTTATAGTTCTTTTGAAAATTACATACTTGTAAATGCAATTTCAAATGGCAAGTGCTTGAGGCATGATGCTGTTTTTCAAAACATGGGGTCGTTCTGGACTTGACAGGACGAATTCTCGTGACTGAGTTGCGAGCCGAGGACGCTTAATCCTCGTTAATCCTGAGCAAAACAATAAATGCAGAAACACAAACTGCTAACGTTGTTTATGTTGATTTCCGTGCTAAAGCTGCTGCTTAGTTCGTAGGTAACTAAATTAACGTTCCCACTTTCACTATCATGCTGGGAGGGTGGGCTTGTCGTACCGCATGACCATGCAGAAAGGCTAATAGACTTTTTCTGTACAGCGTATCGTCTATTCGTCCGAACACAGACGTAAAAGAGGTTAAAGCCTTTTGTGAATCAGGGTGCTGGACTGCGAAAGGACTAAAATTGCCGTGTACCTACGCTCGTAGACGCCCAGAGGCGATCGTTTTGGACGAGGGTTCGATTCCCTCCGACTCCACCATTTTTAATTCTCTACAAGTATGCTTGGCAATCAAACGTGTTTCGTTTTGACTTTTACCCTTGAAATACCTTCGATCTTTCTAGTGAACATCCCTGACTGAACAAATGAAGTTCCTTATTTTTGTGTTGATGACGAAGAAGCATCCTAATTTCGGTAGCTAGAGTAATGCGTTCGTTTTCAACGTTTTGATTCAGATTTGCGTTTACTTACGATAATTTCGCCAGTTGTAAGGAACGTTTTTACTCTGTTGGCGATACTTTATTTGTTTAGGAATGTGATTATGAAACTATATGTAGGCAACGTGCCTTTTTCCGCTACTGACGATGAGTTGTTGGCGTTGTTTGTTGATGCTGGCGAAGTCCAGTCGTGCCGTATCGTCATGGATCGTGAAACAGGTCGTTCGCGTGGATTTGCCTTCGTTGAAATGGACAACGATGAAGAAGCCAAAGTGGCAATTGAACGCTTTGATGGCTTTGATATGAACGGTAAAGTATTGCGTGTGAATGAAGCTCGCCCTCGTGAAGCTCGTCCTATGGGCGGCGGTGGCGGTGGCTATCGTGGTGGTGGCGGCGGTGGTCGCTCTGGCGGTGGTTACGGCGGTGGCGGTGGTCGCTCTGGCGGTGGCGGTGGTCGCTGGTAGTTCACTACTTTTTCAGACTTTTACCCCCTCTTGATGATTTTTATCGAGAGGGGCTTTTGCTAGAGTTCGGAAACATCTTTAATCGACTATATTGAGTTTTGGGCAAGACTTAAAGCAAATATTCGAAGGATTACAACATCTTATTCCCCTATTTCTCAGGCTCTCGATAAAGTGTTTGGTTGTTTTTGAATATGGCTATATCTAGGATGTGCTGTACTCTACCGTCGTAAAATTACCGTATATGCTCTATGGTGTTGAGACCTACCGCATTTTTACAACGCCGTAAAAATGCTACTTCTCTAAAGGCGTTGTAGATAAAACGCCAAAAGGCATAAAATCCCGTGTGCCAAGACAAAGCCATGCACAACAACCGTTTCATGGTAACCACACAGTTCAAAGTGATGATGCACAGGTGCCATTTTAAAAATACGACGCTTCAAGATCTTAAAACTTAAAATCTGCACTAAAACGCTCAAAGCTTCAAGGGCATAAATGCCTGCAATCAGCAATAACCACGCATCTTGATGCGTCATTAGCCCAAGGCTTGCAATCAACGCCCCCAACGCCATACTCCCTGAATCCCCCATAAAAATACGAGCAGGATACTGGTTATACACCAAAAAGCTCAACAAACACGGTATCATCAAGACTGACAGTGCCACCGTCGGCAAGTATTCCGCATGATGCGACTGCGTCAACAAGAGCAACGCCAAGGTGTAAAACGTTAATGCCGTGGTACTCCCTGCCAAGCTATCCAGCCCATCGGTGAGGTTGACGGCATTGGAAACCGCCGTTACCGCAAATACCGCATACAGCACATATTGCCATGCTTCAAGCGTGAGCATATGCCCAAAGACGTTGACGTGTGTGTCCCCAACCACCAAAACCATGACGAGTCCAAAAGCCAAGCCAATGAATCCTTGTGCCACGAGTTTTGCTCTCGCCCCCAAGCCCTTGTTGTGCTTCTTCAGCACTTTGGCGAGATCATCCCACATACCCAAGCCCATGAGGCTTAAGGTAACCACAATCGGCAGATAGAAATAAGGAGACCCCCACTGAAAAGTGCTATTCCCTAACACCGATTGCAAAATGCCCCACACCAAAGACATCAGCACCCATAAGGCGATTAAAAAGATGCCAGCTCCCGTAGGCGTGCCTTGTTTAATGTGATGTGCTTCAGGGCCTTCTTCTCGAATGTATTGTTCCACACGGAAGGATTTTAAAAATTGAATAAAAAAGGGAAAACCGATTAAACCCACAAGCAGAGCCAGCAAAGCTAATAGGAGCCACCAAAGCCATTGTGCTTGAAAGAGGTGAAATAAATCGGAATGTTGGAATAAGTCTTGAACGGACTTCATTGCGGAAGCCCTTTCATCGCCAATGCGTGTTGAAGGGTGGGGATACAGGTTTCAAGAGCATGAGAGCGACTGCCTTTTAAAAACCACTGCACGGGATTTACCCCCACAAAAGTGGGCAAGATCTGTTCAAGGGCTTGAACGTCCTCAAAATAATGAATCGGAAATGCCGTGGATTCTAAAGCGTCTGAAGGAATCGACTGAAAGACGTTTCCAATCAACGCCACGCCTTCGATTTCTTCGGCAGGAAACGCCTTAATTTGTTCTAATAAGGCGTGATGATACGACACCGAATGCTCACCGAGTTCTTGCATGCTCCCTAAGATCAAAAATCGCTTCATGCCTTGCTGTGGCAAAGCGGATTGAAACAAAGCGGTCAAGCTCGCCTGCATACTGGCAGGATTCGCATTATAGGCATCGTTAATCAGGCAATGCCCTCCCCCCAGTTCAATCGCTTCAAATCGCCCTGCCTGAGGCACAAAAGAGGCGAACGCCTTGGCGATGTCTTCAGTCGAAATCCCGATACAACGCCCCACCGCCAAGACCCCTAATAGATTAGAGACTTGATGCAAGCCTGGTAATTTAGACTCAAAAGGAACGCCGTCCACCTCAAAGGTGTAGCAGCCATTGGCTAAGGGGGTGAGCTGTTGAGCGGTGTCTTGGGTGTATCGGTGATGTGAGATGTGGCGGATGTCCAAAGCGTTCAATCGGGCTTGCAACAACGCATCATCCCCATTAGAAACCAAGTCCGATTGCACGCCTTCTACTAACTCACATTTCGCTTCGGCAATGGCTTCCAGTGAACCGAGCATTTCAATGTGAGCCGGCCCCACGTTAATCAAGAGACCTATATCAGGGCGTGCCATGCGGGTCAATCGGCGAATTTGTCCGAGTCCTCGCATCCCCATTTCCACAATCACGACTTGCGTTTCGGGTTGAATGGCAAGCAGGGTTTTGGCGACACCAATATCATTATTATAATTGTGCAAGGTGGCTTGAGTGTTTTTATAAAGCCCCAAGCAATGCCGTAGATACTCCTTCATCGTGGTTTTGCCCGAACTACCTGTGAGTCCCACAACCAAGGCGTGGCATCGATTGCGGTGAAAGCTCGCCAGTGCTTGTAAGGCGTCTAGGGTGTCGTCCACCACCAGCAAGCCGAGAGAAGGTAGAGCTTCTAAAATATCCGTATAAGCCTGATAGTAAGAACGTTGACAAAACGCCAGTTGAGGCAAATCGGTATCAGGAGGCACAATTTGCTCTAAAAACGTATGGGCATCAAATCGTTCACCAATGAGGGGAAGAAAGACGGAACTAGGCTTCACCTTTCGAGAATCCAGTGCAAGCGTAAAGAGTTGTGAATCAAAAAAAGACGCATCCAAACCCCCTTGATGCTCAGCGGAAGTCGCTTGAATTAAGTCGTGATAGGTAAAGGTCGTCTCCTGCATTAGCCTTCCCCTAAAATAGCTTTTGTTGAACGGGTTCGGCTTCAAATAAATCCCCCACGCTACAATCGAGGGCATCACATAAGCGATCCATATTGTCGTAATTCGGTTGTGTGCGTCCGCTTGCCCACGAATACACCGTTTGTTGTGGAAGCCCCAATTCTTTCGCCAACTTATAGAGGCTCCAGCCCTTACGTTCTCGTGCCACTTCTTTGAGTTTTATTTTCATCGTTTAGCACGCCTCTTAACAGTCTATGATGTGGACACTTTCAGGTCGGTTCATCATGCGTTTGTGTAGTCAACACTTAATAGTATAACCGCATTCACGAAAAGCATCAAGTAGTTTAATGAAATATGTTTCCCCACCATAATGCGGAGCGGTAGCTATTTCGAATTTTGCGAACCGTTCCTTGCTTGGACTGGTTGGTCTTGGGGTCTTTTGTATCGCCAAAAGACCCCAAACCCCAAAAGGCGATTCAAGGGGGAATAGGGGGAGACGCATTGCGTTTCTCTCCCCCTTTATCCCCCTTAAAAATCCCCCAAAACCCCCTCTCCTCGCATCATTCCTTATTACGACGTACGCAAAATGTCTCGGAAGCCTCGCATTTAGTGCGTTGTCGTCTACTTATGCAAGTTATGCAAGTTTACGCATTATTGTAAAGAGATGCAAAAAACGATTAAACATCGTCTCGGAGCAAGGCGGAATAGGCATGAGCGGTTAAATGTTCCATATTCGCCAAATGAGCTGTCAATTCGTTCAAATAAGCATTCGTACTCGGCACTTCCAAGAGGTTCTGCACACGCAAAAAGGTCATAGGCGATAAAGCTGAACTAAAACGAGCCGCCCCCGAAGTAGGAAGCGTATGATTCGGCCCTGCACAATAGTCCCCATGAGCAATGGTGGCGTAAGTGCCGACAAACAATGTACCGTAGTGCGTCAATTCCTCTTGACGAGCCACCACCGACGCCCCATGCAGATGCAAATGTTCAGGGGCAAGTTGATTGGCAATATCAATGCAGGCATCGAGACTTTCAGTGAGCAGAATCACGCTATTTTTGAGGCTACTGTCTTTGACAAAAGACGGTAAATCTAACAAGCGATTCATCGCCTCAAGTTCCGCTTGCAAGGCATCGACGATGTGCGGATGATGCGTCAATAAGGTAATTCGAGCATCGGGGTCATGTTCCGCTTGCCCCAGTAAATCACTGGCAACAAAGGCTAAATCTACTGTGTCATCCACAATCAACAAGGCTTCCGAAGGCCCTGCGAGCATGTCAATCCCGATACGTCCATTCAGTTGACGCTTGGCTTCATTCACGAATCGATTGCCTGGCCCTACCACCATATCCATTTTGGGGATTTGCGTCGTACCGAAGGTAACAGCCGCTAAGGCTTGCGCACCGCCTACTTTGTAAACGGCTTGAACCCCTGTTTGTTGAGCCACATATAAAATCTCATCCGCAGGATTGGCACAGAGCATGATGCGTTCCTTCACGCCCGCCACTTGAGCCGTTACACTGGTCATCATTGCCGTTGAAACCAGCGGGTAGCGTCCTGTAGGGACATAACACGCCACTTTTTCAACAGGACGCAAGACAAAACCCGTGCGAAACCCTTGATGCTCATAGACTTGAGGCGTTTGAGGGAGACTTTGCATCATGGCATGGGCAAAGCGTTGGATGTTGGCTATCGCTTCATCCAAACACGCCTTCTTCTCATCCGACACTCGCAAGCAAGCATCTTCCCAGTCTGAAGCAGAAACGGGGATCGATTCACCTTGCGTGAGGGCATCGTTAAATTGAACCGCTAGGGCGTAGAGGGTGTCATCACCCTTTTGACGCACGTCTTCAATAATCGTCTCAACGATTTGCCGTGTTTGAGCGTCTTTGTTGTGATCAAGGATCGTATGTGAACCTTGCACCACATTTTGAACATAAGCATCCACCGCCTCATGGCGTAAGACAGGAATAAGCGTCATAAAGATTCCTTTAAAAGGGCTTGTAAAAGGGATTCAACGAAGCGAACGCTCGCATTGGGGATTTGCCACTTGGGGGTTTGTGCTTGAAGTGCTTGAAGGGATTGAGGCGTTTGAAGCCAAGTCTCCACCAAGGCAAGCAATGCGTTGACATCAGGCAAGGAAGTCCCCACGCCGATTT
The DNA here is from genome assembly GCA_964506805.1 of uncultured Vampirovibrionales bacterium. Classification (GTDB taxonomy): domain Bacteria; phylum Cyanobacteriota; class Vampirovibrionia; order Vampirovibrionales; family JAJTHC01; genus JAJTHC01. The sequence continues at coordinate 10,136 of CAZDMD010000024.1, read as the reverse complement.
TTTGAATCCAGCGAGCCGTCCCCTCTTCTTGAGGCATCAGGCGTTTTTGTGCGTCAATCAAAACAGGCACTCCATGATGCAAGGCTTCAAACACAGTAGACGCACCGGGTTTGGTGATAATGGCATCCGCAAGGGCGTAAAGCGGTGGCATGTCTTGCTCTACCGAACAGACGTAAAGAGAAAGTTCAGGCGTTGCCTGTGCCAGCTCTTGAAGGCGTTGCTTTAATGCAGGATGACTGCCTGCTTGAAAGATGAGATTGACTTGCCCCAGCATTTCAGGAGAGGCTTTTTCAATAAAGCCCTTCAATAAGGATTCAATGCCTCCACCGCCTGCCCAACCCGCATTAAAGAGTAGGCTTAAACGTTTCGATTTTTCTCCGAACACGCTTTGGCGTAAAGCGTCTTTTTCAGCGTCGCTATAACGTGCTTGTTCCGCCGAATTGGGTAAGCCGATAGATGTAATCTGCCGTAAGGAAACGCCATACGCTTTAAGCTGTTGACTCGCTTCAGGGGTCGCCGTGAAATAATGCGTTACGCTTGGATGCGTCCAACCCTTCCAAAACCCGTAGCAGGGGTCGGTTACCATCGTATAAAAAGGAAGCGAAACACCATTGAGCTTCTGATTAGCACGTTGCAACATACCGCCAAAGTATTGCATCATCGGGTGAACAGACACCAGCACATCAGGCTGATGCGTTTGAAGGAGACGCTCTGCATAGGGCATCATGGGTTCTAGCACCACAGGCTGACAAGAAAGATTCAAGGCGTTAATTGTATGATAATAGAGAAACATCCATGATTGAGCATAACGAAGAAAGACATTATAAATTTCAGATAAGGTACGATTAAAGATATTAGAGGCTTCTAAGACGTTTTCCACATGAACTTCAATCGGACGTTCGTCGTGTTGAGGGTGTTGTTGAAAAGCGAGCTGAAGGGCATCGGCTACTTTTTTGTGTCCCCACCCTGTGAGCGACGATAAAATTAAAACCCGAAAAGGTTTGACGGCGACGCTTTCTTTAGAAATGACTTTACAAATCTCAAGCCCTTGAGGCAATGGACTCAAGGCTTCCGAAGCAGGTGTGTAAATCGGGAAAGGGAGCGTGGCATTCATGGAGTTTGAAGTGGAATCCTTTCGAATTAAAAAAACTAATATCATTATAACCAAAGCCAACGCAAGTTCAACTGAGAAATGCTGGAGAGCCTCTTATAGTCGTCTCCATAATTTCTTGTAGAGCGTCTATACGTTGTCGCTACACTGATTTTATTCAGTCATGTAGGTCTATCTACACGCTTTCATAAAATCATCTAAGCTCCTCGTCTAGCCTATTGTTCAGAAAACTCTTAAAATAGCTATATAAAGATAAAAATGGCTTGTTTTGACAAAAAATACCTGCGATGGATAACACTCTCAAGTCTCAGGTGTTATTTCCCGAAATTTAAATTTTGTAACAGCACTTGTAAGTTTATGAAAAAAATGTATAATAAACCCACGAGTTAAAAACTCGTTGCCTAATTCTACGATACAATATGTTAAAGAATCTGTTAGCCTCCCTTTGACGGGGCTACCTTTGTTTGGGGAGTTTTGATTATGTCTGTTATTGATACAAGCACGCCCATGACGGCTTCACAATATTCGGTTCAGCTCATTCAGAATCTTAAAACCTTGACGGTGGTTGCCACACACACCACTCGCTTTCGTAATAAAATGTTGAAATACGTCCAATTTCCTGAAGGCTTAAAGGTCATGGCTCATATTCGTAATGGCTTGGCTCTACCGTTTACGGCGTTTGAATTTATCCGAACGGGCGATGTGTTGATTTTTTCCAGTCGCTTAGATGAACACCTGATGCAACGTCTCGTTTTTTAATCCAATCCTTTATAGTCTTTTCAATAATTCCCTGTCTAATGTCTATACTTTGTCGCTACGATTATTTTGTTCAGTCATGTAGGTCTGTCTACACTCCTTCACAAAATAATCTAAGCTCTTCGTCTAGCCTGCCGTTCGGAAATATCTTTAATCGACCATAGTTCCTCGTCTAGCCTATTGTTCAGAAAACGCTTGAAAAGACTAGAAATCTACTGAAACACACGCCTTTAGGGAGTGTGTTTCGTTTTGTAACAAAATAACAATTTACTCCTGAAGAGCGACTTTATTTAAATACAAAATGAGAGATAGACGTACGAAAGTATCAATGTAATACAATATTTATGAAGAACGTAAAGGATTTCAGACGATGATTTCATCTATAGCAAGTCAGTATTCGTTATCCAACAACACCCGAGTTCGGCAGAGTTTAACCGAAGAAGAACGCTTCTTTTTTGTGCGTCGTCAATCTTGGTTTAAAACGTTTATGATGAGTAACCCGATTACCGCTCCGATTGCCCTATTTTCCGAGTTGATGTCAGGTACAAAGCACCGCTAAAGTTATACTTTGAGCGTCTTTCACAACCTTGCATCACTCTTCCCGTTCGCTGAAGCCACAGCGAAAGCACCTTTGAAGTCTCGAAAGGTGCTTTTTAAGTTTTTAATTTAAGAAACCGCTTTGGGTTGGACACTCGAAAGTTCAGGCGTTTTTTCTGTGGGTTCTACCACCTTTAGAACCGTTTTTTGTTTGACCATTTCAGGGGTAATCCGAACGGATTTCAAATCTTCACGACTAGGGGCTTCGTACATAAAATCTAACATGATTTCTTCCACGATAGAACGTAAAGCTCTTGCCCCAGTTTTACGCTTTGCCGCTTCTTGAGCAATGGCTTTTGCCGTTTCGTCTTCAAAGGTGAGTTCAATGCCATCCATATTCAAGAGTTCTTGATACTGTTTAAACAAAGCACTCTTTGGCTCCGTTAAAATACGGATTAAAGCCGTTTCATCGAGTGGCTCTAAAATCGCTAAAATAGGCACACGTCCTGTAAATTCGGGGATCAAGCCAAATTTCACCAAATCATCAGGCTCGGTTTTTTTAAGCAGCTTGGCATTTTCTAAATCACGCTCATAAGCAGATTTAGGCTGCGTTTTCGCATCGCCACCAAAACCAATTTTAGAGGTCGCCTCAGCACGACGAGCCACAATTTTCTCTAAGCCATCAAACGCCCCTCCACAGATGAACAAGATATTATGCGTGTTAATCTGAATAAAATCCTGATGCGGATGCTTACGCCCTCCTTGTGGTGGTACGTTTGCCGTCGTGCCTTCAATCATTTTAAGCAAGGCCTGTTGCACACCTTCACCAGAGACATCTCGGGTGATACTAGGGTTTTCACTTTTGCGTGAAATTTTATCGATTTCATCGATATAAATAATGCCACGCTCCGCTTTAGCGGCATCAAAATCGGCAGCTTGATATAAACGTAAAAGAATATTTTCCACATCGTCCCCCACATAACCTGCTTCGGTGAGGGTTGTGGCATCGGCAACTGCAAAAGGAACGTCCAAATACTTTGCCAACGTTTGAGCCAACAAGGTTTTACCGCTCCCCGTGGGGCCAATCAGCATAATGTTAGATTTTGAAATATCCACATCGGACTTGCTTTCGGCATCTCGCTTTTGTTGAACCGCATAATTGATGCGTTTATAATGATTATAAACCGCAACAGAAAGAATTTTTTTCGCTTCTTCTTGTCCGATGATATGTTCATCCAACAAGGCTTTTAATTCTTTTGGCGTGGGGAGATTTTCAATCAGTGTGAGTGCCGTTTCAGACGTAGCACCATCTTTTTGAGTCATCGCGTTTTTGGCAAATTCCGCAAATTCTTCGGCTAAAATATCGTTACATAAATCAACGCACTCATCACAAATAAAAACATCAGGCCCTGCAATGAGCTTTTTGACTTGATCTTGAGATTTCCCACAAAACGAACAACGTAATCGGGTTTCTTCGGTTTTCGACATTGTACTCGGGACTCCGTTTTATAAACTCTATCACAACACCTAGCAAGGACATGCCGACTAGGTGTTTTTAAATTGTGCGATGAATGGCATCCACAACAGACCTTTCAAGCCCATTTAGAGCTTGGTAATCACTTTATCAATCATACCATACGCAAGGGCTTCTTCTGCCGTCATGAAATTATCACGATCCGTATCTTGTTCAATACGTTGAATGGATTGTCCCGTATGAGACGCCATCAACTGGTTAAGCGTACGTTTCATGCGTCCAATTTCAGCGGCTTGAATCTCAATATCAGACGACTGACCTTGCGCCCCACCCAAAGGTTGGTGAATCATAATACGGGCATGAGGCAACGCCATACGCTTGCCTTTCGCTCCGCCTGAAAGCAAGAAAGCCCCCATCGAGCAAGCCTGCCCCAAGCAAATCGTGGAAACATCCGCACGGACATGTTGCATCGTATCGTAAATCGCCATACCAGAGGTAATCACACCACCTGGTGAATTAATGTAAAGCATGATGTCTTTTTCAGGGTTTTCAGAATCAAGCAACAAAAGCTGTGCCACGATAATGTTGGCGACATGATCATCGACAGGGGTGCCTAAAAAGATGATTCGCTCGCGCATCAGACGAGAGAAAATATCAAACGAACGCTCCCCACGACTGGACTGCTCAATTACCATAGGAATGAGAGCCATTTGCTCTGAAAAATTAGACATCATCATCACGATTTCGTCTCTCCTTGATTCATAATAAAACTGTTTACTAGGCTTCCCCTAGACAATACGCTTATTGTATCAAACAATTGCGGTTAAGACGAACTCTTATTTTCATCTCAACCGCTTATAGGACTATTCCGCTACGGCTACCGTTTCTTCCGATGCTCCAGCTTCTTCAAGATCGTCCTCGTCAGGCTTGGCGTCTACCCAAGTAAAAGTAGATTTTTCAAGCAACAAACTGACCACTTTTTCAGAAAGCAGTTGATCCATCAACGCCTGCCCGCCTTCGGGTTGATGTGCCAATTGACGCATCAAAGCTCTTTCATCCATACCTTGTGCTTCGGCGATTTCTGCAATTTGACGATTAAACTCTTCTTCACTGACGCTTAAGCCGTTTTGCTTGGCAATTTCGGCAAAAGCCAAACTGGTTTTAATACGTTGAATCGCTTCGCTTTGGAAGTTGGCTTGCATTTCTTCAGAATTCGATTGAACAAAGTCATTAAAGTTCAAGCCTTGCTGTTGGAAACGCTGACTCATATCACGGATAATCGACTCCACTTCACGTTGAATCATGCCCTTCGGCAAATCCACTTTCACTGCGTTTAAGAGGGCATCCACCGCTGCACGTTGCTTACGATACTTGGCATCTCGTTCAGCACGCCTTTCTAAACGCTTTTGAACGGCCTCCTTGACTTCAGCGGCGCTTGTATACGCACCTATTTTCGATGCGGTTTCATCCGTCAATTCAGGCTTGACATACTTTTTAATGGCTTGAATGGTAATTTCAAAGTCCACCACTTTACCCGCAAGGGCGTCATCAAAATAATCATCAGGGAACGTAACATCAATATTAAACGTTTTACCCACTTCTTTACCTGGTAATTGACTCGAAAAAGAATCTAAGAACTGATTATTCGCCAAATCCAAATCAAAGCCTTCGGCTTTACCGCCGTCAAATTCTGTACCATTTAAACGTCCCGTAAAGTCAATGGTAATGGTGTCTGTCGCTTCAACAATCGTACGATCTTCAACCACCACCAGCTCGGAAATTTGATCCAACAGGGCGTCAATTTCTTTGGCTTCGGCGTTTTCAATCACAGGGGCTTTTTCGACCTCTACATTCAATGCCAAGCCTTCAGGCAATAGCACTTCAGGACGAATATCCACTTCCGCTACGATATTGATACCTGCTTTTAAATCAAACTCCAAAGCCGTCAATCGCGGTTGAGCCACAACATCGAGCTTGTGTTCGCTGATAATATCCGCAAACAAATACGGCAAGTATCGATCTAAGGCTTCTTGCTTAATGGTGTCTTCACCCACCGCTTTTTCAATCATGCGAAGCGGGGCTTTTCCTCGACGAAATCCAGGAATGTTGACGCGTTGTCCGACTCGACGACAGGCTTTATTGAACTCCTGCTGGGCTTGTTCGGCAGGAACTTGAACCGTCAATTTCACTGCAGACGATTCAATGGGTTGGAGTTCGACTTTCATAATACTTCCTTCTTTGCTGGTCGCAAGGACAACACTTTCAACATAAACTCATGTTACCATAACACAAAGTCAAAAAAAGAAAATAGTTCAGTTTAATTCAATTTAATAAGTGTTACATTTTGTTGACAAGATCTCATACCTTCAATAATAATAATGATATTATGGAAGAATCTCATCGTTTAACTCATTCACAAAGTCCCTACCGCCCTAAAAGTCAAAGCTCTCTTACTCCGCCATTTTCTCGGTATACCTCTTATGTGGCGGGAGGTGTTTTGGGGGGAGCTGTTATAGGGGGTGTTTTGGCAAGTGTTTCTCCAGATGCTTATATAGTAAAGCAAGAGATGGCTTCGATTCGTGTCAAGCGTGTTAAGTACCAATCTCCCAAACCAAACAATCATTTTCCCTTCATTCGCTTATCTATTGCTACTCAACGTCCCAACATGAACAATGAAGCACTTTATTATATAAATGACGAACAGGGTGACATGATTTTAAAGTCTTTTCAGTGTAGCCGTCAAACAAAAGACCATTACCTAGAGCAGTCCTTCCATTTTAATCTTCAAAATGGTGCAACTGAAATCGTTCATTTTAAACCCGTGTTATCTCAAGACGCTGCGTCATCCATGGATCCGTATGAACTTTCATTGCGTGAACTTCATACCTCTAAACCCTATATGAAAATTCATACTCCCACACTGGGGCATAAAAAAATACCGATTACCCTTCGTTACAATCAAGAAAAAAACGAGATAACGTCTCTTGTTCTGCATGAACAGCTTGAACATTATAAAATTCAGGCTGAAAAACTGAATTATTTGTTTTCAAACTCGGGATCGGCAAAGAACATCGAATTGATTCACCCTATCCCAGCCAATGCGAGCCATTCCTTCTTTTCTCAAAAGAATCCAGCAACCGCTCAGTTCGACAAGATGATGGCTCAAGCCGATAAAACGCTAGCTAAGGCGGAGGAGCAGTTAAACCGTATGACTCAAAATCTCTCCCATTTTTTTGAAAATATGCCCTATAAAAATCTTGATCCCCTTTTTGCTCACGAAAAGCACAAGTCCCCTGTTTTAATATACAAACCTTTTCCTAAAATTTTATTCGGTTTGGGAGTAGGGGCTTTATTAGGGGGATTTCTCGGAGGGTTATACTATAACACCCAATCAAATGCCTCCTCCTCATAAGCGGACGATTAGGGTCAGCATTAAATGGCGAATCACGGGAAAAAGAGTTGGAACAATCACAAAAAAAATAATGAGTCCCAACATGGGTTTAATACTACTACTTAACTGAAACACAGGGATTTGTTGAGCCGTTTTATTCACAATCCCGAGAATAATATCCATTAAAATCGTGGAAATATAAAAGGGAGCAGACAGCAGTAAGGCAATCGGAATCATACTCGCCGAGGCTTCCATCCACTGATAAATGCTAATCGTCGAGAAAAAATTGAAGTTTAACGCATGTAACGGTACCAGTATCAATGTTTTATCAATGGTTTTAAGCAAAAGTTCAAAATCGCCAATATAGATGAAAACAAGCGTCGTAATCCCTGTAAAAACAGGCCCTAAAATCGCAGAATTTTGCTTCGTACTGGGATCCATCATATTCGCCATTTGAAGACCAATTTGCATGGTGATGAATCCGCCTGCCATGGTAATGGCTTCAAAAATGAGTCGCATCGCAAAGCCCACAAACATCCCAAAGAGTAAATTGACTAAAATCAAAATTAAAAACTCCGTGATGACTGAATGCTTTAAAATTGCAGCGGAACTTTGAACGCTAGGGTTACTCATCAAGGCAAGGGTAATCATAAACGCCAGCGGAATTTTAAACTGACTGGGGACATCTTTTCGGCTTAGCACAGGGGCTTGCGTTAAAAAGCCAGCGAATCGGCATAAGAGTAGCATCCCTGCATCAATGCCTCCGTCGGCTTGTTGATGCAAAAAGTGAAAACTTTCTAAAACGGATGCGAAATCAGCCATCATTCAGGGACTTCCACCGTTTTACGACTCGCCTGCATTTTATTACGAGCCTCTCGTTTTTCTTTCATGAGATACACCGTACCTTTTTCGCCTGCGGTTTTACGGTATCCGTCGGATTTAGATTGCGGTGGCATTAAGAAATTGCCCGTTGCTGGGACTTGACGAAACGCCAGTTGAGCGGATTCTCGAATGTACTGCCCCGACATTTCCAGCATGGTAGAGCCTGCTAAAATCAGCATTAAAAAGACAATTACCATTTTAGGCACGGCAGAAAGCGTTTGTTCCTGTACTTGAGTTACCGCTTGTAAAATCCCGATGACCAAACCAATCGCCGCGGCGGCTAAAACAGAAGGCAAAGACAACAGCAAGCCAAGCAAAATACCTTGTCTCACATGTTCGATTAGATAGTCCATGAGGGGTTTTCTCCTGCTTAGTTGAAACTTTGAATCAATCCACGCACCACGAGCGTCCAACCGTCAACAGCGATAAAAATTAGAATTTTAAACGGCAAGGAAATAATCGTGGGCGACAGCATCATCATCCCCAATGCCATGAGGATGTTGGCGACCACCAAATCAATAATGACAAAGGGAATAAAGATCACGAAACCAATTTCAAACGCCGTGCGGAGTTCACTCAACATAAAGGCTGGCGTGATTTCCCAAACGCTTAAATCATTTACCGATTCAGGGGCTTTTTTACGAGAGACCTCTAAAAAAATACGAATATCGTCTTCTCGGGTTTGTCGCATCATAAAATTTTTAAGGGGGGTAACGCCTCGATTCATAATATCCATGACGTTGGCTTTGGGATTGTTGAGCAGAGGATTGACAGCCGTGTACATCTCGCTAAAGACGGGGGACATGGTGTACAAGGTTAAAATCAAAGAAAGCCCCACTAACACAATAGAAGGCGGAACCTGTTGCGTTCCCATGGCTTGTTTAAGAATCGAAAAGACAATCACATAACGCAGAAAACTCGTCATGCTCGAAACGGCAAAGGGCAGAAGCGTCAAGCTGGACATCAAGAGCATCAATTGTAGGGAGGGATCTAAATTGCCAAAAGCCCCTGAAATTGCATCCGCTACCATAGACGTGTCTCACTTTAAAATACTTAATTCGCTGTAAGCCTCATTAAAACACGCCAATAGAGGTAAAATAAAGCAATTCGTGCTATTTTAAGCCGAATGGAGGATGCGAACCACTGCCCCAAGATTTGAGCGTCGTTTGAGCAGGGGGAATCAAACTTTTGACCCCTTGAGCCAATACCGATTGAACCCCTCGAACAGGCGAAGGTGGGGTGCTGATGCCTGAATCGTTCGGGTTAATGGCAATGCCTCGTGTGCCTGCCGAATCTTCATGGACGGCTTCAATATGCACATCAGAAGGGGCGTGCATCATCGCTTCTAGGGCGGATTCTGTGCCGAGCTTGGTGAGAAAACGCAAGCCATCTGCACCTGAAGAGACTAAAAAGCGTTCATGTTCGCATTGAATAATCATCAGTTGCTTATCGGCTTCGAGTTCAAGTACCTCTTCCACCTTGAGCTTAGGCGTTTCCGCTGGCGGAGGTGTAGACATCCCCACCCATGAGCGGATTTGTTGAACAAAGGCAGGCTTGGTTTTCAGTAGCCAAAGAAAGCCTAATAATCCAGCAATCACAACGGCACTATAAATCCCGATGCTGGTCATGTACTGCCACATCATGGTTTGGCTTGAAGCAGGTGCCACGGCAGAAGCTAAAGCATGGGTGTCGGCACTTAAAGGCGGTAAGGAAAAAATAAACATGCCGAATTCCTCTATAACGTCGAATGAACGAGTTTATTATAGCATGAGATTGTGTTTCTATGGCGTGATTGTTTCGATTGACACTTCGTAGCACAAAATGAAAATAATTTGATGTTTATGCTGATATGAGGACATAGAACAACGCAACCATTTATGTGGCACATTTGATTTGGTAGTGCTTATTGCCTCATTTGTAATGTAAGTCATTTTAAGGAATAAGAAGAAGGAGTATTGATATGCCAAAGGATGAAAAGTATTCAG
>CAZDMD010000023.1:18024-21988 GCA_964506805.1 uncultured Vampirovibrionales bacterium | reverse complement strand
TTGTTTTTCCTTGAAATTCCACCTTTCTTGACTAAATGTCAACACCCCCTAGCTGTTTAGAAAGGAACTCTTTCTTTGTTTCAATCTTCGTCTTTCATCGAAAAATTGGAGTCTCTCAACGTTGGACGTTTGCGTTTGGGAACCGAGCCTGTTCTCAATATCTTAGAGCTGTTGGGGCATCCGCAGGAAATCACCCCCACGATTCATATTGCGGGTACGAACGGTAAAGGCAGTGTAACCCATATGACGGTGGCAGGCTTACAGAGTCAAGGTTTGAAGGTGGGTAGTATTCATAGTCCGCACTTAATTCACCCGAGAGAACGTATTTGTTTGAATAATCAAGCCTTGTCCGAAGCCCAGTTTGAGCAGTATGGGAATCAACTATGGAAGAGGTTGACTCATTTTTTTGGGCCGTTTCGTCATGGGCATCCTGAATGGCCGACGTATTTTGAATTTTTGGTGATTTTGGCGTTTCAAGTCTTTAAAGCGGAAAAAGTGGATGTGGTGGTGTTGGAAACAGGCTTGGGCGGTCGTTTAGATGCCACAAACGTCGTATCGAATCCGATTTTAACCGTCATTACCAGCATAGGCTACGATCACATGGATCGGCTTGGAGATACCTTAGAAGCCATTGCTCGAGAAAAAGCAGGGATTTTAAGAGCAGGCTCGCCTCTCGTCTTAGGCCCTGATTTACCCGATGAGGCCCGAAACGAGATTTATCAAATTGCCAAGCAAACGCATGTCGAAACCATTATTGAAACCGCTCAAGAGGTGTTGATTGTGGAAGATCCTTTAACTGTAAGGGGAACGCAACGCCTCCGCAATGCGGTGAGTCGAGAGCGTTTTGAGTTGGGGCTATTGGGGCATTTTCAAGTCCAAAACGTGGCAACGGTTCTAGGGATTTTAAGTGTCTTGCAGCGACTTGAAATCGTCTCGCATCCGCAGGCGTTTTATGAGGCATTGAAATCGTGTCGTTGGAAAGGACGCTTTGATTATTTGCCCAAGCATCATTTATTATTAGAAGGGGCGCATAATCAAGATGGCTTTAAAGCCTTGCATCGTGGCTTAGAAGAGACGTTTCCTCATCATGGTTTGTATTGGATGCTGAGCTTGCGGAATAATCGTCCTATCCTTAGTCTGCAACAGCTTTTGGAACGAAATGCTGAACGGATTTATGGTGTCATTCTAACCGTGCCAAGCTCACAAGACGAAAGTTTATTTTATGAGCCACAACGCTTACGCCAAGCCTTACGAGATAGCCTGCCTGCCCTTCAAAACAAACTGATTTGGGCAGCGAGTTCTCCTGTAACAGGCTACTGGATGCTAGAGCGTCTTCTCAAGGGGCATTCATCTCAAGGCGTGCATCCCAATCCCTTGGGAGTGGTGGCAGGCTCTTTGTATCAGTTGGGGGAGCTGTATCCGTATTTAGAACTGTCTTAGGTGATTTTATTAGTTTAAGCTATACAAATAAAAGCAAATTTTATCGATTTAGACTGGCGAAAAATATCATGTGGTTCGGATATGTTTTGCTATGCAAATTAGAGGATGGGTGGGAGTGTTGTTAAAAAGTGAACTCTGATAGGTTTGTATCCTTTAATAAACCCTTAACACCTGACATGTTTTGTTTTTGTTTTATAGTCGATTCAAGATATTCCCGCACAGTGCCTATACTTTGTCGCTACGATTATTTGGTTCAGTCATGTAGGTCTATCTACACTCCTTCACAAAATAATCTAAGCTCCTCGTCTAGTCTACTGTTCGGAAACATCTTGAATCGACTATAAAAGCAGGTATGACGGTGATATGGGACAATACGGCCTTGGCTAATGGATTCCAAGCCTGCAATGCAGTTTAACAAGGTTGATTTACCACAACCACTCGTGCCGATAATCACCACTGTTTCATTGGGGTACACGTCAAAGCTAATATCTTCCAGCACCCATGGGGAGTCTTCGGCGTAGCGTTTATAGAGGTTACGCACGCGAATGAGCGGTTCGGCTGTGTTGACGACGGTTGAATCCACCATGATTTCCTTGAGGCTTTTTGTAACATGCCTTTAGTTTAGCATAAATAGGGTTGGAAAATTTTGTATTTGAGTTTGGGTTTTTAGAAATTTCTAGGGCTGGATACTCTTGTCTATTTCTTCCGCTTTAGTTAAATAGGAAGTATTATAATTTTGGGTTGGAAGTGTATAGGGAACAAATCCTTTTAACCTCATTCTTGATTGTAAAGGATTAAGCGCTAGGCTCCCTAAATTGTCGCTAGACATTGAAGCTCTTGTTCCTAATAATTCAGCAAGATAAGATAGATTTTGCTGAATTCGGAATCCTCCCTGCATACCGGGCGTTACTCCTATAGAAGCACTTACTCCTGATAAATTAAGAATATAAGGACTTAAACCTTGATTGATGTGTAAAGGGTAAACAGGCTTAGTAATATTGTAACTAGAATCAGCAAATCCTTTCATTAACTCTTCAGGATACTGGCCTCTAAAATCATTAGCGTATTGGAATGTGGTGAAAATAGCATTAGTTTTAGGAGAAAGTATAGACTCTATAGTAACGGGTTCTGTTGTCTGATACTTTTCTCCCCAATCCCTTATGTACAGTTGTTCAGGCAAATCTGAAGTCAATTTTCTACCTATCTTAAGTGAAAGATATTCATTAAAACGTTGTGTAAGTTGTAACATTTCTTTTGTAGGCTTGTTTTGCCAGTCTTTTAATTGCTTTTTAGAGTTTGGGACAAATAAAATTCCATTGAAATTAATGCTATGTGAATCAGGTTGGGATAAGTTAAAGCCTTGAATAGAAGTAGGAAATCCTTCTTTATTTGACAATTTTAAACTTTTAGCTTCCTTGGGGTAAGTTTCATACATCCATTTCACAAAATCACTACCGATCGCCGAACGTACTAACTTTGATTTTTCACTACTATTTTTCTGTGCTTTTACATCAGGTAAAATATTTTCAAACTGAACACTAGATTTAATACCAGTAAAATCCACACCTGTTCTTCTTATTTGAAAATCTAGTGCATCTAATTCATTAAAAGTAACATCAATGTTCGGGATAGGACTAACCGCTAAAATACCAGAACTTTTTTTAGTATTATTTCTTAATGTATATCCATTATCAGACAAATCACCATAGTTCCAATGCCCAGATTGACCAAAGACAATTGCTTGTGGAGAAGTGTCAATGATATTTAGAGCGTGAAATACTTCTTTTTTTCCATTAGAATCAACACCGACATGTTCTATTTTATTATAAGTAGGGTTAAAATCCAAAACAACTTCTTTCCCTCCATCAACTACTTGTATGTTGTGCTTTTTTAGGTACTGTTTCAACACGTTTTCAAGTTTATCTGGACTAATATCAACTTCGAATGACCCAACACCAGACTCTTCAATTATTTTATGATATAAATCTGAAGGTGTTAGGTTTTGTTGTTGAAAGGTAAAATCTCTATCGAGGTGTGTTTGTCCTGAGTTAGTAATTAAGCCCCCTAACTTTATATTAGGGGCTTCTCCTCGTACTAGAACTACTTTTCTTTTCCCATTATCACTTGCTGATACCGCTGCAATAACCGACTCTAATTCATTTCCTACTACTAAAGTATCTATTTTTTGAACAGGTAGACCCTTAAAAGCAGAATTAAATCGTGCGTCTGATTCAAACATTTTAAATACAGACTCCCCCATATGCCTTGATACCCTATCGGAACTGACATTCAAATCATCACTTAAGTTGCGCAGTTTCTTTTCCGTATTTTTCAGGATGTCTGCATAATTTAGTTGGGGGTCTAAGGGATAGAGTTTAACAAAATCTTTTCCCCACAATGAAAGTTTGTTAGGTATTATATTGTTAGGTATTATAGGTGAAAAGCCAACTTGCTTACCCACATTGAGAAAAACATCTCGATTTGCCCATGCTACAACAGAACTGCCCCCTAGCACGATGGGTAA
>CAZDMD010000023.1:3689-18014 GCA_964506805.1 uncultured Vampirovibrionales bacterium | reverse complement strand
TATGTCGTAATAGGCCGAAACGATCCATTCGGGGTGTGAGTACTGAATCGATAACCTTTCAACCAAATCAGCGATCTGAAGCAAGGGCGAAAACCAATCGGCTTGACTCTTGCGAGTTACATTACGAGGTTGAAGTAAGGAATCCCAAAGGTTTTTTAGGGGGGTGCGTCCACTACTACTAGGTTGTGGTGTGGGTGGTGTGGGTGGTGGTTGTGGTGGTTGTGGTGGTTGTGGCACAGTCCGACCAGCAGATCCACCTGATCCTGTTGAGGTTGTTGCACGTGTTGACGTACGAGACGAACCCCTTCCACCAGACGATCGGTTCGTGGAAGCTGTCGTTGGAGGAACGCTGCTAGGTGTGTTCGATGCTCCTGTATGTGGAGGTGTTACCTTCTCTTCAAAAGACTCCAGCACAGGCGGGACTTCTTTTTGAAAACGCTGAAGGAGGGTTTGCAAGGGCTTACGAAAAATAAATCCGAGTCCTCCTACGGCAAGCACACTCCCCAATAAAACAGGAAGCAGGGGGAATGATTGCGTTTGTTGAGGAGGTGGAGGAGTCTTCTTGCTCTGTACTTTATTTTGAGGCGAGACAAGCATTGGCTCCTTTGGCTCTTTTTTCAATGAGGCCTCTTGAACCGCCTTTAATATCAAGGGGTCTGGTATGCGAGATGAATTCGGTAAAGGTGAAGTCGACATGTCAAGCAAATACTCACACTTTGATAAAAGAAACGATGCTACTAAACCTATTAAACCTCAAGCAGAAATAAATGTGCTAGCCTTGCACAGAAAAACCGCTTTGAATTGAACGCTGTTTCAAATGTTGTCGTAATCTCCCTTGATAACTGGTATCACTCGGATTGGTCGCATCAAAAAGTGGTTCCAGTTCAAGCGGATTTTTGAGGTTGACAGGAATCGGCGAACTATGGGCAATCGGTTCGACGTTACGGTATCCATAGGCGGTTTTCAGCCCTGACATCAAAAAGAAAGGGGAAATCCACGGCTTAAGGGCTTGTACCCCTGCCACACTAAACGCCGTGGGAATATCATCCACGTGCAAGATGCCATCGGCGAGTTCTAAGCGTCGTCCTGCACAGGCGTTTTGATTTTGGCTACTTTTCGCTTCAATTAAATTAGAAAGAGGATTGGCTAGTAAAGCGCCACCGTAAATGCCTGCGCCTAAGCCTGCGACAATCGTACCAAAGCGAGCCACAGGGTTTCTAAATTTGGTAAAGCCTAAGGCGTTTGCCACGGTGAGTCCTGCTCCTGCTCCAAAGCCACACATGGCGATGTTGGCGACATACTGGAAAATCCCTTCTTTCATTACATCTTGGTTTTTGTCTTGGCTTTTGCCTTGCAAGCGATTCGCTAAAAAGCCCGCGACCATACCACTCCCTACACTAGCGAGTCCCACGCCTAAAAACGGCACGGCAGCTTCTTTAATAAACTCATTCGCCGTTCGACTCATGGCGTTTTGAAGGCCTTTAAAGCTAAAATGGCCTTTTTCAAAGGCTCCTGCAAAATCGCTTAAATCTTCATTGGTGGGTAACGCCAAACGGGTTTCATGTCTCATCAAGAGATGACTGGCTTCTTTAATGTGAGCGATACTTGGCGTTTTATTTTGCGTGTGAGCATCGAGCTTATGAAGGTCTTCTTCAAGGCGTTGAGGCAGTTCAAACTGTACGATGCCCTCTTTGAGTTCTGAACGCAAATGTTTTTGTAAGGCTTTATATCTACTGTTGGTATCTGATCCTTTTGCAATAACCTCCCGTAATTCAGGATCGCTTCGCTCTAGCACGGCTTCCATGCTACTGTGATGCAAGACATTAAGCTGTTGACGCAAAGCTGTAAACGCTTGAGCTTGTTCCTTCGGACTAAGAGACTTCAGCTCTTTCAAACGGGCTTGATGCGATTGACGAATCGCTTGAACCACCCCCCCGACTTGCACATCCAAAGGCGTATGTCCCTCTTCAATCGATTGAAAAATCCCTTGAGCGGAAGATGCCTTTAGTTTTTCTTGGGGATGAAGCCTTCCCCAAATCAAGGGCGAAAGCCAAGAGAGTCGCTTATATTGCTGGCGAGCCAAGCGTTGTCCTTCTTCAAAAATCGGGCGGTTTTGACGCTGAAAGTAAGCAATCGCCGCATTTGTGGTGTTAAAGGCTTCGGCATCAGGTGCCATCAGTGCTTTGGTGGCTAAAACGGTGGCCACTGTGGGAATCCCCATGCGAATAGCATCATCTTGTAAGCGTTTGCTTCGCTCGTCTGCGGTTTTACTTTTGTAGACATCTTTGCTGGCTTGCAAGCCTAATAAGGCAGGATACACGAGCATCGGCACACGAGTTGCCCAAGGTAAAATCGCCCCATGGGGATGATCTAGGTAAGCACCCAAGCTATTGAGTTTCAAACCAAGCATCATCATACCTATTCTAGACTTTCTAAAGAGTTTAAGAAGAACGCCACAACCCGATAACCTGATAAAAACATAAACACCTATTTTTTGTGTTCTGACAAGAAGTTTAGTAACAAATGGAGAGAAGCCCATTAGTTGCTATTGAGAATCATTTTCAATAAGAGAATATCAAAAGCTAGGCAGAATGTCAAGACAACGACCCTAAGTTCTGTATTTTTTACTTTTTAAGTTCGACGCTATAAATGAGCTTGGTTTTCTTGGAACCATTGAAAAGATAAAAGCCTAAAATGTGCGTTTCTAACTTTAATTTGGAGAATATGGGGCTTTTCTTCAACCAATGACGACGAACTTCTTTTTTCTTATCGTTCCACACCGTTAAAAAATGTTCGGTACACAAGACGCCCCCCTGAGGATTCAAACTACACAAGTGACAGGAATCTATACACAGCTTCATCATACCCTGAGGATGTTCAACGTCTTGTTTGGGAGTCCAATCCAAAGCGAGTGAAAATCCCTGTCGAAACTGCTCGTTTCTTTCTACCCGTTGCACGACCATCTGGACATAATCTAAGGTATCTTCAATGGTGTCAAATAAAATCAGAAAATGCCCTGCTTCTGTGGGTACAGATGTACCGTTGTAGTCTGTATATTTTTTCACGACACGATCTAAAGGTGTAAGGGCATTGTGTAGCGAATAGACAATAGAAACCACATAGTGATGTGGCATATCAGCGAGTTTTTCGGTTGGCTTAACCTGTGTTTTCTTCTTTTTCAGGGTCAACTTGGCATCTTTTTCAATATGCTGATTTCGCAGTAAGTAAGATTCTACTTTGGAAAACACCATTTGCAAACAGGATGAAATGATTAATTCAAGAACACCCATTACAAAGATGCTAATCGATTGCAGAGGAATCCAGATATTGAGGGGAAAGCCTGCTACTGAAATCAATAATAAAGCGGTGGTCTCATTAAAGACTTTAGCTAAGACGCATCCCCACATCACAAGCGTTAAAATACCCCAAACACCAATAATTTGACTACTGGTGTACAAATGAGGATTTAATCGCTTGAGTATGATGTATAAAGGATACATGAGATAAACACCCATTTAACTCTATCACAGGGGCGTAAAGAATTGTAGAATCACAATTCAGAACTTGTATCGGCAAAAAAAGAAGTTCTTTAAGAGCATATCCGAGAAATAAATCAATTAGTCTTTCAAGGATGAGGCAACAAAACGCCAATTGAATAAAGCCGACATAGAGAGCATAGTGCTTTTCCAAACGCTCGATGTTTTCTTGACGAGTCGGCATTTGGTGAGGTGAAATCCCCAACGAATAGGCGGTGGTGTAAAAAGACATGGTAAAAATCTCCAAAAATTAAAAATGAGAGAAGAAAGCCCTTTTAAGATAGCACCAACTCAAAAAATGCAGCTTCTTTTTTCAAAAAATTTACAAGGGAGACCAAGTGCTTCACACATCAGGCAAGCACTTTTAAAGAAACATGAAAAATATGTAAAATGTCATACAAATAACTTAAAAAAGTCATCATAACGTCATATGGGTTGCGGTATTGTATCTCGTGTAAGGGAAACAACCCCCTTTCACAAAACACTCCCCCTATTCATAGGAACTTTATGATGTCTATCAATACGTCCTACTATATGAATAACGGTCGTTATGCTCAAGTGCATACCAATGTACAAAAGCCCTTGCGAACCACCCAGTCCAATGAACCGAAAATTAAAGCCTCTTTAGATTTAAGTGTTACACCCAGTTCAGGTTTGCTCCCTTTTGTGAGTGGTGCAACGGTGAACAATGCTGTGAACCCTCGTTCACAAAGAGAGGGAAAGGGTAGTATATTAAATCGTTTGGCTTAGTGTGATTTCCTCTGTTTTAATTGCCTATTAAATGTAAATGTTCGTTTTTTGTTTATAGTTCAAAGGGGGCAGCCCCCTTTTTTTTATCATTTTTTGGTGGGAGGGGGATGAAAATCCTTCAAAAAAGGGGTTTACTTTATTTTATTTTTTAGTATTATGTAGAGACAATAGTTAAACAAAGTTTAGCCATTGTACCAAATTTAATATGCAAATTCCTCAGTAGCTCAATGGTGGAGCATTCGACTGTTAATCGACAGGTTGTAGGTTCGAATCCTACCTGGGGAGTTTTTTTATTGACAGGATTTTACTAATCGGGTGGGGAGGATCAAGTAGGTTCAATGTCAGCAGAGGCTTTAAAATTACCTGAAGACAAGCAAGCATGGGTTGATTTGTTATATCAAACTGGGGGCGTAGAGCGTTTCAACACGTTACGCCGTGAACAAGGGTTTGAGACGCTTGATTTAAGTGAGTCCACATTTAGGGGGCTGAATTTAACGGGCATCAATTTATCGAATTGTATTTTACACCACTGCGATTTTGAAGAAACCGTATTGCATGATGCAACGCTCGTCTTTGCCGAATTTCAAGAATCTGAATGCTACGGCACACAGTTTTATCACGCCGATTTAACGGAAGCGGATTTTAATCATTGCCTAATGGCACAGTGCATCCTTGAAGGGGTAACGGCTCACGAGACCAATTTTAGTCATGCCGATTTAAACCAATCCACGTTTTTAAATGCGGATTTAAGCGATTCGGTTTTTGAAGGGGCGACACTCAACGATACCAACTTCACAGGAGCGACTTTAAACGGTGCTAATTTCACCGATGCCTTAATGGAGTTTTCGATTTTGGATGATATAGTCCACGATGAAAACACCACATGGTCGGTTTACATGCCTGAAAGCCTGCAAGCTGATTTAGAGGCCTAGCTCCTTAAAGACTTTTTAGCACATGACGCAAGAGCGTCTCCGCATCCCAAGTGGCAAGCGATGAAGCGTCATGGCTTTGACGAATCTGTTCTAGGGCGATTTGAATTTCAGCCTCCTCATAGCCCAAGGACTCTAAAACCGCTACTGTTTCGGCAAGTGCTTCTTCACGTCCGATCGGGATTGTGCTATTCGCATCCCCTCCACGACGATTCATCCACGGCGTTCGTTCGGCAAAGGCTTTGAGCTTTTCTTTAATATCTAAAATAATCCGTTGTGCCACTTTGCTCCCCACACCCTTGACGGCGGTAATGGCTTTCACATCTTCATTTAAAATAAAGGTAATCAGCGTGGGGACTTCAAAAGTATTTAAAATGGAAAGTGCCACTTTCGCCCCCACCCCTGAAGCCCCAATGAGAATGCGAAACATATCACGCTCTTCAGTACTGGGGAATCCTGTAAGACTCAATTCATCTTCTTTGACGGTGAGATGCGTGTGAATGGTAAGCGTTTGCCCAATTTGCGTTTTCAGGAGCATTAAAAAACGCTCCGTGCATCGAATCTCGTATAAATGCTGTTGCACATCTAAAACAAAAAGCGGTTCATTGTTGACGGGGCTGTATCCGCCACTGACCACTTTCCCAATAAGTCCTGTGTACATGTCCGCTCCTTTTGTTTTATATGCCTCCTAACCATCATAGGAAGTACTTGCACAAGTAGACGACAACGCACTAAATGCGAGGCTTCCGAGACATTTTGCGTACGTCGTAATAAGGAATGATGCGAGGAGAGGGGGTTTTGGGGGATTTTCAAGGGGGATAAAGGGGGAGAGAAACGCAATGCGTCTCCCCCTATTTCCCCTTGAATCGCCTTTTGGGGTTTGGGGTCTTTTGGCGATACAAAAGACCCCAAGACCAACCAGCTCAAGCAAGGAAAGGTTCGCAAAGTCTCAAATCAATGCTGTCTCGAATTATTGTTAGGAAGCATATTGTTTTAACTGTTTTGATTATACCTCTAAAATAATCAAAACAAAAAAAGGGTTCATCTACTCATTTTTCTTTTTGGCGTTTTGTTTCGCCCAAGACTGTTCCGCTGTTTTGAGCAATGCCGTAAACGCAGGATCCACAGTAGCAGGGGGCAAATAACGACGAATCCAACTCACCGCCTCTTGCCGTGCAGATTTGTCGTTTAACAGGATTTCGATTCCCGAACCCACATCTCCATAGAGCCTTAATGCTTTTTTCGCTTCCGTAATCCGAAACAGTTTTTGCGTGTCTTCAAAACTCATCGGTTCACTTTGACTTGCCATATATAAAGTCGGGATACGACTATTCATCACAGGTAAAACAGGGGTTAGCCCCTTGCTTTCAAGGGTTGCCCCTAAACTCACAATCGCTTTTATATCCGCATCTTTTTCTTTGGAGCGAATCAGCATCGCATTGGCACTAATGCCTTCGACAATCATCGCCATTCGCTTCGGCATCACTTCTAATGGGAACGCTTGTTTATCCAATTCGGGATGCTTAAAGTACTGTTCCGTCAAACGAAAATCATGAGGTAATTGCAACCACGCTTGGGATTTAAATAAGCGCCAGGATTGACTTTCACCAGACGCTAAGGTGCTACTGGCTCCATGTCCTCGAAGATCTAAGAGCAAGACGGCGTATCCCATTTTGACCAAATCAGGCACAAGAAATTGAATCCGCTTGCTGGAGCTAGAGAGCTTATGTCCCACAATCACCAATGGATACCGATAGGCAGGCAGCGGACGTTCAGGCTCTACTTGGGGCTGGGGAGGCAAGGGTTCGCCGTCTTCTCCGAGTAGCTCCTCTTCTTCTTCAGGGGCTTCCTCTTCCGCTTCTTCTTCGCCGTCTTCACTGACAGGCTTGGGTTGCTTAGCAAGTTCTCTCGCTTGAAAGGCTTCGATTTCCCCTGCGGGGCTATATAACTGACCTGTCAACAACACGCCATCGGGGCTTGTCCACGTCAGCGTTTTGGGGGTAAAGTCAGAGGCTTTGGTATAGAATAAATGGGTTTGTATCGGTTCAGGCGGAGGAAGGGCGGGCTTTTCTTCTTCAGTGTTTTCCTCTTCAGACTCTTCTCCTTCTTCAGACGTTTCTTCTTCAGCGTCTTCCTCTTCTGAGGCTTCACTCGCTGGCGGTGTAAACCCTGGAATGGCACAAGAGCTTAAGACAATAGGACTCATGCTAATAAGACTTAAGCACCCTACACTACAAACGACGCTAAAAAAACGCCGTAGAGTCTGTACATATAAAATCCAAATGCGTTGAGAAGTCATAGCGTGCCTTCACATGTTACAATACAATCAAATCATGTTTCGGAAGCATAAGCACTATATTCTAAGTCCTCCCTCAAGCATAGGAGAACCCCCTTTGTCCCCCTTTCTAGCTCAAGCTCTTCATACCGCTTATCAGAGTTTCAATGCCCTGCCGACGTGGATGCTCTTAGGGTTAGGGGCTGCTTTAGGGGCGGGGTGTCGCTATGGGTTGCTCCGATACTTTAGCACCGAATGGCAGGGGATTTGCTTCATCAATTTACTCGGATGCTTTGGGTTTGGCTTAGGGGTGGGTTTGATGCTAGCCCTCCCTGAACGCTTCAATACGCCCGCCTTTAAAGTCTTCTTTTTAACAGGGGGAATGGGAGCGATGACCACATTTTCAAGCTATCTATTTAATCTGCATGAACTCTTAAATCAAAGCCCTATGGCATGGCAAACCGCCGTGTTGAACCTCCTGCTTCAACACGGACTAGGACTCGGCTTAATGAGTTTGGGCATCGTGATGACCCTTCGCTTGAGCCGTTGGCTTTCATTTTAAAACTTCACTTCTTTCAGATCTCTCATATAAGGCTGTAAGGCAGTTGGGATTTTTAAGGTATTCGCTTCTCCCAAATAATTTTCTAAAATCGCTGCTACCGTCCGACCCACCGCAATCCCTGAGCCATTTAAGGTATGACAAAATTGAGCCTTCTCGCCTTCGTTTTCCTTATAACGCAGATTCATCCGACGAGCCTGAAAATCAAGCGTATTCGAGCAACTCGAAATTTCCCGATACACCCCTTGAGCAGGCATCCACACTTCTAAGTCATAGGTTTTACTCGCTGAAAAGCCCATATCCCCCGTACATAAAGACACCACCCGATACGGCAATTCTAAAATCTGTAAAATACGCTCCGCATGATGCGTCAAGGCTTCTAAGGCATCAAAAGACTCTTCTGCTCTAGTGATATGAACCAATTCAACTTTGTCAAATTGATGCTGGCGGATTAAGCCTCGTGTATCACGCCCTGCACTGCCTGCTTCACGACGAAAACACGGCGTATGGGAGGTAAAACGCATCGGGAGTTGAGATGCGTCTACAATTTCATCCCGATAAAGATTGGTAATCGGCACTTCAGAAGTGGGAATCAAATACAAGTCATCGTCTATGACTTTATACATGTCTTCACCAAACTTGGGGAGTTGTCCTGTGCCTGTCATACTGGCTTCATTCACCAGTAACGGCAACACCAACTCTTCATAGCCATGTTCAGTGGTGTGAACATCCAGCATCAAGCGGATTAACGCCCGTACCAGTAACGCCCCATTGCCACGCAAAACAGAAAAACGAGATTTCGCCAGCTTCACGCCTCGTTCAAAATCAATCCAGTTCAAGGCAGTCCCTGTTTCCCAGTGCGGAGGCACGTCCTGCATCGGGCGACTTTTAAAGTCGCATCCCCAACGGCGGATTTCCTCGTTGTCCTCTTCACTCAAACCGTCTTTCACCGATTCATGCGGGAGATTCGGCAAATTCATCAAAATATCCTGCTGTTTAGAGGCAAGGGCTTCTTTTTCCGCTTCAATGGTGTTGATGCGTTCTGAAATACCTTTGGCTTTTTCTAGTACCGCATCCGCATTTTCACCTGCCTTTTTTAAGGTGGCGACTTCCTTATTTAAGACATTGCGTTCACTTCGCAAGCCTTCTTCTTCTTGCAACAAATGCCGACGTGTTTCATCCAACACCAGTAGCGGTGCAAGCGAAAAATCGGGGTTACGACGCTTTAACGCCGTTTCAACGGCTTTGGGGTCTTGACGAAGGGCTTTAATATCGAGCATACAGAACAATCCTTTTTTATTTACAGTATCTCATTATTGTAATGTCTCATCCATAAAATGAACAGACCCTTGCTTATTAAAAAGCTGACACAAAGTGAATAACGCATACACAACACCTATCATACTCACGCCTTGCACAACACTTAATCCCACAAGCCCATTTTTAAAAATATCTAAAATAAGTCGCAAGCCAAAGTATAAGAAACAAAACATATAAAATAACCCACCTGTTCTGAAGTAAGTTCTCGCATATTTTTTAAAACTGTAGATGAAAACCATAATCACCAACAATCCTAAAATCTCGAGCGTCCCCATATTCCAGTGGTATCCTGCTTGCCATTGATATAAGCGAAAAAGTGAAGCGGAAGCCTCCGATGGAGGAGGGATAAACACACCCAAATAATTAAAAATCCGTCCTGTATAAGGTATCGGTTGACCGAGCATCCCATCAAATACAGCAGAACAGGCACACCCAATGCGTCCTACCAAAGCCCCCCACAAAAGAGGTAAAGTCAACACATCCGCTGTAGAGGCTAAAATCCCCAAACGCTTTTTACCCCATTCACTCCCCACGATACCACCGAGTAAGCCTCCTGCCAAAGATTTACCACTAAAGAACGCAAGCCATCCATAGGGTTGAGAGATAACTTCTAAAATAGGAACGAGTTTTGCCCCGATAATGGCTCCTCCTAAAGTCCACCATTTGAGATTTTTACGTTGTACAGGGGTTAATACATCTAAAACATCTTGCGTTTTATAGAAATAGAAGCTGGTCGCATACCCTAAAATCTCAAAAAACAAATGAAATGTGGGATGCCAAAACCCCCACTTCCAAGACACAATGGAATAAATAGTATGTATAATATTAGTGGACACTAGAAGCACCTTCTTTTAGAGGTGTTACTTCAGGAACATATGCACAACTTAAGCTCCAGTGTTTAAATTCTGTAGATTCGACATACAATCTACAGCTATACACCTTTCCTAAAAACGCAGAGTTATGTTCTGTTCCAATACTGTCTTCATACAAGGTTAGATACTCCAAAAACGACGTAGGAAATTGGCGTTTAAAGTCTGATACAGGGATTGGTTTTTTAAGAGAAAATACGAATTCAATAGGTCTAGCATATTTAGTTTTTATGAAAATTTGACGCTTAACAT
Source organism: uncultured Vampirovibrionales bacterium (assembly GCA_964506805.1). GTDB lineage: Bacteria > Cyanobacteriota > Vampirovibrionia > Vampirovibrionales > JAJTHC01 > JAJTHC01. Next base: position 7,524 of record CAZDMD010000023.1, on the reverse strand, counting down.
AATCAATCGCATAATTATCAGCATTCGGTAAAATGTTATAAGTACTTAGCGGTTTAGCATTGTATTCAATAGTATATTGTTGTTGTAAGGAGTTCAGCCTAGCATCAAATGCTTTAAGTATACCTAATGTATTTAAAGAATCCACTACGGAAAATTTAAGCTTGGCTTGCTTGAGATTGTCTTTACGCTCCTTAGCAGGATCAAGTATCTCTTGAGAAACGATATAAGGCACTGCTGGAAAACACAAGACGGTACATAATAAAATAAACGGTAGCGTCCGAAGAGTTGTTAGAAATGTGTTTACACCATTTTTAAAATGTTGGCTCGTTCGGGCGTCTTCTTTCAGTTGTTGAAGTTGCTTGTAGGGTAAAGCCTGTTCAACAAAATTAGAAGTCTGTTTTTTACCAAATTGCAAAACCTCTCCCTTGAAGTCAAACAAGGTGGGATTTGGTATAAACGTTACCTCTTGGTACCAATTAATCGACTTGACAATCGGGTGTACATTCTCAGGTACAGATTCAAATAAGGGTTGTGTTTTAACTTTTAGTGTCCATATATTGGGGATTGAATCATCTTGATTGATCACTTTAGGAGGGTTCACAATAGACCATTCAGCCTCCGTTGAGGAGGGCTTATTGTTCACTGCAAAAGACGCACAAAAAGTCTGCCCGATTAAGCTGAAAGTTAAAAAGATAGCCATACCCACTCTCAACCTAGAATTCATATTATTCATTTTCCTCTCTATTTTGAATGATGACGTCAAAATGATTAGGGCGTGTCATCAGTTAAGCCAAATTATAGCCATCTCTACAAAAAACTCTAGAGACGACTATATACGTTCAAAAAACTCACGCAACTAATGAACTTATAATCTCTTGTTCTTCTTCAGGATAGTAAAACGTTGTCGAATAATCTTGAATTCTTTGAATATCATCGGGTCTATAATATTCACTTTTACTGTCTAGTATGGTAATAAACTGATAGTCTTTTTTATATTCGCTAATATCATACCATTTTTGAAAAATGTTGTTTCCAAGAGTGTGAGAACTCGCACGATTAGTTGTACAAAATACCTGGATCAAACTAATAATATCTGTTCCCTGTACTTTGAAGTCTAGTTCCACATCCCTATCGAAGCGTCCTCTTAAGGAAAACTCTGTTTCATACTCTAAATCAAAAGCAGTAAAACTTTCTTCTATTTCATCTTTAAACCCTAAGATATTACGTATCCGTTGGTTTAAAGTCATATCCGAAACACGAATACAAACCTGAGACAATCGTACAATAGCATCAGAAATCTGAGACCATTCCTCTTTCTTAAGTTCAATTTTAAATTCGCCACCAACCCATTGAACATTTAAACTACCGCAAATTTCATTAACAACTTCTTTACGTTTTTTAGTACTCCATGGTTTGAACGACAGGTCTAATAAAGTTGTAACCGTTTGACCTAAATCACTTATAATGACCGTTTCGAACAAGTCACCTTTCTCGCCAATAAATAAATCAATTTTAGATCCATCCATATATTGAAAAGGGGTTTGAATACGCAACATCCCATTTTTAATTACATCACATTGTTGAACAAGTGAAAACGTAGAAAGATAGTCTTTTAAACCGTCGCAAGTATTAAACATAATATTAGAACCCTTCAGGCAAAATCAAACGACCTTGATGTTGTATTTTGCTTTGCTTACAAATCGTTTTCCATATTTCTTGAACAGATTTTCCTTCTAAATCGGGACGAGAATCGGCTAAAGGTAAGTTATGACGTGGATCACTTTCCTTGTGTAAAGAATGTTTATGTGTTCTGCCTGCATCTCCATGAACCGTAGAGTTAACGTCAAAACGACATATCGAACCTACGCCTCGTTGAATAAAGTTAAACGTAACTGAATCATGACTTGGCTTATACGTCCCATTTAATTCAATCTCATAACCAAGTGTATTTTGTACTTTCACTTTTTCAAAAATGAGGTTTGGTGAAACATTTTTATCTTCCCTAAATATAATATCTTCTGATATGGTTTTGTCGGGTAAATCTCTTAATGATTCAAAATCTTCACGACTTATCATGTAGCATCCTTTGATATACTCCACTATTCCTTCTTTTACTAATTATAAACCACTTTGTTTTGAATGTCACGTTAATTCGATTTATTAAAGGATACAAACCTATCAGAGTTCACTTTTTAACAACACTCCCACCCATCCTCTAATTTGCATAGCAAAACATATCCGAACCACATGATATTTTTCGCCAGTCTAAATCGATAAAATTTGCTTTTATAGTCGATTAAATATATTCCCGCACAGTGTCTATACGTTGTCGCTACGATATATTTTTTCAGTCATGTAGGTCTATCTACACTCTTTCACAAAATAATCTAAGCTCCTCGTCTAGTCTACTGTTCGGAAACATCTTTAATCGACTATAATTGGCAAGGATTTGACCTATTCTTTAGAACAGCACAACAGTGATTCTCGTCACTACATTGCTCGTTTTAGGCGTAAAAGCAAGGTAGTTACGCATCAGGAAAATCGTATTGTAAAGCTCTTGTGGCTGACAGAGTGGCTGACTCGTCAAGGGGGATTAGAATCTCTGCGTCAAGGTCTTTTATCTATCTAATTAGTACCACTCTCAAATTATAATCCTTCCTATTTAACTAAAGCGGAAAAAATAGACAAGAGTATCCAGCCCTAGAAATTTCTAAAAACCCAAACTCAAATACAAAATTTTCCAACCCTATTTATGCTAAACTAAAGGCATGTTACAAAAAGCCTCAAGGAAATCATGGTGGATTCAACCGTCGTCAACACAGCCGAACCGCTCATTCGCGTGCGTAACCTCTATAAACGCTACGCCGAAGACTCCCCATGGGTGCTGGAAGATATTAGCTTTGACGTGTACCCCAATGAAACAGTGGTGATTATCGGCACGAGTGGTTGTGGTAAATCAACCTTGTTAAACTGCATTGCAGGCTTGGAATCCATTAGCCAAGGCCGTATTGAAATGAACGATCCCAATTTTACGCTGATTTTTCAATACTCTGCGTTGTTTGATTCCATGAGCGTTTTTGACAATATCGCCTTTGCCCTGACCGAAAAGCCTGATGCCCCTGAACCTCGAAAAAATTTTAAAACCTTGTCTAAAAAGGAAATCGAACGCTTGGTGAAAGAAAAGTTAAGTATTGTAGGTTTAGAAGGCATTGAAGATAAATATCCCAACGAACTGAGTGGGGGAATGCAAAAGCGAGTTAGTTTCGCTCGGGGGATTATTGGGAATCCTAAAATTATTTTGTATGACGAACCCACCAGTGGGCTAGATCCTGTGGCATCCCATGATTTAGAAAATTATATGAATCGACTCACTCGCCAGCTTGGGGCAGGGAGTATTGTAGTAACGCATACCATTTCCACCATTTGTCGAACAGGTAATCGGGTCATTTTGCTCAATAAGGGTAAAATCCACTGGCAAGGCACTCCACAAGAATTACTGGAGTCAGATGAACCGCTGGCTCGTCAATTTGCATTGACGGCGTTAAGCACCACTCGCTAATGACGAGATGGCGATGCCTAAATCACTTGCTTACGATACAATAAGAAAAAAGCAAGTAAAAGGATGACGCATGCCTCTTTTAGAAATAGACTCACTCCCCCCCGTTTCGGATTATCCTGATCTTGAACCCTATCAAACCTATCGATTGCCTGTATCTAACTTGCATACCCTGTATGTGGAAGAATGCGGTAATCCCAACGGTATTCCTGTTTTATTCTTACACGGCGGGCCGGGTTCGGGCTGCTCGCCCAGACATCTGCCAGCCAGATCACTGTG
>CAZDMD010000023.1:0-3679 GCA_964506805.1 uncultured Vampirovibrionales bacterium | reverse complement strand
GCCGGGTTCGGGCTGTCATGCCAAGCATCGTCAATTATTTGATCCGCAACTATTTCGTATCATCATTCATGATCAACGAGGGGCAGGACGCTCCACCCCTCATGCGAGTCTACAAGAAAATAACACATGGCATTTGGTCTCCGACATTAACGCCATTCGAGAGCATTTAGGCATCGAACAGTGGATTGTCTTCGGGGGATCTTGGGGGTCAACCCTCGCATTGGCGTATGCACAGAGTTTTCCGCAGCATTGTAAAGCCCTCGTCTTGCGGGGCATCTTTTTAGGTACGCCTGAAGAAGTGCATTGGCTCTATCAAGAAGGAGCAAATGCCCTATCGCCTCACCTTTGGCAGGATTTTGAAGCGGTCATTCCCCCTGAAGAACGGCACAATATGGTCAGTGCCTACTATAAGCGTTTAACAGGTGTGAATAAGGCTCAACGACTAGAAGCCTGTAAGCAATGGGCGAAATGGGAAATGAGTAATTGTACGCTTAATGTCGATTTAGAATTTTGTCGGCAGTTTAAGGCGGATGCCTACGCCGTGGCGTTGGCTCGCATTGAATGCCATTACTTTATGAATCAATGCTTTTTGGATGAAAAAACGGCAATTTTAAATCCCACGCGTTTGGATTCGATTCGCCACATCCCCATGACGATTGTACATGGACGCTACGACTTGGTGTGTCCCTTAAAAAATGCGTGGCTTTTGTATGAAGCGATGCCTCATGCGGATTTTTACATTGCCCCTGAAGCAGGGCATTCCAGCTCTGAAAAAGGGCTGAAAGAGGCCTTGCATCACGCCGTGCATACCTACGCCATGGTATGGCAAGTGTCCATGAAAAAATAGAAGAAATAAAGGAGTCTACACGGACGAGATGAGTAACCCTAGCACGCAAGGCAAAGTCAAGAGTTTTTATGCGTGGCTTTTGCGTCGCTTGGGCGAAGCAGGGTTGACGCTCTTTGTCGTGATGACGCTCACTTTCTTTCTGCTCCGCTTGATGCCGGGTAATCCTTTTGACAGCGATAAGGGACTCTCGCCTTTGGTGCGTCAAGCTCTGGAGGCTCGTTTTCATTTAGACGAACCCCTATGGGTGCAATTTACTTTATATCTACAAGGGCTTTTACAGGGGAACTTAGGGCCTTCTCTCACGCAAGAAGGGCGTTTCGTGGGGGATATGTTGCTTGAAAGTATGCCGACTTCTTTTTTACTGGGTGGATTGGCGTTAATCGTGGGCGTGCCGTTGGGGATGCTTATGGCGGTGTGGGGCAATGAAAGTAAAACGCCTGTCGTCCCCAATACGCTGGATTCTATCGCTTCCGTTTTACTCGCTTCTCCGAGTTTTTTGGTAGCGGGCTTTTTGATTTTGATTTTTAGTGTGAGCTTCGGTTGGCTACCTGCTGCCACCTTAACAAGTCCTTTGCATTGGGTCTTGCCTGTTTTAACGTTGGCGGTTGTGCCGTATACCTTTACCTATTTACTGCTGAAACAATCTTTAGCGGATGAATCCTCTGCCTTATACCTCCAAATGAAGCACGCTGCAGGGATTCCTCATACGCAAGTGTTGTGGCGACATTTACTCCGCAATACATGGTTGCCTCTACTGTCTTTAGCAGGCCCACTCGTTGCGAATGTGATGACTGGCTCGTTTGCCATTGAAGTCCTCTACGCCATTCCGGGACTCGGACGACAATTTGTCTCTGCCATTATTAACCGAGACTATACCGTTGTCATGGGATCGACTTTACTTTATGCGACTTTGCTCTTATTGATGAATCTACTGGCTGATGCGTGCATCGTGGGGTTAGATCCACGCCGTAGGGGAGGCTAAGCCATGGCTCAACACACCTCAAGCGTTCCCCCAATTTTACGTCGATTGGCGTATGGCATTCTAATAACAGTCTTTGTCTTCATGGGGATGGTGCTGTTTCGAGATGCGACCTTTATTCATCCCACACAAGCAGGGATTCTCCCGTTTACAGCGATAGATTTTCCCTTAGGCACGGATGATTTAGGGCGTGATTTACTGGCACGCCTTTCGGTGGGGACGCAAATTTCCATGACGGTGGGCATTGCCACGGCGTTGGTGGCTTCTACCTTTGGTAGTGTGTATGGACTGATTGCAGGCATGAACGAAGGGGCTTTAGGCGATGCCTTGATGCGTTGGGTGGATGTGCTGTATAGTCTACCGGGATTGATGGTGGTTGTGCTATTGAGTGTATTTTTAGAGCCGTATTTGCTTAGTAGTATGCCTGTGAGTTTTGCCCCCTTTGCCAAGTTAAGTAGTTTGGTGGTGGCGTTATCCTTCTTTAGCTGGCCTGAAGCAGCGCGCTTGATTCGCGGGCAAGTCTTGGCACTGAAGCATCAAGATTTTGTAGTGGCGTTTTATACCTTAGGGGGGGGGATGCGTCGATTGATTCAGGTGCATTTTTTACCGAATCTTATTCCCTATGTGATGATTAGCCTCATGGTCGCCGTGCCTCGTGCGATTTTGACGGAATCGACCTTGAGCTTTATCGGTTTAGGCATGGAAGCCCCCTTGAGTAGTTGGGGGACTTTGGCGTATGAAGGCTGGTTTTTAATACGAGTCAAGCCCCATATTATGTTGGAAGCCTCACTAGCGATTGCGGTGAGTATGTGGGCGATGAACACCGTCATCCGAGATCTCAAGCATCGCTGGTCGTTGGGTTAAGGTTTGGGATAGAATAAAAGTTGTGTTAGAATAAAAGTGATAGAGGAGAAATGTACCATGATAGAAGCGAATGGATTAAAAGGCGAAATCAACAACAATATAGAAATAAAAAATGAGTTCAACCTTACAGGAATTCAAGCAGATTTGAATCCTCTCTTACAAACTGTAAATGAATTTTTTCGAGAAGACTTTCGTAAATATATAACGTTGCCAGTTTTACAAATATGTAATTATAACATAAAAGCCTATTTTGCCTATCAACTAAATACTAATCCTCACCTTCAACGGGTCTGTAAAAACGAGTTTATTCCATTTTTAAAAGATAAAGTCTCTCCTAAACTCTTTGCAATACCTGAAGAAAATAGAGTGTCTCCTAATATACGAATCGCCAAAGGCGTATTTGAAAACGTGATTGATTTAGAACCTAACGAAGAAACTTTACGAGAGATGTTTGCCAACTTGCTAGCAGGTAGTATGGACAATCGGAAAAGTGAAGGAGTGCATCCTGATTATCCTAGGTTGATTGCAGGACTTTCTGAAGAAGATGCAACGTTCTTAGTGCGACTCTTTAAAGAAAAGAGAATCCCCTCTTTATTTGTGCGTGAGTATTCTGATGAAGAAGGTTTTAAGTCTCTTCTCAACAAAAATCTAACAGAAGGGTATACGACAGATATTTACTGGTTAGAAGCAAAGGGGTTATTGAATCGTAAAGGCGGTTTATTTCAGCATGATCCTGATAATGAAGGGCATCTAAAACCCAATCAATACACGGAAGTAGTCCAAAGACTTGAAGAACAAGCGGAAGCCAATAAAACAGGGCATCGAATAAAGACAAATCCTAATTTACTGGCTCTTACCCCTGATGGCGAAGCCTTCATGCAGGCGGTTACTTAAACACTTTTTACGCTAGGCTCAAAAGAAGGGTTGTAAGATTTCATAATGGCATAGCTGGCTTCTAAAGCATTTTTTAAATAAGGTGTTGGACTTTC
>CAZDMD010000022.1:0-22460 GCA_964506805.1 uncultured Vampirovibrionales bacterium | reverse complement strand
CTACACTCCTTCACAAAATCATCTAGGCTCCTCGTCTAGCCTACTGTTCGGAAACCGACTATACATCCTCTATCACAGTTGATATAAGATCTTGACCATTCAATTTTTCAAGACTGACGGGAGAGTCTCCCTTTTTAATAAGTAGTCTTCTTATTTGGATATTTGTACCGTCTTTATACTGCTTTGGATCAAAAGCACTACAATCCGTATCGATCAAACAGAAGACCTTTCCCTTCAAACGATCCCTGTCTTCGTCTGCCATGTAGAGTTGTAGTTGAGAAAATATTTTATCTTTAACAATAGAGGCACCACCTACTGCTAAAACCCTTGTGTTTTCTATTCCTTGATAAAGACCAGTATCTCTCAAATAAAGTAAGGTTTCTTGTACAGGGTTTTTACGCAGGGTTGCATCTATTTTTCTTAGTGTTTCTTCTGTTGTCATAATAGCTTTTAAGATTTCTTATACTCTACGAGAGTATTAAAAGGCAAAATTTCATCTCTGTAATAATGTAAAAATTGCCCTAGCTGAATTTCCGAAAAAGAAAGATAGATTTTAGGATATAAATAATTCAATAAATCAAATGTATGTATTTTGTTTCCCCTTCTAATTGTTACAGTGTATTTAGGTTGATTACCTAACTCACATTTTATAGTTGAACAATCTTTGTCATCAAGGTTTAAAAGAAGGGCTTTAGGTAAATCAACAAATGGGATTTTAAGTCCACTATTCTTAAAGTTCTCGCTCCGATTGTCTCTAAAGATTAAAAATGGTTTTTGATTTCTATACTCAATATATGCACCTGTATGAACTATTTTAGGCTTCCATGCTTTAGGAGCTAAATATTTTAGTGAAGCATAGTAGTAAGAACAAGCATCACCATAACGAATAGAAACAGCTGTAACAGTTGGCATTGCTGTAGACGACCAAGTGGTCGATTCTATTTTTTTTAGTTGGTCATCTACAACAAACTTAGCTTCACAAGAATAAATACGGTTTCCATAACCATTGGTCATAAATTGATTGTAAACAAAAACCGAACGATTTTCAGAATCAATTTTTATGACTTGGTCAGGAAATGACCATGCAGAAGCGGTTAACTTCGTAGACTCCTCACCTTCCCAACTAGAGATTACGGAAGTCGCCCAATTTGCATATACAGGTGGGACAAAAAATAAGGTAAATCCCAATAAAAGAAGTTTTTTGAACATAATAACTCCATGCTTACGACTACAATTTCTCACGGCTTTCAGAGTCCTGAAAGCCGTGAGTCGTCTTAAAAAATGGCAAGAACCTACACCTTTGCCGTTAAGAGCGTTTCAAGGGTAGCTCCCATTTCAGCCGGGGATTCCACCACCGCAATGCCCGCCTCTTTCAAGGCTTTCATTTTTTCAGCGGCTGTTCCTTTACCGCCTGAAATAATCGCACCCGCATGACCCATGCGTTTGCCAGCAGGAGCCGTTTGCCCTGCAATAAAGCAGACCATTGGCTTGGTTACATTCGCCTTATAATAGGCCGCCGCTTCTTCTTCCGCACTTCCCCCGATTTCACCAATCATAATGATTGCATCCGTGTCGGGATCCGCTTGAAAAAGAGCAAGGGCATCAATAAAGTTCGTGCCGTTGATCGGATCGCCCCCAATGCCGATGCAAGTGCTTTGCCCGATGCCTCGTTGCGTGAGTTGATCCACCGCCTCATAAGTCAGCGTCCCTGAACGAGATACCACACCCACACGTCCAGCTAAATGAATGGACGCAGGCATAATGCCTACTTTGGCTTGCCCAGGCGTAATAATACCAGGGCAATTCGGCCCGATTAAACGGGTTTGAGGGTATTCCGTCAATAATAGATGCTTCACCTTCATCATATCCACAACAGGAATGCCTTCAGTAATGCAAATCACCAGCTCAATACCAGCGGAAGCGGCTTCCATAATGGCATCCGCCGCAAAGGGAGGAGGCACAAAAATCACAGAACAATCCGCCCCTGTTGCCTTTCGAGCATCGGCGACGGTGTTAAAAATCGGGAGTTCTACGCCGTTGACGTTGTGCGTTGTACCGCCTTTATTGGGGGTTACACCGCCTACAATTTGCGTACCGTACTTCAAGCACTGTTCGGCGTGAAAAGTCCCTTCACGGCCTGTCAATCCCTGCACAATGACTTTGGTTTCTTTGGTTAATAAAACTGCCATGAGAATCAATCCTTTTTATTGAATACTATACATGAAGCTAGACTTTATAAAAATTAGACTATAAAGCTAGACTGCAGTGGTTTGCTTCAAGCACGCCACCACTTTTTCAGCCGCCTCTTCGAGCTTTTCACCCACTTCGTAGCGAATCCCACTTTCCGCCAAGATGCGTTTGCCTTCTTCGACGTTTGTCCCCTTCATGCGAATGACAATGGGGAGATTCATATTCAGCTTTTGAGCCGCCTTGACGACACCTGTGGACAATAAATCACAACGCAGAATACCACCAAAAATGTTGATAAAAATCACCTTAACATCTTTATCGCTCATAATAATACGAAACGCATTTTCAATGGCTTCTTCAGTGGCACTACCGCCTACATCTAAAAAGTTGGCAGGTGCAGCCCCATAGAGCTTGACAATATCCATGGTCGCCATCGCCAAACCAGCTCCGTTGACCATACACGCTACTTCGCCATCGAGCTTAATGTAGTTCAAACCAAAATTAGAGGCTTCTACTTCTAGCGGATCTTCTTCATCGGTGTCTCGTAAGGCGACGATGTTTTGATGACGATACAGAGCGTTAGAATCAAAGTTGACTTTGGCATCTAGGGCGATGACTTGATCGTCCGCTGTGATGATGAGCGGGTTGATTTCAAGTAAACTGCAATCGGTTTCAATGAACATCTTGTAGAGGTTTTGAATGAGCTTGTGAGCTTGCTTGCTTTGAGCCGCATTGAGGCCTAAGCCAAAGCAGACTTCTCTAATTTCATAGCCCTGCAAGCCTAAAGCAGGATGCACCACCACTTTAATGATTTTTTCAGGCGTTTTTTCGGCGACTTCTTCAATATCCATACCGCCTTCGGTAGACGCCATTAAGACGGCACGAGACGTGGCACGATCCATGACAATGGCGAGATAAAGTTCGCTTGCAATGTTTGAGCCTTCTTCTACCAAGACGGATTTCACTTTCTGCCCTTCCGCACTGGTTTGAGGCGTAATCAGTTGCATCCCGATAATCGCTTCCGCTGCCGTACGAACCGCTTCAGGGGTGTTATCCACCACTTTCACGCCACCGCCTTTACCACGACCCCCAGCGTGAATTTGGGCTTTTACTACCACTTTAGCCGTTTTAAGTTGAGCGGCAACTTGAACCGCTTCATCAGGGGTCGTGGCGACTTTTCCGTTGGGAACGGCAATATCATACTCGCGAAACAAGCCTTTGGCTTGGTATTCATGGATTTTCATGGGGACATCCTTTATTCTAAACTGGATTTAAATAAGACAGCTTTTAATTTTAGAAGAGCTACGTTAATTTTAGAAGATATACGAAAAAAGGCAAGTCAAACCCACGTTGAAATCCCTGAATTTCAAAAACCCAAAACACCCTTCAGAGAGACTCAAAAGGGTGTTTACTGTGTATATTTATCGGGTTAAACCCAAGGCAATTCGTTTGATGAGGTGTTGCCAGTACCTACAACGGCGTTCGATGCGTTAGCCGTCAATCCACCGATGTAAGGGCAAATGGCAGCGACACTGGTACCCGCCATATTTAACCCTGCCATGACGGGGTGATCTTTGTACATGCTTTTTGCGAGGTTTAAGCCTTGCGTCCAGCCTTCTTTAGAACCGTCAATAAAGTTACGAATCGTGGCGGCGGTTACTTGTTTCACCGTGTTGACGGAAATACCTTGCTGACGAGCCACATTAGCCGTATCTTGTTGAATCATACCTAAGGTAACGGGAGCAGCCCCTGTACCGTAGGCATTGGCAAAGGCCTGACCAAAAAACTTCGCTGTTGAGTTGTTAAAGGAACGATCGGCGACTTCATTTTCAGCGAGTGCCGACATGTACTTAATACCATCTGGACTCTTCACAAGTGCCACATCGGATTCCAACGCAGCAAGTTCATGGACGTTAATCGAACCGTCAACCGAACCATTATCGAGTAAATCGTGATTCCACTGTGTGAGTACCATTAAAGTACCCAAGTTAGCGTTTTTATTGCCAATACTTTTTTGGAAGTCGACGAATTCCTGAGAAGCGGGGTTAATATCTTCAGGTGTCTGTAGACGCTTACCTGTGTCTCTAACGATAGGAGCGTTTTGTAACATATTGACGAAGTTTTCAGATCCTGTAATGTTGCTTAAGGTTCTTAAATAACCCATTTCAAAGCTCATACCAGAAGGACGTCTGAATTTTTGGTCAGCCGCCGCCGCCTCTAAAACGGCTTGTTTATCTCGTTCAGAGACCTCTTCACCGTTTTGAATTTTTTCAAGAACCGTCCAATAACTTTGGTAGATACCTTCACGACTGCCAGTAAAGGCGAGTCCACGACCACCGACGTGTAACAACCCGAGTTCTGTGGCGGACAGTTTACTGCCAGCGACACGTTGATCGGTGGTAAGTCCACGATAGTCTTGATTGACAGGACGTGTACCATCCGGAATGGCTAAGCCGATGTTACGAGGCGTTGGCGAAGGACCAGGTGTTGGATATGGTGCGGGACCAGGCTTAGGATAACCACCACCACGATTCCAAGGGAATTGAATGGGTGGAAATTTAGGCATTGGAAAATTTTTAATAAAATTCTGCCAAAATCCAGACATAGGAGGCATACCCGCTCCGTATTGTCCTGAAGGTCTTTGACCATAGACGGCAAAGCCTTGTGCTTGGTAATTAGAAGAAGGTGCTTGGGTATAGGATTGTTCGTACGCTGGGGCAGAAGGTGCATATTGCGTAGGCTGACGATAAACTGGGCTGTTGTTGATGTTCATGTAATTCATGGTGTTTGGCTCCGTAAAAAAAGGTGTGGGTACTTGCTATTGATCATTTTGAGAAACAGGGAAGGAAGTATTCCTTCCCTGTCGGTTTAACTTAGTAGGGTCGTGGGCCACCGTAGCCGTAGTTAGGCTTAGGGGCTTAGTATCCGAAATTGTAATTGCGTCCGTAGTTAGGAACGTTGCTGTAAGTCGGTGGTGCAACAGGCTTGTAAGGTGTCGCACTATAGAAGTTGGGGTTTTGGTAACCTGGGTTATATGTAGGAGCAGAAGGTGCTTGGTAGTACATCGGCTTTTGAGGCGCATACTGTGGTGTACCAGGTCTGCTAGGTGCATAAGGAACCGACGGTGTTTTGAAATAAGGTGGTGGCTCAATAGGTGGTGGGTAACCAAAATCTAAAGGTTTTTCGATTTTAGGCGCATACGACAATGGGGTTGCCATTGGTGGTGCTTCTAATTTACGAGGTGCTGGAATCGCATAAGGATGTGGTGCTTGTGGATTCTTAGGCATGTACATCGGTGGAGGTTGTGGAATATCGATGTAAGGTGCTTGGTATCCTGGGTGATTATAAGTAGGGGCTTGCTCCAAATAGGGTTGATAATTACCTGAAAAATAGGTGGGAGGATACGCAGGAGCCTGTGGTGCTGCGTACTGATGAATCGGTGCATCATAGTAGGTGTCAGGCATTGGATATTCAGGCATTGGTGCATAATCGTAGCTAGGTGGTGCATAACCTTGATCATAGCTAGGCGGAGCATAGCCTTGATCGTAAGATGGAGCCGATTGGTACATCAGCATTTCTAAATCAAGATAATCCATGGTGAATTTATATTCCTCTCTTGTTGCAAGTGTTTCTATGTCGTAAACTGTAAATGTAAGTAAAAAAATTACCGTTCGTCTGTGAATCGGATTTATAAGGTGTTACGTTTCCACCGCATCATCACACCCCATAGAATCGGTAACCAATACATGGCGGTAAACACCAAAATGGCCTTCGGTAAGGTGGTATGACTAATCGGCATGAACGTACTAAAAATAGGTGCAATGTATTCCTGTGAAAGCGGAAAAGTTAAGACTAAAAGTACAAGACTTATCAAGTAGTTCACACTAAAACAGGCGATACGTTGGCTGGCTTTTCGTAATTTGAGTTCCCATGCTGGGGTCATTACAAGATTGTCAAAGTACGGATCGGGTGTTGTAGCGGAATTCACTTCTGGGTGCATCAGTGTGTTCCTTTCTGTCGAAAATCAAATTTACAACTCTCATTCAAAGCATGAAATTCGTAAATGAGTTATCTTGAATTAATAAAGAAATGTTTAAGCCCGAACTTGCAAACTTGATATATTTCGTTACACTTCATACCTTGATTAGCATAAAAAAGTTTTGAGGCTCTTTTAAGCGAAAAAGTCTTATTATCTATAAAAGAGGTTCTCCTATATGATTCCATCTCACAGTTTACCTACACGTCCTTACCCTCCTTCCTTGTCAACCCCTTCTGTATTGTTGCCTCGTTTCAGTGTACAGGATGCTCCTGTCGCCACGCTTCCTGAAAAACCACTTCCCCCTGATGCTTTCAGAGCAACTGAAAGGAATCTATCGCTTAGCGAGTCTTCTGATAAGGTAACTTCTTCAGCTTCTAAGCGTCTGCCCCCGATGCCACCTCCGCCCGTTTTCACGCCGATTGAACTTCCCCCCTTCCCCCCTTTCCATTCTTTGCAGAATGAGGCGTCCTTGCCTATTGCTCCACAAGCACCAGTCCTATCTTCGCTTGATTGGATGCCTCCTGATTTTTGGGCGGATGTGCCTGACTCCACTTTACCGTCGTCTCCCCCTCCACCGATGAACACGAACCTCACACAAACCCCCACCACGTCTGTTGTCCCACCGCAAGAGATGCCGTCTCCTGTGATGCCACCTGCTCCTGCTCCATTTATTAGCCAGACGGCTAACCCTAACACGGCACCGTTACCGATGATGAACAATACCCCAAGCACAAGCACTCCTTTTCCTCCTTCAACGACTCCCCTCCCTCAAGCGACTCCTGAATCTGCCCTTCCGCTTGCTCCAACGAGTCGTGATGCCGACTTGCCCCCCGATGTGCGAGGCTTCGACGATAACATTATTCGATCCCTCAATGCCCGACTAGAAGACCCCGACTGGATGCGACGTGCCGATGCCGCCAACGATTATTTCATTATTTTGAGTGCCAATCCCAACTTAGAAAAACGTCCTGAATACAAGCCCTATGTCGATGCCTTTGCTCTCAAAATTTTAAGAGACCCCTCTTCCGTCGTGCATGAAGCCATGTTACGAGCCATGCAAGTGGGATACTACCGATACCCAAGCCCTGAAGTCTTGAATGAGTTGTATCGTTTACGAGACAGTGCGGGTATGTTGGGATTAGAATCTCAAATCGTGGATGATGCGATTCATGGGATTCAAAAGGCACAGCTTGAAGATGCGAAAGAAGCGCAGCATCAACAGCAACAAGCCCCACTTAGCTCCCGAAAACAAATCTAGATTCTAAAATATACTTTTTAAACAAGGAGACCTCCACCATTCGCTTGCGTTCTCCACCCCCGATGCTTTCCCCCTCCCCTTCTCTTGGGGTTTCTCTTGGGCTTTCCCTTGCGAAACGAGGGGTGCAACGGCAAGGCAAAATGCCACCGAATCTAAGCGTGCAGAAGGCGAAACTGTTGACGGCGACGTATTTAAAGTTGCTTAATCCCTTTGTGGTTTCGAAGTTGACAGGAAGCAATCCGTTTAATCCCTTGCAGTGGCCTTTTATTCTAGGAGGCATGGGCGTAAGCCTTGCAGGGGGACACCTTGCGGAACATCTCCTTCAAGGGATTCAGAAAGAGGGACTCCCCCAAGGAAAGTCGTCTGAATTATTGTACCGCATCACGGATGCCGATCTTTCAGGGCTTCTTTTAGATGAAACGCCTTATCCGCAGTTAGGTAAAAACCCTGAAGGGCAGTATTACACGAAGTACGGCTATTTCCTGAAGCAATGGAATCAACTGGGGGGACGCGCCTTAGGGCTATTCAACGCGAGAGATACCCATCCGAAAGCCCATGCACAACGCTTGCTTTCTCGCTATATACAACAAATCGCACAAGGCAGAATTACTCGTCAAGCTCCAGCCTTACTCTCCATTCACCTTCACAACCCTGAACACTTGCCTTTTCCTGCTCGACTCGTCAATGCCTTTGTGAATTGGAAAGGGATTCGACTGTTTACCACCACCCCCTTCTTTAAGCTCATTCCCGATGTGCATAGCCAATTTGATTTTATGGATAGTTGGATTAGCAACATCCCTATTTTTGGAGCCGTCCTCGATTCTAAAGCCAAAGCCTTGTCTAATGCGAAACGGCTTTACTTCCAGACGGATCCCGAAGGACATTTAACACCCTTACGTCTTCGCCATTGGAAGACCTTTCAAAAAACCATTCGAGATGCCAATCGATTGATTGAAGCCGAAAACAACAAAAGTAGTCAATCTCTCCCTTTACTACAAGAAAATGATGCCACCTTTAAACAATACTTACATTTACGTTCACGATACGAAAAACAATTGGCGGTTCGATTCGCCTTGTATAAAACCTTTTTCAATTTATTCCCGAATCAAGAAGTGGGACTACTCTTAAAAATGTGGCATGACGTGGACGGAGCCGTCCCCCGTTCGATGTTTGACTTGGCACAAAGTCGTAGCCTTAAAGAAGGGGGAATGTCTTTGGCGTTAAGCACAGTCAACCAGGGCTATGCCACCTTGATGAACGGAGGATTTGCCACCTTAGTGCAGTTTGGTACATCTTTTGTGAAAACCCCTTTTGAAGGTATTGCTCGGTTTTTGGGTGATGCGTTTATGTTTTCCTTTGATATTCGCCTAACACCGCCTATCAAACCCCCATTTACCTATAAGGGAGAACCCCCTTTAGATCAACATAAAACCTTTACGCCACCCGTGTTTAGAAATTCTCGTTTTTTTTAGGTGTTGAGGCATGTTTTTAATTGTAGAGCTAAATCGTCGGGACTCCCCTCATTCCAGAAGACTCGATGAGAACGCTTGATTTTCTCGTCCAATGACCACTGGCACGCCATCCGACGCTTCGCCTCTTCCGCGGTCATTCCCCGATGCGTTTGTAAGCGTTCCGCTTGTATGCGTGGAGAACACGCCACGCACCATACCTCGTCATACAGGGCTTCACTACCGCCTTCAAATAAAAGAGGCACCAGTGCAAAGACAAACGCACCGTCTTGATGTGTGTTGAAAAATCGTTGAATGGCTTGCCTCACCAAAGGATGCAACACCCCTTCTATAAAGGTTTTATCGGCGGGGTTTTGAAACACACGCTCCGCTAATCGTGGACGGTTTGGGGTTTGTGTTTCGGCATCAAAAACGCTTTCTCCAAAGTATTCCCGTAAACGTTTGTGGACTTCAGGATTTTTTTCGAGTAATTCATGCACCACTTCGTCGGCATCAATGACTGGGTAGCCCCATGCTTGTAGGAGTCGCCCGACGGTGCTTTTACCGCTGGCAATGCCGCCTGTGAGTCCGATGCGTTTGGTCATGGCTGTTGTGCTACCTCACTTTGTGATACACTGTTACTTTAGTGTCATTTAGTATAACAATAAAATGAGAAATCACGAACTTTCATGTCTATTTCGACTTGCCCCTTCTTTTGTCTAATCTCTCAAATTAAACAATTTATAGTACCTCCTGTTGACAATGTCTCAAAGCATCCCCATTTATATAGCGTTATGGCGGTCGTCTTTTGTACCTGCTTAGTCTTTGCCAACTTAACAGGAGCGGTCTTAATCCCCTTTGAACTACCTCTTCTAGGGGAGCGTTTAATTTCCGCAGGAATTTTCACATTCCCCATGACGTTTCTTCTCACGGATTTACTGAACGAATTTTTTGGCAATGCAGGGGCAAAGCGAATCACATGGTTGGGCTTCTTTATCGCCTTTGGCTTTTATGGCGTGATTCGATTTTTAGAAAATCTGCCCATTTTAGAAACATCCCCCATTTCAGCAGAGGCGTTTCATCAAGTGGCATCACAATTTACAGGCATGATTGTTGCGTCTTTAACGGCATATTTAATCTCTCAATTTTTAGATATTGCGTTATTCTCTCAATTTAAAAAATGGACGGGCAATCGCTTTATTTGGTTAAGGGCTACAGGTTCCACGCTGATTTCACAAGGCTTTGATTCTTTCATTGTAACCAGTATTGCGTTTTATGGGACGCTATCTTGGCAGGAAATTTGGTTGATTGGGCATTCTAATTACGAAGTAAAATTGCTCGTGGCGATTGGGATTACCCCACTCTTATACGGCTTGCACTACTTGATTCGCCGTAATTTTTCGTAGGGTTGAGTGGAAGTCTACTGTTTTTTAGAGGCTTCTATAGTCTACTGTTTTTTAGAGGCTTCTATAGTCTACTGTTTTAGTCTACGAATGGCTTCTTCAAGCATAGAGTCTCGTCCTTTTTGGGCGGCTTGCCTCATCTCTTGTTCAGAGATGAGGACATCAGGCTTAAGTCCCACATGATTGAGATTAAAACCTTTCGGTGTGTAATATTGGGCAATTGTAAGATTAAGCCCTGCCTTATGAGATTCCAAAGGCACGATTTGTTGCACCATGCCTTTGCCGTAGCTTTTTTGCCCCACTAAAATCGCTCGATTGGCGTCTCGTAAGGCTCCTGCTAACACTTCGCTTGCACTGGCAGAACCTGCATTGATTAAAACGGCTATTTCACCCGCATAACTTGTGCCTTTTTTGCCATGAAAAACCGTATCATACGTGCGTTCTCGACCGTCTACTTTTACAATAATCTCTTCATTTAAAAAGAAGTCGGCGATTTCAACCGCATTATTCAACATGCCCCCTGCATTGTTGCGTAAGTCAATCACTAAAAAGGGCTTGTCTTTCACTTGAGCCAGTATTTGGGCGAATTCACTGGAAATACCCATACCCATAAAAGATTGCAAGCGAATATAGCCGACATCAGGGTGTTGAGGCACGTCCTGCAACTGAACATGCACGACATGGATTTCATCTCGAACGACTTGCACGTTTTTAATCTCATTCTGCTTAGTTTTAACTGTTAAAAGGAGTGCCGTTCCCTTTTTGCCACGAATTTGTTTCGCCACTTCCATGAGAGATAAACCTTCTACGGATTGATGATTGATGTGCGTAATGACATCCCCTAGCATCAGTTGTTTGGTGGCTAAAGCGGGGGAATTAGGAAGAATATTCGTAATCATAACCGCATCATTTAAAATGGTAATTTCCACACCAATGCCGTAAAGCTTTGAAGAAATGGTAAGGTTTTGTTCAGCGTATTCATCGGGACGAAAGAATCGGGTATAGGGATCATTTAAACTTAAAATTAAAGAGTCAATGGCGACATACGCATCTTCATAATTATGAATTTTATCATAATAGCGAGCCGTCCATTGTGAAATTTTTTGATGATTAAAGGTTTCATCCACATAGGCACTTTCGATATAGCTTGCCACTTCAGAAAAAAGCCGTTGTGCCTTCGGTTGTTCCGCATTGTAGATTTGAGAGATGCCTGCTTCATTTGAGGGGGTTTCGCCCCAAGATTCCCAAGCGGTCGGGAAGCACGTCATGGTGGTGGTGGCAATTGAAGCGCTTAGAATCACCCATAGCACGCCATTAAAAAGCCATTTTAGCCAAATGTTTTGTTGGGGAGGGAGGGGCTTCATAGACAGAGACTTTCAAGAAATCAGCACGTTGTAATGTCTTTATAGTCTTTTAAGACAGTTTTTTAAGACAGTTTGAAGACATCATACACTATAACACAAACTCGCCCAAACGCTTCTTAATCGGACTCATAAAAAACAGACGTTTCGTCGTGGCAATCAAAACCGCTATGGGAATCACAAAGAGAAAGCCCCACAAACCCACTAAATCGACACTCATTTGTAGCACCAGTAGTAAGACGATCGGGTGTAAGCGATACCGCCTGTCAAACAAACGCCCTGAAAGCAAACGAGAACGTATTAAATGAAAAATCCCAGAGGCGATACAGAGAATCAGCAGTTTCATCAACGCCAATTGAGAAAGCAAAATCAAAAGCGGAATCACCAAACCTAGCCAAGGCCCTAAAACGGGTATGTAACAGAATAATCCGTACAAAACCGCCAGTAATCCTGCATAAGGAAGGGCAATGACTTTAAACGTAACAAACATAATCACACTAGAGACAATCGCAATAATGGTGTACGCCTTCATGGTACGGAACATCAGCACTTGACTCAAGACCAGGCCTCGTGAAAGGCGGTTATTTCGACTGCTTGGTAATAGGTAACTGACAAATTTGGTGATTTTATCGCCATCTATCAGGAGATACATGGAAATCAATTGCCCCAAGAGAATGTAAAACAAGGGCGTAAAACTTTTGCGTCCGAGCGTGAACAAACCTTCGACGACGTTTTGTTTGAACTCTTTGATTTGTTGCGTAATCACTGCAGGAAAGGTAAAATCGAGTTCTTGTTGCCATAAGTTCACCACACTTTCTAAACGAGCAAACGCTTTGGGGATGAATTGCTGAAGTTCTAAAAGTTGAACACTTAAATAAGGCAAGGCTGAAATCACAAAAATAAAGATGAAGAAAATAAGCCCCGCATACGCCAAAACAACGCTCACCAATCGAGAGACCTTAAACGCTGTAAAACCTAAACGTTGGCTTAACCATTGAATACTCGTGTTTAAAACGGCATCCACCAATAAAACCCAATTCAATAAAATAAACGTAAAATTATACGCCCCTAGTAGCATCATAATTTCATTGAACAAAAGTTGCGTAAAATGAAACAAGCCAATCAATAGTAGCAAGCTCCCCAAAAGAGCCACGTTAATTTTCAACCACTTTAATGCGGTGGATGATTCCCCCTCAGACACTTTTGCTGTTGTTGGAAAGGTGCTTAAAGACATGGAATCAGGTACTCACGATTCAGGAAACGATGCGACTTTAATGGGCTGTAAGTCGTCTTCGCCTTCCGTTGGAAACTGAAATGTTTTGATGCGTTTTAGGGTAACAATCATCATGGCGGCAACGGGAATGGCAAGCAATACCCCCAAGACGCCCCCTAGCTTACCGCAAATCACCAGAGACACCAAAATAAACACAGGGTGCATCCCCAGCTTATTACCCATGAGCTGAGGCTGTAAAATGTTATCCTTTAGGCTTTGCCAAATATAGCTACTGGTAAAAACGCCTAATAAGGTGGTAAAATCGCCTGTAAACGCCATAAATAAAAGAGCAGGTGTAAAACCGATATACGTCCCGATAATCGGTAAAAGCTCCGCTACGGCGAAGAGACTGGCAAACAACAAGGCGTAATCCACCCCAAAAAGACTATACACCACAAACATGTACAGACCCGTCAACAAGCCTAAGAACACTTGCCCTTGCACAAAGGCCAACATGACTTGATGCAAATCTTCCACAAAGGCTTTGACATGTGAACGCCACCCCACAGGCAAGCGGTTATAACCTTGCTGTAAAGCGAATTGTCCTTCCAGTAAGGCGTAAAAGATATAAACAAACAGTAATAACATCCACAACAAGCGAGTCAAACTGACATTCACAAACTGATTGCTTTCCCCAATCCCCAAGCGAAACCAGTCATTGAGCGAATCGAGCCATTCAGGGGGAAGCTCCCACGTCATGGGTTTAAATTGCTCATAGCCACTCATAAACGGCAGGGTTTTCATCAGGGGAATTAGACTAGGGTGTTGATGCCCAAACACATCCAATTTAAATTGTAAGTCTAAAGTAATATGGTGAATGGTTTTCGGCAAGAGTCTTAATAAGGTATAGGCTTCTTGTTGAATAGAGGGCAGTAATTGCGTCAAGGTAAACGACAGCACATAAATCCCCATGAGGTACGCCCCACTTAAAACGAAGAGCCGAATCAGTCGTCGTTTTTGAGACCATTCGCCTATTTTTTTAAGTCGTCGTTCTTCTAAGCGTCTTACAAGATAAACCACACCTTTTTCAAGCCACAAGACAGGCACTAACATAATGTAGATGCACACCGTTCCCACCACGACCATGGCGACCGTCAAGGGTAACAGATTACCGATATACGCTAATAAAATCAAGTTGGCACACAACAGAACCGCCAACCACAAGCGAATGGAATAGCGACCCAATCGAGGCAAGGTATTGACACGAAAGGTACGACTGCTCGCCATTCAGTATCCCCCCTAAATCGTTTCTGACGAAGAAGAAGACCTCGCAGGTGCTTTATTTTGAGAAGCCGTCGTCTTACTTTGCACAAAGCCACTCAATTCTGATTTGAGCCACGCCCCTAAACCTGAGAGTTTTTCAAGGCTCCATGAGGTAGCGTGCTTTAAAGCAGGGTTGACTTTCCCCACCGAACGTTGCACCAAAGAAACGCTTGAATCCACTTGTTCGGCAAGTTTGGCGGTATGACTTGTAATCGCTCTTAAATCTTGAATCATGGGGACGACATCAAAGCGAGCGATGTTGACAAAATCAAGGACTTGTTGCATTAAAAACACGGTTTTATACAATAACAACGCCAATAAAACACCTACGGGAATCAATAAAAGCGTGAGTACCTGTAAGAGCTTGGCAAGCTGAATATCCGCTAAAGAATGGGCGAACATGAAAAAATCCCTTTCAACGACTCTTTAGGCGTGTTCTGCTTGGAGGTTTTGATCATCGGTGGAAGAGGACTCCTCGTCATCATCCCAATGTTCTTCTTCTTTTTGCTTGGCTTCGTTGATTTTTTTGGCTTCTTGGCGTGCTTGCCACTTGTGCCATTGTTGTTCTAGGCAATAGCGTTTTTCTTCTAAAAACTGACGAGCCTTGCTATACGGATTTTCCACTTCGTCTTTCAGCGTATCAATGCCTTCTTTGAGGTCTTCTGTGGTGTCATCCATCCACTTTTTGGCGATGCGTCTATTTTTAGGGCCACTGTTGGGGCTGTACAACAAGCTCAACAAGCTCCCTGTCAGTAAACCAATCACCATACCTACTAAAAAGTTTTGTAGTGAATTATCATGAGATTTCGACATGTTCATTTCTCCTCAATAAAACAATAGGTGTTTACAATAAAAAAACATATATAAGTATTTACGACTCATATATTTACAGTGTATGACTTTATGTCGTTTTTTGCAAATGATTCTGATAAAATTAGATAGGGGCTGTCTTCAAAAAGCCCATAATGGGTACTTTCTGTGTCAAAACAAGCCGTTGTTCGCTTCGCGAGTGATTGCAAGCAATCAGCGTTATGTAGTTTGTCTACACGCCTCAAAAGCCGTTTGTTTTTCCTTGAAATTCCGCCATTCTTGACTATTTGAAGACAGCCCCTAATTGAATCGTATCTACATCGCACAAAAAAAGATTCAGGGTGTTTTATTCCAGTGAAAGGAGAAGACTCCCAGATGAAGACTCCACTTTACACCGCCACAGAACTTGCAATCTATCAAAAATATCATCGTAATTCGTCTCAAGTCTCGGGTGTTTCTCCACAGAAGGAAGAAAAGACCTCTAACTCAAGTAAAACGCCTCAAGCGAGTCAAGCACCACTCATTCAAAACGCCAAACGCCAGTGGATTGTCCTCAGTTCTGAAGAAGGACAACCGAACGAAACGCCCTTATGGCACTTTATGGGGTCTCCGCTTAAAGCAGGACTGCTTACCGCCGCTTTATGGGGAGGCATCAGTCTGCTTGCTTCCGCTGTGGTGGGGAAACTACACGGGTCGGGGCAATTAAGTTCAGCGATTGCAGGCTTAGGCGTGCTTAATGCGGTTTTGCTAGGGGGCTTAAAGTTTCACAAAGTCGATTCCCAAAATAGCGTTTATGGGGAATGGATTGATGCCTTACAAAATCCACAAGCCACATTAGGCGATTTACGTCAGTACGAAATGTCAAACAGATCCGCAAAATACGGCAAGAAAGAGATTCACACGGGTTGACTTTTTAAATTTATAGTTTAATATCTGATTAAACACATACTTTCTATTTATTTTTATTTTGTCTCAAAGTTTTAGTTAGACGCTTTCTTTTTATTGATACCTTTAAATTAGAAGATAGGCTTCTCTCAAGACTTTAGGCTCTCAAAGGACAATGGACTCAATGTCTTCTCTTTCTTCTGTTCCCATTTTGAATACACCGCCTCAAGCCTCTACTTCGGATGAAACATTACGGCAAAAACAGTGGAAGCAAAAATTTGTTCTGAATCGTTTGAGTACGGGGGGGGCAACACTTTATCAAACGTGTCAAAATGCCTTAGTCTTAGGCTTGCCTGAATCGCACTTCCCCTTAAACCCTTTACCTGATCATCAATCGGGACAAGCCCCTTCGTTTTCCGATGAAGAGAAAAAAAAGAATCCGCTTCTTAAAATACCCCCAAGTCTGTTTGGTTACATGACGATTCCCCTCGCCTATGCGTTAGTGCATTTACCGATACTCATTAATCGCTTGCAGGTGGGAGGCTTAAACCCAACGGATAAAGCCTATATCGAAAACATGAAAATCGGGACGTTGAAAGCCTCTCGATACACGCCTGAAGAGTACGCCCAAAAGGTGAAGCAAGCCACCGCCTTACTCAATAGCTTAAAAACGGCGGAAGGGCAACAAGCTTTTGCCAATAGTGCTGCGGTCAAGTATTTTTTAAGTAAGCACTGTAACCCCGAAACCAATCGAGCGGTGGCGGTGGCACGACTCAAACAGCAAGTGGTTTTAGAAGCCCTGTTTCTGAAATACGGTCGAGAAATTCACCGCTTACAGGATATGGACGGCACACAAGTTTTCAAAAACTTCAGTAGTGCCACCAATCACGTTGAACCGAATATCTCGGATAAGGACAGGCTTGCTCACTATTTAACCATTGCGTATAATGCCAAATCTCGTGAAGCGTTAAACTATTCATATCAAAACCGCAACAATCCTGATTTTACCACTCAAAACATGGTAAAAGAATTACAGGAACTGAACTTTTTTCAAGCGGAAATATCGAATACGAAAAAAGCCAAACCGCTTTCTACTCAACAGAAGACACTCATTCACCAGTATCTCAACACTTGGGCAAAAAATACCGATGAAGCGTTTCCCCACTTTACGCAGGATCAACTCCGATACGCCCTTTTATCTGCTCTGGAAAGTGCCAATACCGCTCGTGCAGGCTGGAAATCCAATACCAATAATGAAGCCCTTGTGCCGAACGATATTACAGGCTGGGGCGTACTTCAACATAAGTACGACTTAAAAGCTCAAATGGGCTATTTTGAAATGTTAGGCTTGGATCGTCGCCCTGATCTGCCCTTGCAATATGCCTTTAATATCAACGGTTTTCAAGGTAAAACGATTGCCGATAAGCAGTTGTATCATGATCAGGGCGTGATTCACATGGGCTATTCGGGCTTGCATGAAAAGCTCCGTAATACCCCGATGTATGATAAAATTTTTAAGCAAAAAACCTTGCCTCGACAAATTGAATTTAAAGGCAATTACGGTCAATATGATAAAGAACTCGTAACCGATCACCTCAACTGGCGAGCCGATAAAATTACCCCCAATTCCCCCGAAATGAAGTGGATTCAAGCTCAAGAAGGCTTTGATCAAGCCCAGTGGGATGCGAAAGACCCCTACACCCGTGCTAAATGGGTGAACTTCATGGATATGATGATGCAAAAAGGTAAGGACGGCAAGGCTTACAATAGTCGTCCACCGCTTGCTTTACCGCAGGCATGGGTAACCGAAATGGACAAGCTCACCAAAGAGGCGCTTGCCCTGCTCACCGATGAAGAGTTAAATGCTAAAAACGGTTCGCCTGATTATTCAGTGGTGATTCAGCTCCTCAAGCAGCGAACCCGTGCCTTGGATGCGACGGATCATGAATACTTTGAATCGCCCCATCTTGAAGTTGTTCCTAACTCGGGCGGACAGCTTCAGCTTTCTAAACAGCGTGAAAAATTGATTGAACGCTATACCCAAGACGCACTAAATCACAATGATGTTATCCCCATGGGACAGAAGTTTTTAAAGCGGATTACCGAGTTGGAAGCCAAGGGGGCGACGAAAGAAGAAGTCCAAGATCTCATTCAAGAAATCAATACCGTGGACTTTGGTTGCTTTACCGTTCACTCGATTTTGGCTCACTTACAGGGCGTGTATGATACCTGGCAAAATCAACAGAATCGCTTTAAGGAACTCGGCTTCACCCATGAACTCGTCGGAGGTAACCCACAGACAGGGGTATTAGAAGCGGGTAAGTTCAATCTCATCAACCTCTTGGCACAAGCGGCTGAAGACCCTCAATTTGCGGAGTTTCTTCGTAAAGAAGGTAAAATTATGATGAAGATTAACTCTTCATCTCCCAATTTACGCTATAAATTAGATGACCCTGCTGAGTCCCTCATAACCATTATGAATAATTCGGGTACGGACTTAACACATGAAGTCTTTCCTGGGGTTACCTTAGAAGAAGCCACAGCGAGTTTTTTGAAAGTCTTGGCTGATCCCACCGCCTCTTATTTTGAAGGTTCCTTTATTGAGATTGATAAAGGGGCGGTTATTTCACCACTTCAGAATATAACACGTATTACACATATGGCGGGGGATTCTACGGGTAGTGATATGAAAGCGATTGCCTACTTATCTACTTTGCATCCCTTGAATACCAGTGAAGTCGTCCGTGGGATGATTGACAATAATAAGCTCATGAACGACATGATTGACGTCATGAACTTTGATAAAATGCCTCAAAAACAAATTGACGCCTTGAAAAAAGAGTTTAAACGTAATGGCTTACCTGAACAAGACATGGAAGCCGCCGTTCAAACCGCCACCAAACAGCTACTCGCCAATCCCTTGCGGTATAAGAAAGATGAAAAAGGCATTTACTTGGTAGGAGCTGGGCATGAAGAGGTACTCAAAATACTCGGGCATGCCCCTGACAAACGCTTTACGACAGAGGAGTACCGCTCGCTCTTTAAGCAGGTATATAACGATGTTTTATTGCCTACCGTCTTCCATTCAGATGACGTGGGTCATAAACATTTACGGGATGCCTTAGCCAAAGGCTTTGTGCATGGTGAAGAAGATCAAGTGTTACGTTTCTTACAGAATACGCATCTCGCCAAAGGATTTTTAGATTCCATCGAAGGCTTTGATGAGCGTGGGGCAAATTCCGTAGGGATGCCATTCAATTCAGGATTCACCTTGAAAGACTGGCAGCCTGAACTCCATAAAATTGTAAATAATGCAGGCAAAACGATTGAACGAAACGTTTATTCCCCGATTCATGCCTTACTCTTACGAACCGCTCCTTTTGCGATGAGGGGTGCTGAAGCAGGGGGCTTACTGGCCGCCGTGGGTGGATTGATTGGAGCTGGAGCAACATATCTACAACTTCAAGAACATGCCAAATATCAAAAACTGCATAGTTGGGAACGTCCCCCACAAGACGACAACACAAAAAAAGATTCCTTTACCTTAAAGCAAAAGCAGGCGTCCTTAAAAGAAAAAGGAGGATTAGAACGTGCTTAATTCAACGACAATCGTCTCCACCCCTTCTCTTTTAAATCCTTCTCTGCAAAGATTGGGTAAAACGCCTCAAGAGAAAACGCATGATAACTTCTGGGAATTGAGTCCTGAAGAATTAGCCCAAAAAAGCAAAGCACCTTCGCACGCTGACTTAGCCGATCGCAAACAGGACAATACCACTCAAAAAACAAAGGGAGACAAGAAAAAGGATGATACGATTCAAAGCCTTCCCCCTAGCACCGAAAAGGAAAGTCGTTACCGTACGATTGGGCGTTATGCCCTAGCCGTTGCGAATGCGGGCATTTTAGCTCAAAATTTAGCTTCCGTAAGCCGTAGTGCCTTGTTGGATCAAACCCCGCAAGTGTTTAACTTAACGGGTAGTGTGCTGAACTTAGCGTCTTGTTTTGTAGCACCTGCGGCTCGTCTTCCTATGTTTGTGGCGGGTACGTCTTTCTTCATGGGGGGAGCCGCACTGGCTCAATCCCATGGGGATCAGTGCGATGTAACGCAAACACCTAAAACAAATCAAATGTATCATAGCGTGATGCAAGGCAAATGGGACAGTAGCAAAGAGTTTCCTCATCCTTTTTATCAAGTCAAAACCCCTGACGGCAAAACCAAAGGGATGATGCACATGGTGCATCCTGGTGCTTTTGCAAGTATGGCACGAGGCGAATACTTTAAGACATTTTACCCTCTGTTTGAAACACTCAAAAAACCGTTTGAACACGCCCCCTTACCTCACGAAATGAAGCTGATTATTCCCTCTTCGATTGCCTCTGGTGTAGCAGGCGTGAAACAACTGGGTTGGATGGTCGGTAAAATGGCAAGGGACTGGCGTTTTGCTCACGATGCCTTGCAACTTACCTCCCGTAAGGAATTCTTAAAAGGAACGGAATTCCCCACCGTTCGAGCACCGTCTTATGTCTTAGCGTTGGGGGCTGTTTTACCGATTACCATGCTCGGTGGAGCCTTATTGTATGAAGGCGGTAAAAGCGTCAAAAATACAATTCAACATAAAATGGATCCTAAAGACCCTGCGAATATGTCCGCTTCTGACTCTGTGGATACCAATGCCGTTACCAAAACGGAAGATCCTTTTGAAAAGAAACGCTCTAATACCGTTGAATTGGTCGCAAATGCCTCTTCCATTATCCCTCAGGTAGCGAATGGTTTATTCTTAATGAGCATCTTGAGAGAGAGTCGTGGAAACCCGCTTCATATTATGCCTTCAGGTTTACCGATGGATCATGCCATTACCCCACGCCTCAATGCGGGGCTTGTTGGTTTAGGCAGTTTTGGTTCTGCGGTCAGTGCAGGTATTGCGACGCTAAGTGATTTGGCATTGTTCCCTCGTTATGTGGCGTATTTGGCGGATATGGCCTTGATGGCATTTTCAGGGATTACCTGTGCAGGCTTAGGAAGAGATACCTTTGAAAGAGCGTTTCGCATTACGCAGGCAGCTCACCTCTTCCCCACACCTGACCCCATTAAGCATATGCGAGACCTGCAAAAAGCCCAAAAAAATCCGCTCTTCCATGTGCTTTGGAAAGGTAGACACCCCAACCTCCCCGATATTCAAGCCTTACGGGATAGTCTCAAGAAGCCTTCTAAAAAATAGTGTGCTTAAAAGCCAAAGCCGTTTGAATTACTATTATTATTGTCATTGGTGTTAAACAAGCCGTTCATATTATTCAAGAGCGAATTCTGCATCATTTGACTAAAAATCTGCGGGTTCATGGTCTGATTCGACGGCGATGTTCCTAAGGCGTTTAAAGGATTAAACGATGCGTTTAAATTGCCCTGCCCCATCATCTGCATCATCATGGGATTGATCCCATTGTTATTCGACTGACTCATCATTTGCATCATCATCAGCTGTTGGAGCATTTGAAAGTTTTGAGCAATTTGTTCTTGCGTCAACACGGGCGTATTCGTCTTTGTGTTTTTTTCTCCCATAATAGGCTTGCTTGAAGCCTCTGCTTTAGGCTCCATAGGTGGAATTGTTTGAGGGACGTTCTGAATCTGTGCTTCTGCCAACGTGGGGAGTTCACTCGTTAGATTGGGGCTTGCAGGCGTGAGTGTTTCTGGACTTTCAGGAGACACATAAGGCACACGCTGTAGGGAGGAAATCTTTTGTGTTTCTTTCGATTCTTCAAGGGTGGAAGAAAACTCTAAATCAGGGAGCTGATTGTCCACCACCGATTTCAAGGTAGACAGCAGTGTATTATTTTGCGACAGGGTTTTGGCATCCACTTGCAGTTCAGGGACGTTTGCCGCCCATTGACTCGCCTTTTGCGTCCATGGGGCTTGTGGGGCAATGGATTGTAGAATATCCACATAGCGTTTGCTTTGGGTGAAGTCGTGGAGTTGATAGCTGGTTTGACTGAGATAATACAGCACTTCTAAATCTTCGGGATGTTCCTCATGCCAGGCTTGTAATAACACATGTGCTTGTTGGAATTGTCCTTGTTTAAAGGCGGTGATGGCAATTTGTTTGGAATCCATAAAGGGGAAACGATTAGAGCGAATGCCTTGCCATGTGGTAGGCATGGCAGGCGTGGAGGGAGTCAGCTTGAGTGCTTCCGCCTTTGCCAACACCCCACCCCAGCAGGGGAGCATCAGCCCGATTAAAATACCGCTTAAACACAAAAACTGTTTCATAAAAAGGATTCTTTCCTTTGCCTCTGAAGGGTCTACTGCTAGAATGACGCTTGGGGGGATTCAACGCCTCCTCAAGATGATTTATTTCTGTTATGCTTTCTAACCATAATGCGAAACAGTATTGATTCGATATTTTGTGAGCGATTCCTTGCTTGGGCTGGTTGGTCTTGAGGTCTTTTGCATCGCCAAAAGACCCCAAACCCCAAAAGGCGATTTAAGGGGGGACAGGGGAGGACGTATTGCGTTTCTCCTCCCCTTAGTCCCCCCTTAA
>CAZDMD010000021.1:0-23427 GCA_964506805.1 uncultured Vampirovibrionales bacterium | reverse complement strand
AAGGCAATAATATAGGTGTCATAATCAACCTGAAACAAGGAACCTGTGGTTTCTTAAAAGTGCTTTCAATCGAATACTTCAGTTCACTCACAAACTCTTTTTCTTCATGGATGTGTGAAATGAAAATTATCGGTTTACTCAAGGGTGGTGTCCTCTCTTGCAAATCTAAAGGCTTTATCATCATTCTACAACAAAAACTCGTGCGTCTTATTTTAGGCACGCATCAATGAATCCAAACGCAAGTTCTTGCGTTTGGATTGAATCGTTTAATTGTTATTAGTACGCCGTATGCGGATACCCCTGCGGAAAAATACGCTTGAGGCGATGCGGATCAGGCTGCCCTAAACTTTCTAACAACACTGGCACGACCTTTGCCATTTGACACACAAAAGAATAGTTGCCTTTCGGAATATCGCAATTGGCACAGTCAGCGGCACACATGTAGCACTTCATGGCTTGATCCGTCCATGTTTTACTCACCGAAGCCGAGACGAGGGCTTGCTCTTCTTCGCTTAACTTCCATTCTTTTTCATAAGGGGTAAACGTTAGGTTTGCATTTAAAAGATGAATCGGTTTGGCGTAGGGGTTTTTAGGCTTGGTGGGAGTCTCCGTCGTTTGGGTGCGTGGGGTCTCTGGGCGAGTTATCCCTGTTGTGGTGGGGGTATGGCTTGGGGTGCTTAATTCCTCAAATGGAGTGTCAAATATCGCATCTAAAAGGGCGGTATCCGCAGGGAGGCTCATCATAAAAAAGGATTCCTTTACGCTTAATTCTTTTACTCTTAATTCGTTGATTACATTGATGTAATACGCAATGAAAGTTAGTGTATAGTGGGATGCCCTATTTGCCACCAACCATTTAGTGGAAATGTTACAGTTGATTTAAGTCTGACGTAAAGCAGTCGACATAGTGAATATGACAACCGCCCTCTATACCAGTATTAGAAAGCCTTAACAGTTTCGGAGAACCCCATAATGACACAGCAACATTTTTATTGGTTAGCCGACTGTCCTCCTTCGTACGAAGTAGTCCTGTCGCAGTATGCCGAATCTCAAGAGCTGGCTTGGCACAAAGAAAATCATAAAATACCGTCTGTGCTTTCACAATGGAAGAATCATCCGCCGACGTGGTTGGTGTGTACCCCTGAAAATCTAGAAATCCTTTTAAATTATCAATCGGGCAAGGTGGATTCGTATTCGATGCCGACCAAGCTCAATAGCATGGAACAAGAGGGGTCTCGGGTGGTCTTGCAAAGTAAAACTCACCATGAAGAAACGCTTGCGTTACTAAAAGAGTTTAAAAATACCGTTTGGGCGAAACAAAGTCATCTCGTGCTACTGGTGGAACAACTCCCTAGTACGGAAGAACTCTCGCAGTGGTTAAAATTGGGCTTGGTTGGGTGTTTACATGCGAATGAATCCGCCACGCAGTGGAAGAGTCAATTACTACAAATGGCGTTTCAAGCCAAGCAGCAACAGGAACTTAAATGGCATAATAATGAAATGTTTAACCTCACTAAAGAACTGACGAATCGCAGTTTGGATATGGAAAAGGAACTCGAAAAGACAAGAGTCCTGCAAATGAGTCTGCTCCCTCCCGATATTTCTAACGACACGGACGACGATTATAATCCTTTTGCATACGGTAAACTGCACTATAATAGTGCGACCTCTCAAATTCACGGCTTGTATTTACCTTGCGAAGCGATTGGCGGTGATTTGTACGATATGATTACCTTTCAAGATGGGACACTGGGCGTTTTAATGAGCGATGTTTCGGGGCATGGCATTCCCGCAGCGTTTATTACGGCAATGGTGAAATCGTCTTTTTATCGAATTACGCATCATCACCAAACGCCTGATCAAGTCTTGTTTCATCTAAACAATCAGCTCGCGGATGTCATTAAAACAGGCGAGTATTCGACAGCGATTTATCTGCACTTGGATGAACGCTCGAAACTGCTTCAGTTTGCAGGAGCGGGGCATCCGTATCCGTATCATTATCACGCCAAAACAGGTGAAATCACCCGATTGCAAGAAAACGGAACGCCTTTGGTTTGGGTGCCTGATATGCCTTACGCTATGCAGGAAGTCCAGCTCGCAGAAGGGGACAAGGTGCTACTTTTTACCGACGGTATTAGCGAACTTCAAAACACGGAAGATGAAATGTTTGGCGAAGAACGCTTAGGCACCTTGTTTAAAGGGGTGATTGAAGAAGGCAACGCAGGCCCTGAAATTTTGGATTCCATGTTGATGATTTTAAGCGATTTTACGCAAGGTCAGCCCCTTGGGGATGATATGACGATGTTACTTTTGGAATTGTAGACGTCTTGCTTGCCAAATCGTCAGATTTAGGGTTAGATTAAACCTTCTTTTACTAAGGATTCTAAAGCCCCCCCAAGAGCCTTCAATACGTTCGGTTGATGCCCCGCCGAAAGCGAAAGCCTCAAACGAGCCTGCCCTTCAGGCACCGTCGGTGGACGCACCGCTTTCACTAAAAATCCCAAGTCTTTCAGCTGGGCTTCCGCCTTTAAGGCACGGTCATTGTCTTTCAGTATGAAGGGGATAATCTGGCTATAAGACACAGGTACTTGCAAAGCTCTGAGTCCCTGATGTTGCTCCAGCATCGCTTGAAAAAAGTGAATGTTGTCCCACAACTGCGACACAGGGCTTGCGTCTGACTGCACGAGTCGAACCGCCTCCCAATTCGCTGCCAACACCGCAGGAGGCAGTGAAGTCGTATAAATGAAGCCTCGTGCCTGATTGATGAGCGTTTCTCTAACAGCTTGAGAACATGCCACATACGCCCCAAAGCTCCCCAATGCCTTTGAAAATGTTCCCATGTGAACCGTAATGGGAAAGGGCGTTTGAGAGGCTTCTACCAGTCCACTACGACGTTTGGCACCATAGATTCCAGCGGCGTGGGCTTCATCCACATACGTCAATGCCCCATAACGATCCGCCAGTTCGCTCCATGTGCGGACATCGAGCGTATCGCCATCCATGGAAAAAAGGGTATCGCTGATGAGCCAAATGGGGGTATGGGCATCAATGGCTCGAATGTTGCGGAGTCGTTTTTCTAAATCGTCATAATCCAAGTGGCGATAGCGTTGCCATTTCGCTCCACCTTGTACGGCTAAACGGCATCCGTCTACCAAGCTGGCGTGATTCAGCTTGTCGCTTAAAATATAGCCCTTACTACACAAGGCTTGAATCACACTGATATTGCCTTGAAAACCACTGTTGAAAATCAACGCACTTGGGCTTTGCTTCCACGATGCGACGGCATTTTCTAACGCCTCATGCAAGGGATGTTGCCCTGCAATCAAGCGAGAAGAGTTCATGCCCGTCCCGTAACGGACAGTGGCCTCTTGGCTGGCTGTTTTGAGAGCAGGGTGTTGACTCAATTGCAAATAGTCATTACTGGAAAAATGGTGAAGGCGTTGACCGTCTGCGGACTGTACTAAGAGTGAATTCTCTTGAAAGTCCAGTGTTTGCAACGAGCGTCTATTGTGCGAATTTTCCGCCTCTTGCAGGCGTTTTTTTAAGCGTGCATCTAAATCAAAAGGCGACACGTCTCATTTCATCCCTTTAATCGATAGGACGGTAGTCATCAATACGAGCCTCATTCGACTTGGGGTATTCATCCCCAATCGGTTCAATGCGACCCAAAGGCCAAAAGCGAAACACTGCTCTGCCTAAAATACGGTTCATCGGCAAAAATCCCCAATAGCGACTATCATGGCTATTATTGCGATTATCCCCCATCATAAACACATGCCCTTCAGGCACAATAAAAGGCTGGCAATAATTGCCTTGTGCATCATGCAAAGTGCAAGACGCGTTTGCCACTTCCGCCACATACGGCTCTTCCAGCAACACCCCATTGATGAAGACTCCGACATGAGGCACGACGTTAATCATATCCCCCGGCAAAGCAATGAGACGCTTAATATACGCCATATCAACGGTATCGACAGACGGTAACACGTTTTCGATACCCACGGCGGCTAAAACGTTGTTTACGGGCGTGAGATACCCACTTAAACCTGTGAGTCGCAAGTAAATCGAAAGGGGGTCGTTACGCACTTCCACATCAGGAGGCACAAAGACCAAAATCTCCCCTCGCTTGTAGGGATGATGCAACCATGTACTCGGCTTTTCAACAATCACCCGATCCTTAACCTGAATCGTGGGTTCCATACTACCTGAAGGAATCAAGCGAGGTTCCGCTAAGCCTTGACGCACGCCAATCAACAACAGACTAAAAACCAAGATAAACTGCACGACTTCTTTCGTCCAGTACAGACTTAAACGCTTGAAGCGATTTTGATTTAACGCCTCCTGCTTGGCAAGGAGTCCTGCTTCTGAAAAAGATGCTTTCGGCAGATTCCACATCTCTCGCCATTCGGGATGCAAATCATCTAAGGCAGCCAGCCAATGTACCCACTCTATCTTAGGGGATTCGTTGGATTTCGCTTTACGCATCGCCAACTGAAACAAGGGCGATTCATTCATATAG
This sequence comes from uncultured Vampirovibrionales bacterium, assembly GCA_964506805.1. GTDB lineage: Bacteria > Cyanobacteriota > Vampirovibrionia > Vampirovibrionales > JAJTHC01 > JAJTHC01. The sequence continues at coordinate 18,908 of CAZDMD010000021.1, read as the reverse complement.
CCCAATAAGAGACGACGCTCTTCAGGCATATCCATAAACAGCGTATTAAAAAAAAGTCGTTGCAAGCCGTAGAAGATTCGCTTGAAAAACTGTTCGTGCCATTTGAAGGTCTCAGGGGATTTATTTTGCTGAATCTGAAAGAGAATGCGTCCTTTTTTTCGACACTGTTGGATGCCTAGCACGTCCCACCACGATTCGGCAATGGAATAGGCATCGGCAGATTTCAGCGAGGCAATCACCCAAAGCGTGTCGTTCATCGGCACGCCTGAATAACGGCTCATCCGCAAGGCATTTTGCAAGGCGTAGGTGAGGTCGTCTTGTAAGGCGTAGGTGGGGGCATCGTGTGGTGAGTTTGAATGTGTCATTTACTCATCATATCGAGAACATAAAAAAAGAGCTAGACTCTCTTTTAATGCGAAGAGAGACGCCATTCAAGCGAATGAAGCGTCAAGTTCCCAACTCGAACTCACAAAAGCGAATGGACTGCTGAATGCCTTCTTGCAAAGACGCTTCTGCTTTGGGTTGGATTGTGCGGAGAATGAGCAGTGCTTTTTCCAATTCCCCCCGATAACTCACATGAGAACGCCCCCGCTTTTCCGCTCGACGTAAGGTCATATACGCCAGATTGTACACTTGAGCCGTATCGGGATCATTCACCGTAACCGCTCGTTCCATGTGAGTCGCGGCGGCTTCATAGTTTTTCAAACGTTCTTGACAATACGCCGTCAACAGATTCGCTTCCTTATGCTTAGGCGTGCTTTTCAGTAAGGGCTGTAATTTGCCTAAGGCTTCCGTATACAAGCCCTTGTCATACATCATTTGAGCCGTGAGTAAGAGCTTGGCATCTTCTCGGCTTGCTGCCATGCTTGCATCAGGATTATTGGTAATCGTGGCGGGCGTTTTGTAAAGACGCTTAAGCGTTGCCACATCCCGAGGGCTTAAGCCCGCTTGTTTGGTACTGGTTTGCCAATACATTAAATCCGTTTCATGGGGGCTATGCCCATGAATGCCGAGTACATGACCAAATTCATGGGTGATGGTGCTGTATAGAGTATCATTGCTTAAGGGGGTGTTATTGGGTAGATGCGTTGCCAACACCAAGTCCGCCAAGACCAGCTTGCCTGCCACCACCACACTCGGACTTTCCCCAATGCGATTATGTTCAAGCGTCTTTTTCCATTTGACCCGAATATCGGATTCTTTTTCGGTGGGGACTAAACGAAACGCTAAAAGCGGTTCGGCTTTTCGCCATTCGGAAATCCCTTTCAGGATGAAGTTCTTGTAGTCAGGGAGGCGGGCTTTTAAATCCGCAGGAGGCTCTTGAATATAAATGTTTAACGGCATTTTTTTCAAGTTCCAACGAATAATTTTTTCAGGGTCAATCGCATAGTTAAAATAGTCATTCGTCGTAGAAGTAGAGGGTGTCGTTGTTTTTTGAGGCGTGGCTTGAAACGCCTTTGCTGTTTTTTCTTGAGAAATAACCAGCAAGGTTTGTTTGGCTTTACTGGCGTACGGATGATTAGGCGGTAATTGACCAATCAGTGTGGCGAGTCGTTTTTGGGCGTGGGGGGTTTTGCCTTGTTTGACTTCAATCAAGGCAAGGGTGAGGGTGGCTCGTGCTTTTTCATCAAGGGTATTGCTTTGCGTTACGGCATCACTTGCCAGTTGCGAAGCAAGGGTAACATTGCCTTTTTGCAGTTCCGCAACCGCTCGTTTGGCGAGGTTTTCTGATTGTGTGCCTGCCCATACGGTAGGCACGAGCAAGGTATGACATAAAAAGGTAAGTACCACTAGAAGAGGCATCCAACGTTGAAACATCATCTAAACTCATCTTATACTCTTGGAAAATACAGAGATGAGTGAGGTATCGGATGCGACAGGTAGAAACTGAGAAGACTTGTGATATTTGTTACATCAGCAAGCGGTTTTAAATTTATGAGAGCTTTGACTTAAATGTTTAAGGTGATTTACGATTTAACAAGTATTCATGTTGTTTCGGTGTATAAGGACTTATTCGAGTGTATAAATCATCCCCTTTAAACACCAAAGATTCCCCAAGCGTTTCATCGACTTTTAGCACTTGTTTAAATCGTTTCAAAGCATGCAGAGCAGGGGCGATGATTGGCATCCACGCATCTAATATCATGGCTTCATTGCCCCAAGTGTTAGGGTCGTTTAAATTGCTTGTGGGATTTAATAACGTGGCTAAACAATAGTGGTCATTGCAATAATGGTGTTGTTTCTCATTTTGGATTTTTGTTTTGATCATAACGCTATTAACACCCTGCTTGTATAACAAATCTTGTAAATACCGATTAAATTCTTCACAATTACCTATTTTTTTGTTTTGTAATAACTGTTGAATTAAAGTAACAATACTCTCGTTAGACTGTATCGACTGTTGTGATAAATCTTTTACATTGAAAATATCTCTTTGTGCTTGAAATATCCGATTCATTAAAGTAACAAGTTCTTTTGTTTGTGCTTTATTGATAGGTAAAGGTTTTACATTGCCAAGCCGAACTACTTCTCTCGTAAAGCTATCTAACTCTTGAAATACAGTTTCTTGCCGATACACCTGTCCTGCAATCGCTCGGATTTTTTTTTGTAAGGGTGTAAGTTGCTTAATAAAAGAAGGAGAGACAAGCATTCTATAAAATCCTTTCGGGGTTAAAATAAGGTGTAAAAATAGCTACATACTTAAATCCCCCTGAATTTTATTTGATGCTCTTATTTCAGCCAAATGCTTTCCACATTGTGCAAGGCACCGCCAAGTGGCGTGGCATCGATGTTTTGAAGTTCACTGCGAATGGCGAGAATCACCTTCCCCGTAAACAGATAAATCATCGGGCTTTCATCATATAAAATACGTTGGATTTCGTCATAATACGGCTGACGCTTTGAAAACGAAAACTCCGCTGTCCCCAAGTCATAGAGTCTATCAATCTTGGCTTCAAAAGGGTAACGATCGTCCACGCCTTTCGCCAAATCTTCCGCCGTCCGCTGATTAAACAAATGTAACGCTGCCTCACTCTTAAAGACATTCGCACTTTGTTGCGGTTCAAAATTACTGCCCCCACTTAAACCCATAAGCATGGCTTCCCAACGCCCTGTTTTCATGCGATCCACCAACGTATTAAACTCAATCGGGCGTAGGTTGAGCTGAATGCCGAGTTGAGCGTAGTCATGTTGAAGCTGGACTAAGGCGGATTCTCGCTCCGTGTTGCCTGAATTGGTCAATAAATCAAAACTCACCCGATTCCCCGACGCATCAAGCAGTTCGTGCTTGCCGTTCAAACGAAACCCTGCGTCTTTCAAGAGTCGTTTCGCCTTTGTTAAATCATACGGCGTTTGAGAGGCCAATTCTCGATTGAGGTAGATATTATTCAAGCCCATACTGGTCAACAACGGACTCCCCAAGCCTTTCAGGACGTTCTCCACCATTTGCGGACGATTCACCGCATAATGCAAGGCTTGTCGAAAGGCTTTGTTTTGAAACCACTTGAGCTTAATAGGATCGACAATCGCTTTGCCGTCAGGCGTTCGTCGTGTGTTGAGATTCAGCATCACGAAATTGGCACCATCACTAGCTCCTAAGTCTATCATGCGAAATGCTGGTTTTTTTAAACGTTGCAAACGCCCTAGATTTTGAGGGGTTGCCATGTGGGTATGCAAAGCCCCTTGCTCAAATAAGAGTTGAATATGGCTCATATCTTTGGCGAAGGTAAAGACTTCTCGATCCAAATAGGGCAGGTGCTTCCCGTCCGCATTCACCACAAAATAATACGGATTCCGCTTAAAAATAATCCGTTCTTTAGACTGATACTTTTCTAAGATCCATGCCCCGCAAGACACGAATCGTTCAGGATGTTCTTCCGCCTCTTGCGTTGACCACATCGCCCCAAACGCCTCTTCACCACGAGAGCGAATCACGGGTTCAATAATATGCTTCGGGGCAATCGCCTGCCCTAGATTCAACAACAAGGGGGCATAGGGACGTACGGTTGCCACTTCAACGGTATTTTTGTTGATTTTTTTCATTGTGGGGAATTGACCGTCCACCAGCAAAATATCTCGAGTGCTAGGGTTACCCAGCCCTTTTTGAATAATCACATTCCAAGTAAACAGTAAATCATCCACCGTGAGGGGATACCCGTCGCTCCATTTTAAGCCGTCTCGAAAAACAAGGCGAATCCTTTTTTTATCAGGAGAAATGGTAAAGGATTTGGCAATCCACGGTAGGGTTTCCCCTGTGTGGGCGTGGGTTTGTACAGGTTGACAGGTGAGCATACTCCCCATAGCAGACGAGGTGGCATCAAAGGATGCCCACGGATTTAAGGTTTTAGGGCCTTCCCCTAAAACGGCTTGATACAGCGTGCCTCCGAATTGACCTAATGAATACGGAGAAACTAAAACATCCTTGCCATTCAAGCGTTTGGCACGATAATACGGCACTTTTTTAGGCGATTGAAAGCGTTCTATTGGATTAAGAGGCAAAGCGTTTTTCGTTTTCGGTTCAGGAATCCCCCAGCGAGAGAGGCTTAACACGCCCACAACCAATAGAATTGCGATGAGTAGAAAAATACGTTTCAATAGAAGGGGCATCCAAGTGGGCATAGGTTTTTCTCATGATTAAGACTATGGGTTCATTTTAGCATTTTCTTTTAATCATAGGCAATTCATTTATAGGTCAAATGGTAAACCCTTCGATTGACTTCAACCCATACCCACGATATGATGATGAGGTTATTGAATACGATTAAAGGCTTGTCCTATGCCTGTTGTGAAGGAACGTCTCGAAACCCTGATTCGCCAGTTCGCTGATGCCACGCATCTCGTCTTGGGAGACATGGTGATTGACGAAATGGTCTACGGTCATGTGGATAGCTTGAGCCGAGAAGCCCCTGTCATTATTCTTCGCCACCATAGAACGGATATTGTCATGGGAGGCGGTGCGAATGCGGTTCACAACGTCGCAGCGTATGGAGCGAACACCTACGCCTTAGGCGTTTGGGGAGACGACTACTACGCCCCTCAACTCAAGCAGGTGATGGAACAAGCGAACATTCACACTGAAGGCATGATCACCGATGCGTCTCGTCCCACCACGACCAAAACACGACTTTCAGGCATGGTGAACTTTTCCGTAACGCAACAAATGTTGCGTTTAGATCGTGAGTCTCAAGCCCCCTTGTCGCAAGAAATGACGCACGCACTACAGGATCAGTTTTTAGCGTTATTGCCTCAAGCCAAGGGGATTTTACTGTCAGATTATGGCTTGGGTGTGGTGAATTCGTCTTTAATTCCCTTTGTGCTGTCTCATGCGAAAAATGCTCAAATCCCTGTGGCGGTGGATAGTCAAAGTGATTTAAGCCAGTTCAAAGCCGCCACGATTCTCACGCCGAATCAGCCAGAAGCGGAAAAAAACGTCGGCTTTGCCTTAGATAGTCGAGAGGCGATTATTCGTGCAGGAAAAATCTTGCTTGAAAACGCCCAAAGTGCTTATGTCCTGATTACGCTTGGGCAGGACGGCATGGCGTTGTTTGATGCGTCCGCTCAATGCGTTTATTTTATTCCCGTCTTTAATAAGCGAGATGTTTTTGACGTAACTGGGGCAGGAGATACTGTTGTCGCAACGTGGTTAGTGGCGTATGTGGCAGGGGCTTCGGCTTTAGAAGCCGCAGTTTTGGGCAATTTGGCAGCGAGCTTGGTCGTTCGGGTGTTTGGATCGGCGGTAACGTCTCAATCGGCGTTGCGAGAGAGTCTTCATTATCTGCCGCAGGACTTGTTAGAGTCGATTGAATGCGTAAAATTTTAAATTGAGGTTTCTCATAGCAATATAAAGGAATTACAAATGCCATTACTTGATTCAACTGGTCGCTTGTTTGGAAAGTTTAACGTCTTGGATGCTGGACTTTGCCTGATTTTGGGCTTGGGAGGGCTGGGGATTCTCTTGGTGCAGAGCAACTTGCACGCTACCTCCAGTGCGATGGTGGAAGGCGAAACCGATATTGACATCCGCGTGATGTTTACCCTTAGAAGCGAAGAGGCTCAACTGATTAAAGCAGGAGATATGGCGAATATTACCATTCGCAATCAGCCTCGTGGGGAAGTTAAAATCGTGGAGGTCGTGAAAAAGCCCGTGCAAGTGATGCTCCCGATAAACGAGAAAGCCACTCCTGTAATCGATGCCACCGAAACAGGCGTTTCAGAATACTGGATTACCTTGCGGGATCACGCCACCATTACCAAAGACGGCTATGTCGCAGAAGGCGTGAAGGTCAAAATCGGCTTGCCTATGGATTTAGAAGGCTTTAAATACTATGTGCATGGCGGTATTGTGGATGTCAAAGCCGTACCAGCAGGTGAGGCATCCTAATGCAAGCGGCGGTTTTTCCAGCGACTTTAGCCAGTTCCAAGCTCTTTCAAGGGGGCGTTGCTTTGCATGATGTCCTGCATCGAGCTTTGGTGCAAACGTGGCAAAGCTCCCTTTTGGGGCGTTTTTGCATTAACGCCTTTGCTCGTCATGTGCAAGAAGGTGAAGCCTCGTCTTGGGCGTTAGGGATTCTGCCAAGTGTGATGAGTCTCGCTTTACTCATCGGCTGTACTTTTTTAGACACCAGCGTTCTAGGAGCAGGCATTTTAGGCATCGGGGCGTGGATTTTACTCGCCAGTCTCTTGACAGGAAAAAATGCGTGGGTCAAATCTCCCCAACTGTTGGATGTCTTGGTGCTGGTGTTTTTTATGACGTATTTGATTTCAGCCTGTTTTTCAAGCGTTCAACCTGAAGCACTGATGGGTTTAGCCAAGCAATCCTTGTTTTTGGTGGCGTTTTGGGGTTTGCGAAGCACATGGTGTCACGCGCCGCAATGGATGCAGGGCGGTTTTGCCTTGCTGCTTATTTTAGGCGTGATTCAAAGCGTGCTAGGGTGGATGCAGGTGCATGGCTACGCAGGCGAACTCGCAGGCTGGACGGATGCCAACACGCCGAATGAACTCAAGCTCAACCGAGTGTATGGTAGTTTAAAGCCGTATAATCCGAATTTACTGGCGGCGTTTTTAGTGGCGAGTTCAGGAGCAGGCTTGTGGTGTCTATTACAACTCGCATGCCAGCCGTTTCGATTCATCTTCCCTTGGTTGGGACTCGCAGGGGCATTACTTGCGGTGGTCAGCTATGGCATCGTGATGACGGGGTGTCGTGGGGCGTATTTGGGGCTTTTTGCGGAAGTCGTGAGTCTCTTTATTTTGCTGTATCCTTTGCTATTAAGTGATGCGGTGCTAAAAACCAAGCCCCGTTTACAAGCGGTTTGGTGGGGACTCTCAATACTAGGCGTACTAGGTGTCGTGGGGGGGATTTTCAGCAACGAAAAAATTTTGCATCGGGTGCAGAGTATTTTCGCCTTTCGCAGCGACTCTTCCATTTCCTATCGATTCAACGTCTACAAAAGTTCGTGGCTCATGTTTCTGGATAATTGGCTGGTGGGCATTGGGCCTTCTAATACCGTCTTTAAAAAGATTTACGGCTTCTATATGACGCCGGGATTCAACGCACTGGGGACGTATTCCGTTCCACTTGAAATCATGGTGGAACAAGGCGTTTTGGGATTGACGAGCTTTCTAAGCGTTGTGGGTACGGTGTGGCATCAGTTGATTGGCGGTGTCTTTGACGAGATGCGTCCGTTGGCTCAAAAGTTGGGGATTCTCACCCTTTTTGTTTCCCTGTTAGGTTTTATGACGCACGGCTTCTTCGATACGATTTTATATCGTCCGCCGATTATGATTCCGTTTTTATTTATTTTAAGTGGATTTATCACTTTTACAGAAATTCGTGGTACAAAGTAGTTAGACGTTTATTAAAAAAGGAGACCCCCTCATGTTCAAGCGATTGCAAGATCTTTCCCCTGCCGACTTACAAGGCAAGCGAGTCTTGGTGCGTGAAGATTATAATGTTCCCATGTCCAACGGCAAAATCGATGACGACAGCCGTATTGTGGCTTCTCTTCCCACGCTTCGCTTTTTAGTAGAAGCAGGGGCGAAAGTGATTGTGGTCAGCCATTTTGGACGACCCAAGCACAGTGGTTCAAACGTTGAATTCGGAGCGTCTTGCCAAGCACGCCCTAGCGAGATGAACGAACTCAGCCTTGCCCCTGTCTCGGCTCACTTGGCGACTTTACTTTCCAACACTACAGTGGTGCAAGCCTCTGATGTCGTGGGTGAAGATGCTCAAGCGAAAGTCAATGCTTTAGAAAACGGACAAATTTTAATGCTGGAAAACGTGCGTTTTGAAGCAGGCGAAGAAAAAAATGACGTTGAATTGGCGAAAGCTCTTGCCAACTTTTGCGATATTTACGTCAATGATGCCTTTGGGACATCGCATCGCGCACATGCCTCCACAGAAGGCGTGGCTCACTACGCCCCTCAAGCGATAGCAGGCTTACTGATGACGGCTGAAATCGATGCTTTAGGTGGTATTTTAAGCGATGCCCCTAAGCCTGTTACCGCCATTGTCGGAGGCTCAAAAGTCTCTACGAAAATTGCGGTGTTGACGAACCTGCTCGATAAAGTGGATAACATCATCATCGGCGGCGGCATGGCGTACACGTTCTTGCTTGCTCAAGGGTATAGCGTGGGTAAATCCTTATGCGAACCTGATTTTATAGACACCGCTAAAAACATTATGGCAAAGGCAAAATCCAACGGCGTGAATGTGTACTTGTCTCAAGATATTGTCGTAGCGGATGATTTTAGCCCAACGGCAAACACCCAAACCGTGGAGGCCACCGCCATTCCTGACGGCTGGGAGGGCATGGATATTGGGCCTAAAACACGCCAAGTTTTCTGCGATGTGGTACTCAGTAGTGCGTCTATTTTGTGGAATGGCCCCGTCGGTGTGTTTGAATGGGATGCGTTTGCAAATGGCACAAAAGCCCTTGCCGAAGCCGTTGCCACAGCGACTACCCAAGGCATTAAAACCGTTTTAGGCGGTGGAGATACCGTTTCAGCAGTAGAGAAATTTCAGTATCCTAAAACCGCCTTTACCCATGTCTCTACTGGGGGTGGTGCGAGTTTAGAGTTCATCGAAGGCAAGGAACTCCCTGGTATTCAAGCCTTGAAGGTCAAAGCATCTGTTTAGCCTGCTATCGCTGTTTCAATAATTTCCTGTACAATGTCTATACTTTGTCGCTACACTGATTTTATTCAGTCATGTAGGTCTCTCTACACTCCTTCCTAAAATCATTTAAGCTCCTCGTCTAGCCCTATTGTTCAGAAAACTCTTGAAATAGCTATAAATTAAGAGTTTTAAATGTAGACTCTTAAATTTTTATAAATAGGACGGCGTTTTCCCTATGTTTAGGGTATAATTTTTTTAGATTTAAGATGAAATACATTGAGTCGTGTTCATCTTGAAGTCATCCCTGTATTATTTTGTATTTATTATGTAATTGGAGGTTATTCCTAACAATGAGTTCAACCGTAACTATTCAACCTTTAGCGGATCGTGTTGTGTTAGAATTAGTTGATGAAACTCAACAAACGTCGGGTGGTATCTTTATCCCTGACTCTGCTCGTGAAAAGCCACAAAGTGCGAAAGTCATCGCCGTAGGGCCTGGACGTACCGAAAACGGACAGCTCATCCCCATGACGGTTCAAATCGGTCAAACCGTTTTATTTACCAAGTATGCGGGTACAGATGTAAAACTAGGTAGTCAGGACTACAAAATCGTCTCCGAAAAAGACATTTTGGCGATCGTCTAGTGGTTTAATTCTCTTTTTGTTTGTATGTATTTAATCATTTGTAAGGAATAAAAATTATGGCAAAGCAAATTAGTTATGATGAAAAAGCCCGTCGTGCATTGCAAGAAGGCGTAGATGCGGTTGCCGACACCGTTAAAGTAACGTTGGGGCCTAAAGGACGTAACGTCGTTTTAGAAAAGAAATTTGGGGCTCCTCAAATCGTGAATGACGGTGTAACCATCGCTAAAGAAATTGAATTAGATTGTCCCGCTGCGAATGCAGGTGCTCAATTGGTACGTGAAGTGGCGAGCCGTACTAATGATGTGGCTGGAGATGGCACCACCACCGCTTCTGTATTGGCTCAGTCTATTGTACGTGAAGGCTTGAAAAACGTGGCAGCAGGGGCAAATCCTGTTGCGTTGCGTAAAGGTATCGACAAAGGCGTGGAGTGCATTATAGGCGAGATTCGTCAAACCTCTAAAGCTGTAGACAGTAAATCTGCCATTAAGCAAGTGGCGAGCGTTTCGGCTGGCAACGATGATTACGTCGGTGAACTCATTGCGGAAGCCATGGATAAAGTCGGTCAAGAAGGCGTGATTACCATTGAAGAATCCAAATCCATGGGAACGAACTTACGTGTGGTAGAAGGGATGCAGTTTGACAAAGGCTACATTTCTCCTTACTTCGTAACGGATACCGAACGCATGGAAGCGGTTTTAGAAGATTGCTTCGTGTTGTGCGTCAACAAGAAAATCAATTTGGTGGCAGATTTAGTCCCCATTTTAGAAAAAGTCGCTCGTGAAGGACGTGGCTTGTTGTTGATTGCGGAAGACATTGAAGGTGAAGCTCTTGCGACTTTGGTCGTCAATAGCATGCGTAAAGTCATTCGTGTGGTAGCGGTGAAAGCCCCTGGATTCGGCGATCGTCGTAAAGCCATGTTGGAAGATATTGCGGTGTTGACAGGCGGTCAATTGTTCACGGAAGAGCTAGGCTTGCGTCTTGAAAACATCACCATTCAACAAATGGGTAAAGCACGTCGCATTTCCGTAACCAAAGACAACACCACGATTGTGGCAGATGATTCCACTCGTCAAGCCGTTCAAGAACGTTGCGAGGCGATTAAGCGTCAAATCGAAGCCAGCGACAGCGAATACGACAAAGAAAAGCTCAACGAACGTTTGGCTAAATTGTCAGGCGGTGTCGCAGTGATTGAAGTCGGGGCTGCGACAGAAACGGAACTCAAAGAGCGTAAATTGCGCTTGGAAGATGCCTTGAATGCGACTCGTGCTGCGATTGAAGAAGGCATTGTTCCTGGTGGTGGTACGATGCTATTGAAAGCTCAACGTGCCTTAGAAACCTACGCTGATACCCTGTTAGGTGATGAGCGTATTGGGGCGAGAATCCTATTGCGTGCGATTGAAGAACCTGCTCGTCAAATCGCTGAAAATGCGGGTAAAGACGGTAGTGTGATTGTCAGTAAAGTGCTAGATGCCGAAAGACAAATCGGTTACGATGCCTTAAACGATGCTTACGTGGATATGTTCGCAGCGGGTATTGTGGATCCTGCCAAAGTAACACGTTCTGCGTTACAGAATGCAGCGTCTATTAGTGGTTTGTTGTTGACCACTGAAGCCTTGATTGTGGAAATTCCTGAAAAGGAAAAAGCCTCTGCTGCTCCTGATATGGGTGGCATGTACTAGAATTCAGTTATTGAGTTTTAATTCTAGTTTTAAAACACCCTCGATTTTCGGGGGTGTTTTTATAGTCTTTTCAAGAGTTTCCTGTACAATGTCTATATAGTCGATTAAAATAAGGCTTTACATTGGGGCATCTTCATTTTATGATATGTAGGGTTGATATAAATAAGGCGACATGGCCAAGTGGTAAGGCAGGGGTCTGCAAAATCCTTATCCCCAGTTCGAATCTGGGTGTCGCCTTTTTGATTTTAAAAGACTATACAATTTTTTATGCCTACTCCTGTAGAATCAGATTTATTTGATATGCCTTGCCCTTTTAAGCAAGTAACGCTTATTGGGGCGGGTTTAATTGGCGGTTCTTTCGCTTGGTTGATGCGTGAACGATTTGATGCCCAAACGCTTGCGATTCATCTCATCGACCCAAACGAAAACACCCTGCAATCTGCCTTAAAAAAGGGGATTGCTAGTACGGCAAAGCCCCAGCTTCCTGAATCGTTTACGGGGGATCACTTGGTCATTTTGGCGACTCATTTAGATGGCAATGAAGCCTTATTACAAGAAGTGGCGACTCGTGTGCGTGATGAAAACGTACTGGTAACCGATATTGGTAGCTGTAAACGAGACATCACCGCATTAGGCTCTTCACTCTTGCCTCAACAGTTTGTGGGGGGGCATCCCATGGCGGGGCGAGAAAAAGCAGGGTTTGAACATGCAAGCCCCTTACTTTTTTACAAGAAACGATTTTTGTTGACACCCCACCCTGAATTTAAAAGGGATGACTTACTTCGACGCTTTCAACATTTTTTGGAACAAATCGGCATGATTCCTGTTTTGCTGGATGCCCTTGAGCATGATACGGCAATGGCATACGTGAGCCATTTACCTCAACTCTATGCGGTGGTACTAACCAATTTAATTGCACAGCATCGACCTGGTCATTTACTTGCCTTTCATGGTGGAGGCATTGACGATCAGCTTCGTTTGGCAGCGAGTCCCGCCACCATGTGGGGGCCGATTTATCAACGTAATGCGGATAACATGCAGTTGGTTTTAGATGAAATGATTACCCTGTTACAAAATATGCGAGAGAATATCGGGAATCCCGACGCTGTTCAAGAGTGGTTTAGCGTTTCAAATCAAATTCACACGGCGTATCAGCAACTCAAATCGGAGCAGACGCACCCTGTTCAAAATCGACTACTTTAGGTATAGAAGCCTCTGAAAAAGTTCAATAAGGAGGGAGATTCGAGGAAAAACAAACGGATTTTGAGGCGTTTAGGGGTACTAAATAACGAAAAAACGGCTTGTTTTGACAATGAAGATTCCCCTTAGGGGACTTTTTCAGAGGCTTCTATAATCGTCTAAGGTAGACGCCTCAGCATCCAAGTCAAACCCATGATGACGCTGTTTTCGTGTTAAATCCTGTTCAAGTTGCTTCAGTACTTGTTTGTTTTGCTTACGATTGCTCTCTCTTAATTCGGGGTTCAGCTTCACGATTTGCACCGATTTTCCGCCTTTTTTAAGTTTACTTTGCTTGGTTTTCTCTTCTTGTTTTTTAGATTGAACTAAACTGTCTTGATACGCAGTTTGGGATTCTTCTAGCATTTCAGTATAATGTTGATAGCGTGCTTGAAGAAACGTACCTGTTTCAACAGCGGTTTTAACAGAACAATCCTTTTCGTCTTGATGCAGACAATCTTGAAAAGCACAAGGGATTGAATCGGTAATGCTCTTTATTTCAGAAAAGGCTTGAGCGATAGAAGGGGGCAAGTCTTCCGTGAAATCCAGCTGACTAAAGCCAGGGGCATCCGCAATCAGGACTTGCTGTAATGCGTTTAAAAGTTCCGTATGCCGAGTGGTATGCGTGCCACGTCCCCCTTTATGAGAAATCGCATCCACACGCAAATTCAGTTCAGGATCCACAGCATTTAAAAGAGAAGACTTCCCTGCCCCACTCACCCCTGCTAAAACCCAAGTCCCCCCTGTATTGAGCAATTCCTGCTTTAAGGTTTCAATCGAATCTGCTTCATAAATACTGGTGCTTAAACACCTTACGCCCACCTCTTGCTGATAGTAAGTCAACCATTGCTCCAACGTAAAGCCTTCGTGTGTTTCATCAATTTGTATGTCTCGTTTGGTAAAGACGATGAAGGGCGTGAGCTGAGCGAGTAAGACTTTGGTCAAGAGTCTGTCCAGTTGTCTTAAATCGAATCGAGGCTCATGCCACGGGCAGGCAATCAACACATGGCTGACGTTATGAATACGAGGGCGACTCAGGACGCTTTGGGGGGTGAGGACTTGAGTAATCCAGCCCATTTGCGAATCATGGGCTTCAACGGTAACGTAATCTCCCACACAGACACGGATGCCTTGCTTTTTGAGTAAGGCTTTTCGCTTGCAGGCAAGCCGTGTGCCATTGCGTAACTGCACGGTATAAAAATCTGAAAAATAGGTAAGCACTTGCCCATCGGCTTCAGGAGGGTGCTGTAAACGTTCAAGGGTGGTCATCAATGTAAGGGGCATCCTGTGTGGTTTGGTTTGACTATTTTTCCACTATACCACAAGAGAGCATCCATTTTATAGAAGTCGCTAGCGTTTAACGTTGTAAGTTAAAATACGCAGGTTGATCGACAGTTACCCCTGCAAGCGTAGAGACACCTGTGTTTCGAGGTGTAATTCGTCCTAATGAATCCATAAACAAATGAACCGACGCCGAACTAGGGTCTCCGTTGACAAACATCCCGTCAGGGTCGATGATGATCGGTTGATGGGTACGACCATTGATTTCTGTTGCATTCCCAGCAGAAGGAGAAAAATAACCATTCAGCCCCGTTATATTCGTAGGGTTTACAGCTGGATCAGGAGCCACAAAACGTCTAACGGCAAGTACCGCATTATTTTGGAGTCGATAGCAAGTAAAGCCTCCTGCGTTAGAACAGGTAATCGAAGTTGTGGGAGTCAGCCCATTGATTTGAAGCCCATCGTTAATGACTGCGGTATTGTCTAAATTGGCCATAATCATAGTAATATGTGTTGCGGTTTGCTCGTCAGTTGAAATCCAACCACCGTTGGATACAAAGCGCGTATAGGCTTTCTGCACTTCAAAGACAGAGGCTTGTGCCACTTTGTTAGAAGAAGCGAGTCTCACCTCACCCATCGCTCGAACCACAACCCCTAGCAACAACATTAAGCCAGACATGATTAACATACTCACTAAAATTTCCACTAAAGTCATGGCGGTATGACGTGTATGAACTTTCATAAAGCGTTTCACCCTTTATCAACTTATTATTTTTAAAGGTATCGGATGAAATACCAAAATTTTGAAGTATTGTAACATTTGTTAAAATTATAATTCAGACTATACTTTAAAGAGTAGATACAGGTAGATATAGAAAGTGTAATCTCATTTATGTCCTACGCACAATGTTTTGAAGCGCTAGCCGACTATTTAGAACACCTGCGACTCGAACGCCAGTATTCGGTGCATACCCTTGAAGCCTATGAACGAGACATCCAAGAGTTTTTAAATCTGTTAAATGAGGGGGATTTATTCCACACCCACGCCACCCCTTTGTTGAATCAGGAGGAAGCCCCTTTCGTCTTGGCATTTTTAAAACGCAAACATGTGAATTTGTATCTGTCTCATCTGCGAAAACAAGGACGCAAAAGTCGAACGATGATGCGGAAAACCTCCAGCATCCGAGGCTTCTTTTTGTGGCTCATGTCCAGAGGGCTTTTAGAGGCGAACATTTTTGAATGGCTCGAACTCCCCAAGCAAATCCATACGCTACCTAGTGTCTTAAAGCCCTCTGATATTGAAAAACTGTATGCTCATGTTCAGGAGATGAATGAAAAAATTGCCCTTGAACTACTTTACGCCTGTGGCTTGCGTGTGAGTGAACTCATTCAACTACAATGGAAGCAAGTCGAAAGACGAGCTGGCTTTTTACGATGCTACGGCAAAGGCAATAAGGAGCGTCTCATCCCGCTTGCCCCAGCAAGCCTTGAGATTCTGGAGCGTGCCTTGATGATTCGTCCTGCGGAAAAGAGTCAGGGGTATGTGTTGTGGAATGAAACGCCTTCTCAAGGTAAAGCGAGACCCTACTTGAGAAAAGAAATCTATGATTGGACGCAGACGTGGAGCCAAGTCATTGGTAAGCCGTTTTCCCCTCATACGTTTCGGCATAGTTTTGCGACACATTTGCTCGAAAACGGGGCGGATTTAAGAGTCGTACAAGAACTACTGGGGCATAGCGATATTGCCACCACGCAAATTTACACGCATGTGTCTCGGCAACATATTCAGCAAGTGCATCGGGATTTGTTTGGTTGAAACGACTTTGCTAGCAACCTCGTTCGCTACGAAATTGAGAAGCGGTGCTTAAGACAGACTCTTTTAAATTTTGTCCTGAGCTTTGAATTTTTATTTTACTGGTTTTTCCGCCTGATTCTCCCAGCAAGAAAAAGGCAGGTACCGTTTTAAACTGAAATTCTCTCACGATTGATGTAACGTTAGGATCGTACACTTCAAAACGTTTCACTTTAATACCCTCTTTTTTCAACGCTTTTTCGGCTTCATCCACAAAGGGAGCCATTTGTCTACAAGCACCACATTTCTCCCAATAAAAATAAAGCAATACGGTTTTACAGGCGGATTTAGACTTTACCCCTTCGCTTTTCGCCAGATTCAACGGAGCCAAGCACAAAAGCAACACCAGACTCGCTAAGACAGACAAAGTTCCTAAAATCTTTTTCAGCATGATTCACTCCCTCACTTCATTTTTAAAATCATATCTTTATATTGTAGCAAATAAAAATCAATAAAACTACACCATTTATTGTAATGTGCACGAGGACTTCCCTGTGTTATACTAAATTGAGTCGCATCGCCTGCTAAAGAGAGAATCCCCCTATGCCCCTTGAACTCGAAAAATCAAAACCCTTTACCCTCGTCTTACTTGGCTTAATTGTCTTAAGTCTGTTGCTAGGAAGCATTGGTTTGTGGATGAAAAACAGCCCAAGCTCCACCATGCCAAATGCCTCAACGACCCCTCAAAATAAAATGACCGCTACGCTCAAGAAAATAAGCGGTAATCAACTCGCCTTAATCAAGCTAGAAGGTGAGATTAATAGTTTTGATAAAGGCGGAGGCTTGATGTCTGAAAGCAGTCCCGCTCAAGCCGTCCGAGAAGCCTTAGATGTCGCCGCTACCGATGATGCCGTTAAAGGGGTTTTGTTGCTCATCAATAGCCCTGGGGGAACGGTGGGCATGAGTCAAGAACTCAATTCGGCGGTGAAGCGTGTTCGTGCCAACAAGCCGATTGTCGCTAGTTTGTTGGATGTGGCTGCGAGTGGAGGCTACTATACGGCGGTTGCTGCGGATAAAATCGTCGCCAATAAAGGCACCTTGACGGCTTCTATCGGCGTGATTATGCAAAGTCTCAATGTGCAAGAACTCATGACTAAAAAATTGGGCGTGAAATCTATTACCATTAAAAGCGGTCAATACAAAGATTTATTGAATCCTTATCGAAGCACGAATGCAGGGGAGCTTGCCTTGTTGCAGTCCATTATTGATGATAGCTATCGAGATTTTTTAAATACGGTGTTAGATGGTCGCCTGCGTCCTCTTGAAAACGAAGCCGAAAAAGACGCTCGTCGAGCGAAAATTGTGGCGGTAGCGGATGGGCGAGTGGTTACGGGGAATCAAGCCTTAAAAGCAGGTTTAGTCGATGAGTTGGGCGACTGGTATTATGCGAAAACCGTTTTGCAAGGCTTAGTCAATGAACGCTTTAATTTGGATAAAGCCACTGAAATGCCCCTTGTGCCTTATGAGGCGGAATCTGATTTTTTAGGGCGTTTAATCCATTTGCCGTTTGGAGAAGCCTCCTTAGGTATGGATTTGAGACACCTATTGCCTTATTTGAAAGCATCTGATACGGTGGAGGCTTCCTTGCCGTTGAGCGTGCGTTATGCGAATCAACCGTTGTGGTTGCATCAATAGTAAGGGGGATGCGATATGAACGCGTTTAGTGAAGAGTCTCCTAATATCTGCCGTAGCCGAGACGTGCAACTCTTGCCTCACGAAGCCCCTGCCTTGTCGTGGGTGGGTGTCTTGCACGGTATGTTGGTTGCTCCCTTGCAAACGCTTGAAGTCTTAAAAAACGGCTATGGTAATCCCGCTGATTTGGATACGCCTCTCTTGCGTCAACAGATTTTGTTTACGTCTGCTATTATTGCGATTCAAGTGCTTTGTGGGCTTATTTTTAAAGGGAGCGTTCTCCTTAGCCCGATGCTTCTGATTCTTCAAATTATGGGGCATTTCGGTTTGTGGTTGGGACTTTCGGGTGGTATTGCCTATGCGTATCACGTTTTTACGCAGGACAGTAAATTTGGTTTATTGTTGACGCTAACCAGTGCCAGCACGATCCCTTGGGTTTTGCTTCCTGTGGTCAGCTTACTCAAACTCGGCATCCCGATGCTAGGGATTTTCGCCTATGCCGTATTATGGGTGTGGACGACGATTCTCTTTATTCGTTCGGTGGCGGTGGTGTTTTCATGGTCAACGGAACAGCTCTTTGTGGCGTTGAGTCTGCCTGCTTTAACGATTTTGTGGACGTATTTGATGTATTTCACGACTTTCTTTTCCTTTTTGCATTAAACAAAAATCAAGGAGGATTTGATGCGAAAATACAGCTATTTACTCGCTTGCCTATTGCCGACACTCATCTTGCCTGCATGGGGGGCGGATGCAACAGGCTACGACTCACAACAATGGGGAGAAACCCCTTATAACGGCTATACTATTACACCCAACCTCGAAAAAACCTCGCCAAAAGAAACCGATCCTTATTTTGGGCCACCAGGGCATTTAAAAAACCGCCCCAAGCCGTTACCTCCCATGAAAAAAGGGCTTTCAGGTTATCTTTTTGGGAAGCGAGAAGATCCGCCTCCCAGCGTGCCAGAGTCTTGGATTGTCAACGTCGGGCCTCGACAGTATGCCAGTTCGCAAGAACCTTTGCTTCGTTTAGATACCACGCTTAGCACAGCGGAAGGGGTAACGCTGTATCCGGGATTATACTTGGTACATACCTATGGGGGGAAAATCCAACCCAATTTACAGATTGAAAAAGCCCCCACGCATTTGAGCTTAAGCGTGAAAGGGACGCTCGTTCTCACGCTTCCCCTTGAACGTGTCGAACTCGCCTCCCCTTCCCCGATTGAGACATTACCGCCTGCCAAACCTTTAAAGCAAGAGACACCTGAACTGCAAAGCGTGTTTCGACGCATCCAAGTCGTGCCAGCCTCAAGGGATGGGGTGTATTTGCTTTATCAAATCGGGGATGTGTATCTGCGAACGCCTGAAATTGAATCGGTGAGATAGCACTTCAATTAAGAGTCTATCCGAGAAATAAATCAATTAGTCTTTCAAGGATGAGGCAACAAAACGCCAATTGAATAAAGCCGACATAC
>CAZDMD010000020.1:0-27061 GCA_964506805.1 uncultured Vampirovibrionales bacterium | reverse complement strand
CTGTTTTTTTGGGGAAACAGACGATATAAAGAGGTTTTAGGGGGATGATTGAGGCGTTTTAGGGTCAAGACGCCTCAATTTCGTCATTTCCCCATGCCACTCACAATACTTTCCCTATTTATCTGTAGCCTCTAGAAACAGTGATGTCTAATATGATATTCGGTCTATCATGGGATTCCAATGAGAAACCCATATTACTAGAAGACATTTGACTCCGACAATCCTGATCGACGAGTTGAAATGTAAGATCCCCTTGCTTTATTTTACGGCGTGATTCATAAGAAGGGTTGAATTCTTTATAGAAAGCAAGTAGTGATTCTAGTTCTTCAAATGATTTTTGATGAGAGGTAGGAATATCAAAACGTATAATCGCTTCTTCAATTGGAGCATTTTTTAAAGTTTGATATTTATCAAGCATCACAGTACAGCTCCTTCATAATATATTATACAACATTTTAGTACTGTATAACATAATTATTTTCTAAAATAAAGTACTTTCCAACTACGGTTGCAAAGCTTCGAGTTGTTCAAGCAGCAGTTCCCAGTGCGATTCTTCCGCAGAGAGCTTAGCATTCAAGGCTTCCAGCTGTTGTCCCATACGATCCAACGCCAAATAGTCATTCGCCACACGAGGGTGTGCCATTTCCGCCATAAGAGCATCACGTTCAGCGGTCAACGTCCCCACCGATTTTTCTAAGGCACGCACCTGTTTTTGCAAGGCTTTTTGTTGACGACGTTGCTGTTTGCTATCGCCACCTGAAGCCCCCTCTTGCGAGGCGGATTTCTCCTGCACCATCGCGGGGGTAATGCCTCCTTTTTTACGAGATTGTAGCAAAAGCATGCTTCGCTTTTCAAGATACTCGTTATAAGTGCCGTCAAACGTAACCAAGCGTCCGTGATCAAACTCCCAAATTTGCGTCGCTAGATTTTGAATAAAATAGCGATCATGCGAAATACACAAGACCGTCCCCTGATACGCTTGAATGGCGGCTTCCACCGCTTCTTGGGCGGGGGTGTCGAGGTGATTCGTCGGTTCATCCAATAGCAAGACGTTGGGGCCTCCCACCATGAGCTTTGCCATGGCGAGGCGACCTTTTTCACCTCCGCTAATGACCGCCACCTTATTAAAGACTTGATCCGCCGTAAAGAGAAAACGCCCCAAGACCCCTCGTATTTCAGATGCCCCTGTGGGAGGCATCGCTTCTTCTAACGTTTCATAGACCGTTTTTTCAGGATCTAAAATTTGCAATTGATGCTGAGCATAATAGCCCAATTCCACCCGATTGCCAAAGGTTATTTTGCCAGAATCAGGGGTTTCAAGCCCCATCAGCAGTTTAAAGAGTGTTGTTTTACCGCAACCATTAGCCCCTAAAATAAAGACCCGTTGCGGAGCTTCTTTCGTCCACTCCAACGTGGCAGACACCTCTTCAAACAGTCGATGTTCGCCAAAGGCTTTGGCGACTTTTTCAATCTTTAACACCTCACGCCCACTGGGATTCACCAACGGAAACTTAAAATGTAAACGCTTTAACTCGGCTTGAGGGGCTTCAATACGTTCAATTTTTGCCAACTGCTTTTCACGGCTCTTGGCTTGGGTACTTTTGGTGGCACTGGCTCGAAAGCGATCCACAAAGGCCATTTGGGCTTTGAGGTTTTTTTCTTGCCGATCCGCCGCCGCTTGTTGGAGTTCTCGGTTGCGTTCTCGCTGTTCGATGTAAGACGAATAATTGCCCGCATATAAGGTCAACTTTCCCCGCTCCAATTCGGCAATTTCCGTTACCACCTCATCCAAAAAACGCCTATCATGTGAGACGACTAAAATCCCACCGGGATACTCTCTCAAAAATTGCTCCAGCCATTCGCAGGCTTCCATATCCAAGTGGTTCGTCGGTTCATCCATTAAAATAATATCCGCCCCTTGCAGTAGCACTTTCGCTAGATTGATTCGCATCTGCCAACCGCCACTAAACTTATGAACATGGCGTTCTAATTCATGCAAACCAAAACCCAAACCCGTTACCATACGGCTAATTTTCGCATCCAATTCATTTGCCCCTAAGCGTTCGAGGGTTTCACTCATTTCCGCAATACGCAAAAGGGCTTGATCATAGGCTTTCCCCTTCAGATGCTCCAATTTAGCGAGTAATGCCCCTTCTTCTTGTTTGGCTTGATTCACTTCCGTAAACACGCTATACAATTCTTCTTGTAGCGTAAAGTCAGGATTCAACTCAGGGTTTTGGGTCAAGCATCGAATACGCACATTCGGGGCTTGACTTACTTCACCCTCGCTTGGGGTAAGTTCTCGCATGAGGCATTTCAGCAAGGTGGATTTACCCCCGCCATTCACCCCCACAAGTCCAATACGACTATGAGGCGTGATTTTCAAGGTAACATCAGACAAGACTTGGTGAGATCCAAAAAAAACAGACACATTTTGAGCTTGAAGCATAGGGGCAATTCTTTCAACAGGGATTCAATAAAATAGACGTTTTCAGCATATCACGAACATGTTATTTAGAGTTCCCCTTTATAGTATAGTAGGGAATAGTATAGTAGGGACTGTCTTCACAAAGCCCATTCAAAAAGGAGTGAAATTCCGTTGGTGATTCAAACTACTACGCTTGAAAACGCCTTAAACGCATACGGCATCACAGCGTGGCGTGTCTTAAACCCAAGCGATTTAGACGAGGAAAAAAGTCGACTAAAGGCATGGTTGCATGAAGGGTATCACGCCGATATGGAGTGGATGCCTCGTCATGCGGACAAACGATGCTCCCCCACCTTATTATGGGAAGGCGTGCAGAGCATTGTCGTGGTAGTACTCAATTATTTTCCAGGTTGGGAGGCGGGACAGGGGGACACCATCAAAATCGCCCGATACGCATTGGGCAAAGATTATCACAAAATCATTCGACGCAAACTAGCTAAAGTCTTACAGCATTTACAAGAAGAACATCCCGATTTAAACGGTCGTCCCTTTGTGGATTCCGCCCCCTTGCTCGAAAAAGCCTTAGCCGTGCGTGCAGGCTTGGGCTGGCAAGGCAAGCACAGCCTTCTCATTACCAAAGCAACAGGGTCTTGGGTGATGATTGGCACCTTATTTTTGAACAAGCCTGTTGAGTGGACGCATCCGCCTCAAGAAAACACGCTAGAAACAGGGCATTGTGGCACATGTACACGATGTATCACTGCGTGTCCCACTGAGGCGATTCTCGCACCGACGCAAGTCGATAGTCGCCGATGTATCGCCTATTGGACGATTGAAAATGCGGATGACGCACTGCCTGAGGCTATCACGACTCATCAAAACGGCTGGATTTTTGGGTGTGATATTTGCCAAGACGTGTGTCCGTGGAACATTAAGTTTTCGCATCTCACAGAAGAGCCTGCCTTTGCCCCACGCCCGATGCTTCAGCATCCCCAACAAGAGTGCTTCGTTTCTATGACGGAAGAAGACTTTGAAAAACACTT
This sequence comes from uncultured Vampirovibrionales bacterium, assembly GCA_964506805.1. Taxonomy (GTDB): domain Bacteria; phylum Cyanobacteriota; class Vampirovibrionia; order Vampirovibrionales; family JAJTHC01; genus JAJTHC01. The sequence goes on along the minus strand of CAZDMD010000020.1, from coordinate 23,590 downwards.
TCAAAACAGCCCCCTTAGACGCACGGGATTAAAAAGAATCAAGCGAAACCTACCCTCCTGAAATCCAATTCAAAACAATCAACTGTAACAAAATACAACAATTTTAAGACGGCTCAAAAAAAACTATTGCATTTCCTTTGTTTGCCTTATAATCGAATCCTAGTTGAGTGAATGGTGTTGCATATCCCTTATTCCTCAATTTGAGTTCGCTCATAGGGTCATCTAACATGTCATCTCGCATTTAGGTCTCTTTAATAGCAGACTCTCTCGTTTTAGTAGTAATTTCAAGCGACGAAAGAGGCACCCTTCATGCCCACACTGTCTCAAAAAAAAGGTTTTGTATCTCAATTAACTGAAGATATTACGACGGCGAATATCATTATTTTAGCAGATTATCGTGGACTTAGCGTTTTGGAGATGATGAATCTTCGCCGTGCGTTGAGAGCGGTTGATGTTAAAGTTAAAGTGGCGAAGAACACCTTAGTCAAACGTGCTGCCTTAGGCACTGATATTGAAGCACTTGCCCCTTGTCTCAAAGGGCCTACCGCCTTAGTCTTGGGCTATGGCGATGAAGTGTCTGCTGTTAAGGTGATTAAAGAATTCCTTAAAAAGAATAAAAAAGAAAACGAACTTCGTGCAGGCTTCTTGGAAGGTTCTGCCTTGAATGCCGTTGCCGTGGCTGAACTAGCTGCCATGCCTTCTAAAGAAGAATTGCGTGGCAAGTTACTGATGTGCATCGCAAGCCCATTAATTGGTCTGGCGAATGTGATGAGTAGCAATCAGTCTGGTTTGGTTCGTTTGCTTGATCAGCTTTCAACAATTAAAGAAAAAGAAGGTGCGTAAGCATTTTGTGGCTTTTTGATTGTGATTTCCCCCAACTTGAGTTTTCTCAAGTGTATTAGTTAAACCGAAAGAGGTTCTTTTCATCATGATGATGTCTGTTGAATTAGACTCCAAAACATCTCAAGTTTTTGAGCAAATTAAAGAATTGAGCTTTTTACAAACCGCTCAGTTGGTAAAAGCTTTTGAAGAAGAGTTCGGTATTTCTGCGGCGGCTCCTGCTGCGGTTGCGGTTGCAGCAGCTCCTGTGGCGGTTGAAGCCGTTGAAGAGCAGACCGACTTCACCGTTACGTTGGTGGATGCAGGTGCAACGAAAATCCAAGTGCTTAAAGAAGTGCGTGCCATCACTGGCTTAGGCTTGAAAGAAGCAAAAGATTTAGTAGATAACACACCTAAAACCATTAAAGAAGGTGCGAAAAAAGAAGAAGCTGAAGAAATTAAAAAGAAGCTTGAAGAGCTTGGAGCAAAAGTCGAGCTTAAGTAGTGTAAATGCAAGGGGTGGCTCAACGATACCTGCCCCTTGCTTACATTTTGTCTCTGATGACGTAATGTAAATTTTTGGAGCGTTCAGTTTCGCATGATGTTTCTACACTCTATCTTCACTTTGGATGGCTTCATTTTTGATAGACTTCTTTTCAATAAGCTCATTTCAATTGTATAAGTTTTTCTGAGGTGATTGTCAAAGTCTCCTCATTTCTTGCATCATTTGCGATGTAACGTGGTATTATTTAAACGAAGCATTAGATTGTTTGCCACAATCTGTCTTCTTAGATCATAAAGAGGGTTTGACATGACGACGACAAAGGTTCAGCGTTCAACGCTTCCTGGTATTGGGGATCTTCCCTTAGATCATATGCCTGATTTGGCGGAGATTCAAAAAAAGTCATTCCAGTGGTTTCTAGAAAAAGGCTTGAAAGAAGAACTGCTTTCATTTTCTCCCGTGCGTGATTACACAGGGCGTTTAGAGCTTTATTTTTTACCTGAGTATCAATTTGACAAGCCCAAATATACGGTGGAAGAAGCTCGCCATAATGAAGCGACCTACTCCAAGCAGCTCCGTATTAAAATGCGTTTGATTAATCGTGATACAGGTGAAATCAAAGAGCAAGAGGCCTATATCGGCGAAATCCCGATGATGACCGATCGGGGTACGTTTATTATCAACGGTGCGGAACGTGTTATTGTCTCTCAGTTGGTGCGTTCACCTGGCATTTACTTTAAAAAAGAAACCGCTCTCAATGGAAAGCGTACCTTTAATGCCACGTTGATTCCGAATCGTGGAGCATGGTTAAAATTTGAAACCGATGTCAATGACGTGATTTATGTCAAAATTGACAAAAATCGTAAAATCCCTGCAACCGTTTTGTTAAGAGCTTTAGGCTTAAGCGAACAGGATATGGAAGGGCGTTTGCGGCACTTTGAATTTTTGCGTCGTACTTTGGATAAGGATTCCACCGAAACCACCGAAGAAGCCTTGATTGAAGTCTACAAAAAATTGCGTCCCGGTGATCCACCGAGCGTGAGTGGGGGTCGTCAATTACTTGATTCTCGTTTCTTTGATGACAAGCGTTACGATTTGGGTAAAGTCGGGCGTTATAAAATGAATAAGAAACTTGGCTTAAGTGTGCCTGATCAGGTGCGGACGCTTACTATTGGCGATATTATCACAGCCGTCGATTACCTCATTAGCCTTCACTATGATGAAGGGGTGATTGATGATATTGATCACTTGGGCAACCGTCGTATTCGAGCCGTGGGTGAATTGCTTCAAAATCAGTTCCGTGTGGGGCTTTCACGCTTGGAGCGTATCGTTAAAGAGCGTATGACACTTCAGGATTCTGAGACCTTAACGCCGAATAATCTGTTAAATCCCAAGCCCCTTTTGGCGGCGATTCGTGAGTTTTTTGGCTCATCCCAGTTGTCTCAGTTTATGGATCAAACCAATCCTTTAGCGGAATTAACGCACAAGCGTCGCCTTTCTGCCTTAGGGCCAGGTGGTTTGACTCGTGAGCGTGCTGGTTTTGCGGTGCGAGACATTCATCCCTCGCATTATGGACGGATTTGTCCTGTGGAAACCCCTGAAGGGCCAAACGCAGGTTTGATTGGTAGTTTGTGTACTTTTGCTCGTGTGAATGACTATGGCTTTTTAGAAACGCCTTATTTTGTGGTGAAGAATGGTGTGGTTACCAGAGAAATTGACTATCTTTCTGCGGATGAGGAAGATCGTTACCGCATTGCACCTGGGGACTTACGTCGTAACGTGGAAACAGGACAAATTGAAGGTGCGAGTGTGCCTGTTCGTTACCGCAATGACTTTACCACGACCACGCCTGAATCTGTGGATTATGTGGGCAGTTCTCCTATTCAGATTATTTCTGTCGGGACATCTCTCATCCCTTTCTTAGAGCATGATGATGCCAACCGTGCCTTAATGGGTGCGAACATGCAGCGTCAGGCCGTACCGCTTTTGAAAACGGAGCGACCCGCAGTAGGGACGGGGCTTGAAAAGCGAGTCGCCTTAGACTCAGGGATGTGTATGAAATCCAGTGTGTCAGGTACGGTTGAGAAGGTAACAGGTAATTTTATCGATATTCGGGATATGGAAACGAACAAAGTGATTCGTCATAAATTGATGAAATATGTGCGTTCTAACCAAGATACCTGCCTGAATCAAGTGCCAATCGTCCGTGAAGGTGATGTACTCAACTATGGGGATGTCATTGCCGATGGTGCCTCTACCAAAGATGGTGAGTTGGCTCTTGGCAAGAACGTGTTGGTCGCCTTTATGCCGTGGGAAGGCTATAACTTTGAGGATGCCGTCTTAATTTCAGAGCGTGTGGTGAAAGATGATATTTTCTCTTCTATTCACATTGAAAAGTTTGAGATTGATGCCCGTGCCACGAAGCTAGGGCCAGAAGAAATCACCCGAGAACTCCCGAATGTGGGTGAAGATGCTCTTAAAAATCTCGATGAGCAAGGGATTATCCGTGTCGGGGCAAGGGTGTATGCCGATGATATTTTAGTTGGTAAAATCACACCGAAAGGCGAAGCCGAACATCCCCCTGAAGAGAAATTGCTCCGTGCCATTTTTGCGGAAAAAGCCCGTGATGTTCGAGATAACTCCTTGCGTGTGCCTCACGGAGAAGGGGGTCGTGTGGTGGATGTCAAAGTCTTTGAACGTGAAAAAGGCGATGATTTACCTCCGGGAGCGAATACGGTTGTGCGTGTCTATTTGGCACAGCGTCGTAAAGTAAGCGTCGGGGATAAAATGGCTGGTCGCCATGGGAATAAAGGGATTGTCTCTCGTATTTTACCTGTGGAAGATATGCCTTTCTTGCCAGATGGAACGCCTGTCGATGTGGTACTGAACCCCTTAGGTGTGCCGTCTCGTATGAACGTCGGTCAAACCTATGAAACCATGTTGGGCTTAGCGGCGTATCTCAACGGCAAAATTTATGAAGTACCTCCCTTTGATGAGATGTACGGCGAAGAAGCCTCGCTTAAGGCGGTTCGTCAAGAGCTAGAACAAGCCATTGCTGATTCGGGCAAAGACTGGATTTATCCCACAGGCAAAGTGAAATTGTTGGATGGTCGTACAGGCGAACCGTTCCACAATCCTGTGGCGGTTGGCTATATGTTCTTAATGAAGCTGGTGCATTTGGTAGATGATAAAATCCATGCCCGCTCCACAGGCCCTTACAGCTTGGTTACGCAACAGCCTCTTGGTGGTAAAGCTCAATTTGGTGGTCAGCGTTTCGGAGAGATGGAAGTGTGGGCTTTAGAGGCCTACGGAGCTTCTTATACCCTGCAAGAGATGTTGACGATCAAATCAGACGATGTAACGGGTCGTAGCCGAGCCTATGAAGCGATTGTCAAAGGAGAGAATCTCACTCGCCCTGGCATTCCTGAATCCTTTAAGGTATTGGTGCGAGAACTACAAAGTATCGGTTTGGATTTATCCGTCATTAAAAAAGATGAAAACGATCACGAAATTGAAGTGGATCTCATGTCGGATGATTCTGTGGCGAAAAAGGCTCAAAAACAACGGAGCATTATCGCCCCAGCCGATACCGAACTGTTAAACTTCTTTGCCGATTAACCCCAAGGCACCCCACAAAATCGGGGATGCCTGCCCTTCTTGTTAGCATTTTATTCCAACGCTTTTTAAGCGATCGCATATCGGAGGAACGCCCCCTTGGTTAGCACAAACATTGATCATTTTGATTATATTCGCATTGGTATTGCTTCACCTGATCGTATTTTAGACTTGTCTCATGGTGAAGTCTTAAAACCTGAAACGATTAATTATCGTACCCTAAAGCCCGAAATGGGAGGCTTGTTTTGTGAGCGTACCTTTGGACCGACCAAAGATTGGGAATGCTATTGCGGTAAGTACAAACGAGTGCGTCATCGTGGGATTATTTGCGAACGCTGTGGTGTTGAAGTAACGGAAGCCCGTGTGCGTCGTGTGCGTATGGGGCATGTACAGTTGGCAGCTCCTGTCAGCCATATTTGGTTTTTAAAAGGTATTCCCAGTTACATGGGGCTTTTATTGGATACGCCTTTGAAAGATTTAGAGCAGGTGATTTATTTTAATGCTTATGTGGTCTTAGATAAGGGGAACACAGAACTCACTTACGGACAACTCCTCACTGAAGAAGAGTATGACCGTATTTTAGATGAAAATGAAGAGGCTCAGTTTGAAGTGGGCATCGGAGCGGAAGCCATTAAGGTGATGCTTCAGAATCTCGATTTAGTCGAGCTAGCGAATGAACTGCGTGGGCAAGTCGAAGAAATTGGTTCAAGTTCGAGTCCCAAAAAAGTCAAAATGATGAAGCGGTTGCGTTTGGTTGAGTTACTCATTGGCAGTAAAACCGATCCCAGCTGGATGGTGATGGATGTCTTGCCTGTAACGCCACCTGATTTACGCCCTATGGTGCAATTAGATGGCGGTCGTTTTGCGACATCTGATTTAAACGATTTGTATCGTCGTGTGATTAACCGTAACAACCGCTTGGGTCGTCTCATTGAAATGGGGGCGCCTGAGATTATCATCCGCAACGAAAAACGGATGTTGCAAGAATCGGTGGATGCCTTAATTGACAACGGTCGACGAGGACGTACGGTCGTTGGGCCCAATAACCGACCGCTGAAATCGCTTTCCAATATCATTGAAGGGAAACAAGGGCGTTTTCGTCAAAACCTGCTCGGTAAGCGTGTGGATTACTCGGGACGCTCTGTTATTGTGGTAGGGCCAAAGCTCAACTTGCATCAATGCGGACTCCCGAAAGAAATGGCGATTGAATTGTTTAAGCCTTTTGTGATTAACAAATTGATTGAACAAGGCGAATGTCAAAATATCAAATCCGCCAAAAAGAAAATTGAGCGTGGTGATACCGTTGTGTGGGACGTTTTAGAGGAACTCATCAAGGGGCATCCTGTACTGTTAAACCGAGCCCCTACACTGCACCGCTTGGGGATTCAATCCTTTGAACCTGTCTTGGTAGAAGGACGTGCGATTCAGTTGCATCCCTTAGTCTGTACCGCTTTTAACGCCGATTTTGACGGCGATCAAATGGCGGTTCACATTCCCTTATCTTTAGAGGCACAAGCGGAAGCCCGTATGTTGATGCTCGCCACCAATAACGTTTTATTACCTGCCACAGGGAAGCCAGCGATTACGCCGACACAAGATATGGTCTTGGGTTTATACTATTTAACGCTTGAAAATCCACGGGCTCAAAAAGGAGAAGGCATGCGTTTCTTTGGTTTTGATGATGCCTTAGCCGCTTTTGAATCGAAAGTGGTGGATATTCACGCTCGCATTCACGTTCGTGATACCGACAGTACGATGATTGAGACCACCGCAGGTCGTATTATTTTCAACAAAACCGTGAGACAAGCCTTGTCTCAGGTTTAGACATTTGAAAAACACTAGGAGAGCGGTGGCGTTTATTCGCCACCCGACCCGAATACTCAGTCCTTTATTTAGATTTAATGAAAGAGGTTTTGCGATATGATGGCTCTGCAAAGCAAACGAAAAGTCGAGTTCTATAATAAAATCATGAATAAAAAAGAACTTGAAAAGTTGGTTCTCGGCGTCTATAACGATTTTGGTGGAGCGAAAGCGGGCAACCTTGCCAACCTATTAAAAAACTTGGGCTTTCGTTATGCGACGCTCGCAGGGGTTACGATTTCAATCGATGACTTGGATGTCCCAGCCGTTAAAAAAGACTTAATGAAAAAAGCCGAAGATGAAATTAGTCATTCTCGTCAGCGTTACCTGCGTGGAGAAATCACCGAAGTCGAACGCTATACCAAAGTTATTGACACATGGGCAGAAACCAACGAAACGCTTACCAAAGCCGTCGTTGAAAACTTTGATAAGCTAAACTCGATTTACATGATGGCGTTTTCAGGGGCGAGAGGTAACCTCTCACAAGTTCGTCAGTTGGTCGGGATGCGTGGCTTGATGGCGGATTCTCAAGGTCAAATTATCGATGTTCCCATTAAGACCAATTTCCGTGAAGGCTTAAGTGTAACGGAATACATTATTTCGAGCTATGGGGCGAGAAAAGGCCTGGTTGATACCGCCTTGAAAACCGCTGACTCGGGCTATTTGACCCGTCGTTTGGTGGATGTCGCTCAAGATGTCATTATCACCGAAGAAGATTGTGGCACGCAAAAAGGCGTGTGGATGAGTTCCATTAGTGATGGAACCTCTATTGTCGTGAAACTAGAAGATCGGATTGTCTCTCGTTCAGCAGCGGTAGATGTGGTGAATCCTGAAACAGGCGAAGTCATCGTCGAAGCAGGGCAAGTGATGACTGAAGCCATCGCTCAAGCGATTAAAGAAGCGGGCATTGAATCTGTTTTAGTGCGTTCTGGCTTGACTTGTGAAACGAATTTCGGGATTTGCCAAAAATGTTACGGTTGGTCTCTTACCACGAATAAATTGGTGGATCAAGGGGAAGCCATTGGGATTATGGCGGCACAATCGATTGGTGAACCAGGGACTCAGCTCACCATGCGTACCTTCCACACAGGGGGGGTATTTAGTGGTGGGGTGTCTCGTGAAATCGTCAAAGCCAAAGAAGCAGGTACGATTAAAGAATCAGTGCCTGTTCGAGAGTTCCGTACGCGTCATGGGGATGTGGTGAGTGTCGCCACACGTGATGATAAATTGGTGATTGAAAACGCCAAAGGCAAAACCGAAGTCTACCAAGTGCCATTTGGAGCGACTTTGTACTTTAGCGAAAAAGGCACGACAATCGAAGCGGGACAAGCAATTTTTGAGTACGATCCGAGTTCGGCTCGTGGCAATATGAACCGCTTAACAGAAAAAGCCACCAAAGATATTACCGCCGATTTAAGTGGTAAAGTCCGTTATGAAGGCTTTGAAGCCGATGAAAAGCGCGATCGTCAAGGTAACATTTCCAGAACCTCAAACCGTAACGGTACGATTTGGGTACTCGGAGGGGATGTGTATAACTTGCCCGCAGGCTCTGATTTAAAGGTCAGTGAGGGGCAAAGCGTGTTTGAAGCCGATGTCTTAGCGGAAACGATGCTATTTACCGAATATGGTGGGGAAGTGCGTTTGCCTGAAGACTTGGTAACCATTGACGGCGATGTCAATAACGATCAGGTCAAAATTATTGAAAGTGGTAAAGAACTAACGGTGGTGATTGCTTCCGTGAGTCCTGCCAACGCCGATTTTGTGCAAACGAAAAAAGAAATGCTCTGGCAAGTGGCGGATGAAGCAGGGGATGTAGCGGAAACTTACGTCATTAAAGCCCCTCAAGGGACGTCTGTTGAAAATGGCAGTATCATTGCGGAACTCGTGGATGATTCGGTCTCCGTTCCTACCAGTGGCGAAATCCGTTATGAAGGTGTTGAAATTGATGAACAACAAATCATCACCAAAGCAGGGAAAATCCTCTTTATTCCTGAAGAGATTCATCAAGTTTCTAAAGATATTTCACTCAAAGCCCCTGGATTAGAATCGGGCATGCTAGTGAAAGCAGGGACTGAACTTGTCAATGGCATTCATGCTCGTATTGATGGGGTGGTGCATTTTGTAGAAGAAAATGACATCATCCATGAAGTCATTGTGCGTCCCGGTGAGTTGTATCGTGTCGATGAAGTCAAAGAACTTCAAGTTGAAGACGGTACGATTGTAGAAGCAGGCGAAGAAGTCGCTCCGAATATCAAAGCAACCGTGCGTAGTTTGGTTACGATTACCTATCAAATTGATGATGCCGAAGAGAGCTTTAATCCTGATACCGATGACACGTCTTCTTTAGAGTATGCCGAAGTCTTGATTCGTCCTGTTTATGAATATGAAGTCGCCCCTCGTGAAGTGAACATTGAGTTTAGCTCCACCGAAGAAGAGCATATTCGGGTGATTCCTGTTACCCAGTTGCAAGCCACCGACGGTGCAAAATTACGTTCCGTTGAAGGCACTTCTTTATTGAGAACGAGCTTAGTCCTTCAAATGGGTGGATTCATGTCTCGTTTAAAGGGTGTAACGGAATTACAACCTTTAACGGAAGATGAAAACGAGCTGAAAGTGGTGGTACTTGAAAACATTACCATTCGTCATAGCAATAGCTCGGAATCCATGAGAGCCAATGCCACCAAAACGATGTTGTTGGTCGAACATGGCGATATTATTGAGAAAAACCAAGCGGTCGTCAAATCACAAGTGCTGGCGGTTACCAACGGGACGATTCTCTTGCCAAAAGATGCCGAGTCTCGTGAGGTGCGTCGTTTGTTGTTGGTGTCTCAAAAGCATTTGAAATCTCAAGCCGTGAAAGGTGATGTGATTGTCAAAGTGGGTGATTTCATCCGTGTCGGACAAGCCCTTGACAATAAAGGGACGCTTTCGGTGGATTCCGCCCAAGTCGAATCGATTAACGGCAAAACGATTCATCTGCATATTGGTCGACCTTACCTAATTAGTCCTGGCACGCAGTTACAAGCGGAAAATAACGGACTTTCACAGCAAGGCGACTTGATTGCAACCCTGATTTTTGAACGTCAAAAAACAGGAGACATCGTTCAAGGTCTTCCCAAAGTCGAAGAACTCCTAGAAGGACGTAAGCCCAAAGAAATTGCGGTTTTAGCTCCATTCGATGCTAAAGTGGAAACCGTTCGAGACGAAGAACTCACTCGTGTCTACCTGATTGATGCCGAAAGCGGTCGAACAGAGATTTCTATTCCGCTTGGGGCAAACGTCTTGGTGGAAGAGGGTCAATTCGTCAAAGCAGGTGATCAAATCACCGACGGTTCGGTCAATCCCCATGAATTGCTTGAAATTAAAGGCGTTGAAGCTGTTAGTCAATTCTTGGTGGAAGAAGTGCAACGTGTTTACCGTTCGCAAGGCGTTGAAATTGCGGATAAGCATCTTGAAATTATCGTGCGACAAATGACACGCAAAGTGCGTATTGATGAAAGTGGTGACACCTTCTTACTTGGTGGCGAGTTGGTGGATATGAAAGTCCTCAATGAAGCGAACCGTCAAGCGGAAGAGCAAAGTTTGCGTCCTGCGGTGTATTCTCCTGTCTTATTGGGGATTACCAAAGCCAGCTTAAATACAGAAAGCTTTATTTCAGCGGCTTCGTTCCAAGAAACCACTCGTGTTTTAACAGAAGCTGCGGTGGAAGGACGTATCGATTTATTGCGTGGACTCAAAGAAAACGTGATTATCGGTCGTTTAATTCCTGCGGGAACAGGTTTCCCACGCTTTAAAGATCAGCGTCGTGAACTCGAGCAAGACGATTCCGCCAGCAAGAGTTCGAATGCGCGCAAGCCCTCTGCGATTTTGGAAGAAATCGAAAGCATGTTCGGCTCGCCTGATGTCGAAAGTTTCAGCGACTTCTTGCTGGATGATAGCTTTGCCTCTTCCATGGGGATGCACACAGAAGAAGAAGACGAGTTATTCAATCAGCAAGCCATGAGCATTGCGGATGACGACTTAATCGGCTAAACGATACGAAAAGAAGACGCTTCAACCGCGTCTTCTTTTTTGAGTTTGAAAGTCTTGACGATGTGAGGTTGTAGTGTTTCTAAGTAAAAAGCAAGGCTTTAGTCGTATTTTTTTGTATCAAGTCATGCTCTTGGTACTTGCCTTGTTCAGCCTACCCCTTTGGGTGTGGGCGTTGCTCTTTATCCCTAAACTCAGAGCAGGCTTTTGGCAGAAATGTGGCTTTATTTCGGATAGCCTGAAGCAGAAACTATTACACCTCAACCGTAGTCAGCCTGTGGTGTGGATTCACGCCGTTTCAGTGGGAGAACTGCTTGCTGTTAAACCATTGATTCACCTGATTTTAGAACATCACATGACGCTCGTCATCACCACCACCACCCAAACAGGACAAGCCCTCGCCCAGCAGGATTTAGGGGATAAAGCCACCATTTTTTACTTCCCCTTTGATACCTTTATTGCGATTCCGCCGTTGGTCAAACTCATTCGCCCTGATTTGGTGATGATTACCGAAACAGAACTTTGGCCGTATTTCCTGTGGTATGTGGGGCATCGAAGTGCAACGGCATTATATCTTATCAATGGTCGCATTTCAGATGCGTCTATTAAAGGCTACCAAAAAATCAGCTTTTTCCTCAAGCCCTTGCTTAGTTTGGTGGATCACGCCTATATGCAAACCCAGTTGGATACCCAACGTTTTAAATCACTCCTTTCGCCCCATGCGTTCAACCGTGTTTCGACACTTGGGAATCTCAAATTTGACTTGCCACAGGGGCAGGCGAATATCACCAAAAGTCAGGCGCTCAAACGGCTGTTTAATTTCCCCAAGCAAAGCCTAATTCTCACCATTGCCTCCACCCATGAGGGGGAGGAAGTGCTGTTACTGAAAATGATGTATGAGCTGTGTCGAGAGTTTCCTGAACTTCGCTTTGTTTTAGCCCCTCGTCATCCTGAACGAATCCCGCAGGTCAGTAAATTATTGCGAGAAGAAACCTTTCGCTTTCGTTTGCGGTCTTCACTCCATGACAATGACCTCAACACGGAAAAAGTGATTCTACTGGATACCATTGGTGAGATGAAAGATATTTTCGCCTTTTCGGATTTAGCCATTGTCGCAGGGAGCTTTTTACCGCATTTGGGGGGGCATAACATCCTAGAACCGATTATGATGGGGACTCCCGTTTTATTTGGGTCTTACATGAACAATTTTAGAGAAATCACACATACGGTTACCCACTATAACGCAGGCGTTCAAGTGCATGATATGTTGGAGTTAAAGCATCGGCTGGTGGAGTTGATGACCAATACCACCGAACGAGAGCGACTTACGAAAATGGGTTTTCGTATGCTAGCGGATCATCAAGGGCAGACGACGATTTTACTGGAAGCGATTTTAAAACAATTGCACTGGAATCCTATTGTCTCCAGTGATGTCTTAAAATAGTCTAACGTTTTGTCATGGACTCGAAAGGTTTTTACAATGTGGCACGACTTAAAGTCTTTTTGTAGCACATGGAATCAACTGGCTCAAGCCGATGACAGGCAAGGCTTAGCTCAACTTAATCAAAATGCGGAGGCACACTTTCACGCGGGCTTTCAAGGGGAAGGTCTCCTAGCGAGCTTACAATGGAATCCCATCGTAGGCGATGTCAAGGGCAATAGTGAGATGGTGGCTTTAGCAATGCAATTTGCCAATGCCCTTGGGGCGGACGTGTTGGCACTCCCCGAACAGACGCTCTTGGGGTATCCCTTACGGGATATGTTATTGCGTTTTCCGCAACTGGTGAAAGCCAATGAAAAGGCGGTGTGGGACTTGGCTCAAACGTCTACGCATACGAAGGTGTTGCTGGGATTTGCCGAACGCCGTTATGATTTAGTCGAAGGGTGGGGAGAGGCATGGGGCAAACCCTATTATAATAGTGTGGCTATTTTAGGCAATGGGAAGATTGAAGGTGTGGTGCGTAAAAATTTGTTGCCGAATTACCATGAGTTTGAAGAGTCTCGGGTTTTTGAAGCGTATGAAAAAATGGGAGTACAGTATGCGAGATGCTTTCCTTTGGAACGAAACGTATTAGATGAACATCGCTTTGAAGAGGAAACATCAAAACGTAAAAGACACTTAAATGGCATTGATGATTTTGGCAACATCACGCTACATGGCATCAAATACGCCATTACCATTTGTGAAGATCTATGGGCAAAAGAACCGAATCAACACCCTTGGTATGAAAAAAATGTGGTGGACACCTTAATGCAGGGCAAGCCTGATATACTGGTGAATCTCTCGTCGTCGCCTTCTCGTTCGGGGAAGGAGTTTAGAAGAAATGGCTTGTTGCAAGAGGTCGCACAACGGTATCAAACCCCGATTTTCTATGTAAATCAAGTAGGAGCGGTGGATGAACTCATCTTTGAGGGGGGGACTCGATTAGTCAGTGCCGAAGGAAAGACGCTAAGTCGCTCGCCGTTGTTTGAAGTCGCCTTTCAAGTTCATCACCTCAATGAACCCACCTTACATGAGCAAGCCATGTGGTGTACGGGGGTGGAGCTGTCTCATCGTACATCGCCTGAGGACTTGTTTGATCCCTATGATGAGCGAGATTTACCTCGCACCTATGAGGCTTTACGTTGTGGGATTCGAGACTATTTCAAAAAATGCGGATTCAAACGAGCCGTCTTAGGACTTTCAGGTGGTTTAGATTCGGCAGTGAATGCGGTGTTACTCGCCGATGCCTTAGGGGCTGAAAACGTCTTTGCCTTTGCCTTTCCCTCTCAACTCACCCCTTCTATTAACCAAGCGGAAGCCAAGCAATTGGCTCATCACCTTGGCATCGGCTGGGCAGAGATTCCGATTGCCACCATGCAATCGGCGTTTTTAGAGGGCATTGAGCAAAACCGTCTTCCCCTTGAAAGACGTTGGGGTAGGCCTTCACCTCATAGCTTTGCACAGGACAATGTACAAGCCATCAGCCGAGCGACTTTGCTTCGGCTTTTAGGCAATGAGTATCACGCCCTTCCCATTGCCACCAGTGATAAAAGCGAGTTTTACATGGGCTATACCACCGTCAATGGCGATATGAGCGGTGCTTTAGCTCCTTTAGGGGATGTGTGCAAGTGCAAGGTACGCGCCTTAGCACGGTGGATGAACACGCATCGCACCATTCAAAATGTGATTCCGCAAGGCGTGGTAGAGCGTCCTTCGGGAGCCGATTTGGCAGTGAATCCTGAAACAGGGGAATTACTCACAGCGGAAGAAGCCTTGATGCCCTATGAAGTCATTGATGAAATCATTTGGCGGATTGAAGCCCATGCCTTTGATTCTCAAGCCCTTCTACAACACACGTGGAGTTGGGAGCATCAGCATGGCATTTTAGAGACGGCTCAAAAAGAAGCGTGGATTCAAAAATTCTTTCAGCGAATGCAGGCGAGTGTCTTTAAATGGTGGGTGGCACCGCCTATTTTAATTGTCGATGGCGATGGGACGTTAGCCAAATCGGCGTATCATCACACGATTACGGCGAATCAAACAAAGTATTAAAAAAGTGATTTTGCATCAACTGTAACGCCTCGTGATGAGCTGTTGTAAAGGTATAGTCTAAACTTTTCAGCCAATAGCGTTGCAAACAGGCTTTTGAAAACGGAGCGGTTTGAGCAACGGGGGTCTTGAGATACGCCTCATACAAGGCATCGGGGGATTGCAGTTGTGTCAAGGTGTGTGCTTGAAGGGCTTGCATCCATTCCTCAATCGCCTCTTTATGCCTACGATGATAATTTTTTTCAACGCACCACACCCCAAAGACAAACGGGACTTGGGTGCGGTCGTGCCATACCGTTGCTAAATCTACAATCATCCAGTTATTAGTAGGACGAAGAAGCGATTCTTCATAAAGACGGAGGGCTTTATCCCCAATCACCAGTGCGTTATGATGAGTCTCCAATAGCATGGTAAAATCGCTCTCATAGGGATACGTTTCAAAGGTGGCAGATTGAAACGCCTCTTCTTGAGCGAGCAGGTATCGCAAGAGACGACTGGCACTGGCGGAAGAGGAAGGCAACTGTACGGCATGATGTTCGGGATGAAATTGAGCATCTCGAATCCACAAGACGCTATTGACTTGTCCCCACGAGCTGATGCACAAGGTCGGCAATACATCCCATTCGTCTTGATGCTGTAAATACGCCACCGCCGAAACGAGTGAAAGTTCCAGCTTCTGCTGACTTAATGCCTGATTCAAGACTTCTGGCACACCGTAGAACTCTTGCCCCTCCCCCTGACAGAAGGGGAATCCGTGTTGCATGGGAAAGGTATTGAGAAAGGACATCCACCCCACACGAGGCGTAAAAGAACGATAATTAGGCAAAATATCCTGATGAAGCCTCCGCATCTTAGTGCTTGATTTTCAAAGTGGGAAACAAAATCACATCTCGAATCGAAGGGGAATTGGTCAAAAGCATCACCAAACGATCAATCCCCAAGCCCAAGCCACCCGTAGGGGGCATACCGTAGCCTAAGGCATTGACAAAATCTTCATCCATGGGCTGAGCCTCACTATCACCCGATGCCCGCTCTTTCATCTGATCTTCAAAACGTGCTTTTTGATCCAGCGGATCACTTAACTCACTAAAGGCATTGGCGATTTCCCAACCATTGACATAGGTTTCAAAGCGTTCGGTTAAACGCTCATGATGACGATGCACCTTCGCCAGTGGGGAAATATCACGCGGTAAATCCGTTACATGCGTCGGCTGAATCAAGTGAGCTTCCACTTTTTCGGCAAAGACGGCTTCAACGACTTTCCCCCAACTGTCTTTCTCTTCGACAAAAACGCCTAATTGCCGTGCGGCTGCTTGAGCGTCTGCTTCACTTAAAGGCATAAAATCAACCCCTGAATACGTTTTGACTAAATCCACCATCGAAGCACGCTTCCACGGGCCGATAAAATCAATCTCATGCTCGCCATAAGAGACTTTTAAAGTTTCGTGAATCGCCAAACAACTCACCTGCACTAAGGTCTCCGTCAGACTCATCATATCATGATAATCACTATACGCTTCATAGAGTTCAATGGAGGTAAATTCAGGATTATGCTTCGTACTGATACCTTCATTTCGGAAGCATCGGTTGATTTCATAGACCTTATCGCTCAAGCCACCCACAATCAAACGCTTTAAATACAGTTCAGGGGCAATCCGTAGATACATGTCTTGATCCAACGTATTGTGATGCGTGATAAAAGGATTCGCCGAAGCACCCCCTGCAATCGGGTGAAGCATGGGCGTTTCCACTTCCAAGTAGCCTTTTTCATCCAAATAGCGACGCATAGCACTCACGATTTTAGAGCGTTGACGCAAGGTATCACGACTTGCGTCATTCATGATTAAATCCAAATACCGATGCCGATAGCGAAGTTCGACATCTGTTAAACCGTGATATTTTTCAGGCAACTGCAACAAGGCTTTACACAAGACTTCAAAGCGTCTCACTCGAACGGACAGCTCACCACGAGGGGTACGACGAATCGTGCCTTCTACCCCAATAAAATCACCCACATCCAAGAGCTTAAGCAACGGAAGCAAGTCTTCATCGAGGCTTTCTTTATGGCTAAAGGCTTGAATCTTGCCTGTGGTGTCGTGTAAATCAATAAACAATCCGTTGTTTCGCATCGCCATAATACGTCCCGCCAAGCGAACGGTGTCTTCGGTTTCAACGCCTGATTCGAGTGCTTCATACTGCTGATGCAAATCGGCGTTATAATGCGTCCGCTGAAAGCGATAGGGATAAGGTTCGTGTCCCAAGTCTTTGAGGGCATCTCGTTTTTCAAGTCGATTGGCAACTGTATAATGTAGTTCAGTTTCAAATAGGGACATGGCGTTTCCTTCAAAGGCTAAGGTAGATTGGCACATGCTTCATTATCAATAAAACACGCAAGGGGGTCAATCTTCAACGACTTTGTGTTAAAGTTTAAAAAAGTGGAGTGGAGGACATAAACAAAATGACATGCGGATTACTGGTTACCTTTGAAGGGGTGGATGGCTGCGGTAAAAGCACCCAGTGGCAGTCGGTAAGCGAAGCACTCACGCTTCGCTACCCTGAGCGAGAAATCGTGCAAACACGTAATCCAGGAGGCACTGTACTTGGGCAAGCGATTCGTCGCTTATTGCTCACGCCTTTAGAGGATTCGCAAGCCCCCATGGCGTCGATGACCGAATTGATGTTGTACATGGCAGATAGAGCCCAGCACATCGAAGAGGTGGTGAATCCCGCTCTGGCACGGGGGGCGATTGTTTTATGCGATCGTTTTGTGGATTCTTCTGTGGCGTATCAAGGAGCCGCACGGGGGATTGAAGCCGAGCGTGTCTTGCAGTTGAATCGATTGGCGTGTGGGGATGTGCATCCCCATTTAACGCTATTATTTGATGCCGACGTTGAGATTTTAGCCCAACGGGTGGCAGTGCGTGGCAATCTCGACCGCTTGGAATTAGAAGGTTTGGCATTTCAAGAGAAGGTGCGTCAGGGCTTTTTACGCATCGCACACGCCGAACCAAGTCGAGTGAAAATGTTAGATGCCACCCTGCCGATTGAGACACTCACCGCCGAAGCGGTTGCCTTAATTGAAAGTAAAGAGGCTAGCACGCAAGCTGCCGAATCCATTTGGCAGACCTATTTCGCCGAAGAAACGTAAAATGCCTCAACACTTTGTAACGCTTCTTAAAAAGCACTTGAAGCTAAGAAGCATCCCCATTACACTAAAAAGCATGACATCCTATACGAGGAATGCTTCGCCATGCACGACTCCCCTTATCAACCCCATACCCTTTCACTTGAAGGCCTAGAACGCTACGGTACTATCTTTACCTACAAAGCCAACCCCAATGATGCCACCCCGATGATGCGTCAATTTCTTGAGGTCAAACAACAGTATCAAGACTTGATTTTGTTGTATCGCATGGGGGATTTTTACGAAACCTTTTTTGAAGATGCGGTGATTACCGCTCGACACCTCGAACTAACGCTCACAGGCAAAGACTGCGGTGCTTTAGGTAAAATTCCCATGGCAGGCGTGCCTGTGAAATCGATTGATGTCTATGTGCCTCGCTTACTGAATGCAGGCTTTAAAATCGCTATTTGTGAACAAATGGAAGATCCCGCCACCGCCAAGGGACTTGTTAAACGTGAGGTGGTACGGATTCTGTCCGCAGGGACGCTCACTGAACCGCAACAACTGGCGTCGCATTCGGCTCATTATTTGGCAGCGGTTTTATTGCCGAAGGATTTTGAAGAAACGAATCTACAATCTCTATGTGCTTTAGCCTATGCGGATTTAAGTACGGGTCGCTTTTGCGTGCTTGAATTGCCTTACAGCGAACTCTTAAGCGAACTTGAACGACTCGCCCCTCAAGAAGTTTTAGTGCAAGGTTTTCTCCAAAAATCGGATATTCCTGGTATCCCGGGACGCTGGATGCCTCATGTCCCTTCGGCGATTCAGCAAATCGCCCCGTGTACCCCTTTGGCGAAAGAGGTGATTCAGCACCCCCAAGCGTGGGAAAAAGTCTGTCAACTCTTTCAAGTGCATAGCTTAGAAGGCTACAGCATTGAACGGCATGAAACGGCACTCATTCAAGCCTGTGGCATGATTGTACATTATTTAAATTATAGTTTTTTAGAAACCCCGATTCGTTTTGATGCCTTAGAACGGCGTTTTCTTCAGCATCAAGTGCGTTTATCTTCCAATGCTCGCAAGCATTTGGAACTGCTGAATACCTCTAAAGATGGGCATAGTCAAGGCTCTTTGTATTCGATTTTAAATCGGTGTATGACCCCGATGGGGCAACGCCTCCTGAAAGAATGGTTAGGATGCCCCACGCATCATTTACCCGAACTGGAAAGTCGACTCGAAGCCGTCGAAGACTTGGTGAATCAACCCCATACGAGGCAATTACTCAGACAGCTTCTGCCGAATGTGTATGATGTAGAGCGACTGGCGAATCGCATTGCCAATGTATCCGCCACCCCACGAGACTTAGCGGCGTTAATGCAATCGCTGAAAGTCTTGCCTCGTTTGAGCCAAACCGTATTACGATGCTCGGCTTTTTATCTGGAGCGTTTAAAATCCTTCCCCCCTAAAGTGGCTCAAGCCCTTGCCTTAATGGAAAACGCCTTGCAGGACGATTTACCCATTACGCTGAAAGAAGGGGGTATTCTAAAAGCAGGCTTTAGCCAAGATTTAGATGCGTTACGCCACTTGCTAACGCATCAAGCCGAATGGTTACAGGCGTTTGAAGCTCAAGAACGCAATCAAACAGGTATTAAGCATTTAAAAGTGCAATATACTGGTGTCAGTGGATATTTCATTGAAGTAACGAAAAATAGCGTGGCTCAAGTGCCTGAACATTACACGCAAAAGCAAAGTCTCAGTAATGCCATTCGCTATACCACGCCTGAACTCAAGGCTCATGAACACGCCGTTTTAGACGCTCAAAACAGACTGTTTGAAGTGGAAAGTCAGCTCTTTTTACAACTGCGTCGGCAATTGCTGGCGTATGCACCGTATCTCAAAGAAGTGGCACATCGATTGGCGTGTTTGGATGTCCTTCAGTCCTTTGCGGAAGTGGCGCAACAGCAAGGCTATACACGCCCGCAATTATTTGAAACGCCGTGCTTGGCTTTGACGCAAGTGAGGCATCCCGTACTAGAGCAACAGCTCCCCAAAGGGCGTTTTGTAGCGAATGACACCCACTTACAAGGTCGTAATCCCGATCAAATCACACCGACTACGACTTCTCCGCAAATTGAAATCATTACAGGCCCTAACATGGCAGGGAAATCCACCTATATGAGACAAGTCGCCCTGTGTGTCCTCATGGCTCACATCGGATGCTTTGTCCCTGCCAGTCAAGCCAAAATTGGGCTAGTCGATGCCATTTTTACCCGCATCGGGGCGATGGATAACGTCTCGGGGGGGCAATCGACCTTTATGGTAGAAATGGCCGAAACGGCTGAAATCCTAAATACCGCAACCCCTCGTTCCTTGGTGATTTTAGATGAGGTGGGGCGTGGCACCAGTACCTATGACGGGGTTGCCATTGCATGGAGCGTGGTCGAGCATTTGGTAGAATCGGTCGGTGCCAGAACCTTGTTTGCGACGCATTATCACGAACTCAACGTTTTAGAATTGGCACATCCTGCCTTTATTAAAAATGTACGCATGGTGGTAGCGGAACAAAATGGCGAGATTGTCTTTTTGCATCGAGTGGAAGCAGGAGCCGCTCAAAAAAGCTATGGGATTCAAGTGGCGAAAATGGCAGGTTTGCCGATCCGAGTGATTCAACGTTCGACGCAACGTTTAAATGAAATGCAGAAATTGGCGAATCAGCAACTCAAGCAACGTCGTGCGAGTCTCACAGGGCTTTCCGAAGAGGACGCTCAACTCAGCATTTTTTAAAGGTCTTTTTAAGGGAATGTGCTTGTTTTTTATATTTGAGGTATCATAGATATGATATTTCTCAATATAGTCGTCTCCATAATTTCTTGTAGAGCGTCTATACGTTGTCGCTACGATATATTTTGTTCAGTCATGTAGTTCTGTCTACACTCCGTTCACAAAATAATCTAAGCTCCTCGTCTAGCCATCTCTACAACAAACTCTGAAAACGACTGTATAGCCATTGACGCAAGGAGTCCCCATTATGTTGACATTTGACTTTAGTAATCTTTCCAGTCAAAAAGTAGGTTCCGCACACGGTTTAGATTTACACGCCGAATTAAACCGTCATGCCAGCGATCTTGAAAATGCCGTAAAAGACCTCTACGCCAGTCGACATACGGAAGGGGCGTGGACGAAATGGTTGAATTTGCATCAAAAAGAAGACTTGGCGTATGCCTTAAAGTCCTATGCAGACAGTGCCAAAGGCAAGTACGACGATTTAATCGTATTGGGGATTGGTGGCTCGTCGCTGGGAGGCATTGCACTACTTAAGGCGTTGCTGCATCCCTATTGGAATAATTTATCCAGCGAACAACGGGGGGGCTATCCACGTTTTCACTTTGTGGATAACGTGGATGCAGACGTGATTCAAGGACTCTGCGACGTGGTGGATTTGAATCGGACGCTGGTGAATGTGATTTCTAAATCAGGTACAACGGCGGAGACCATGGCGGCCTTTATGTTCTTTAAAGAGAAGTTGGATCAAACGCTTGAAAATCCTGAACAAAACCTCCGTAAGCACTTGGTGTTTACGACTGATAAACAAACGGGCATCTTACGAGAACTCGCCGATCGCTTGAATGTAACCAGCTTTGAAGTGCCTGACGACGTTGGCGGACGCTTCTCGATTTTTTCAGCGGTGGGGCTTTTGCCTGCGGCGTTGTGTGGTTTAGATGTCTTTGAATTTCAAAAGGGATTAAAAGACATGGAAGCGGTTTTATCGAATCCTAATCCCCATGAAAACCCTGCCGCTCAAAACGCCTTGTATCAAGTGCTAAACTATCGTGCAGGCAAGCCTATTTCGGTGTTAATGCCGTATAGCACACGCTTGGCTTTCGTGGCGGATTGGTACGTTCAGCTTTGGGCGGAATCCTTAGGGAAGGCCACTTCTAAATCAGGTGAGACGATTCACGTGGGGCCAACGCCTTTAAAGGCCGTCGGTGCGACGGATCAACATAGCCAAGTCCAGCTCTATAATGAAGGGCCTTTTGATAAAGTCTTTACCTTTATTGACGTGCAAAAGCCTCAGCATCAAACCCTGATTCCCAATAGCTTGCCGAGTGTTTCAGCATTAGGTTACATGGCGGATAAAGGCTTCCATGAACTACTCACAGCGGAGTTTATTGCGACACGCTCGAGCCTAACGCGTAACCAAAGACCCAATGCCACCATTTCGCTGCCTCAAGTGGATGCGTATCACTTTGCACAACTTTTGTACTTCTTTGAAGTGCAAACCGCCCTTGCAGGGTATTTGCTCAATATCGACCCCTTCGATCAACCTGGTGTGGAATTAGGCAAGCAATATACGCATGCTCTGATGGGTCGTAAAGGCTATGAGCATCTCGTGGCGGAAGCCAAAGGCGAAGTCTCTGTTTCGGTCGGTTAGGCTTTATGGAATGTGCGAATCAATTTAAAGGAAAATGCCATGAGTTTAGAACCCGAAACAAACACCACAACTCCACCACAAGAAGAAACGAAAAAAGAACAACCTTGCGTTACGCATCGTGTGCTTTCGCCTACGATTGTGGCATGGATGGCAGGCTTTGACTTGTTTTGGCTCGATGCCACCTTTAAATGGATTTTTTCACAGCAACCGCTTGCCGAACCTTTAGTGATGATACCGCAGATTCTGTCTTTTCAGCATGTTGAAAATACAGGGGTTGCCTTTGGCTTTTTAAATGCCACGCCGTTTACCGCCTCTTTATTAAGTGGTGGCTTATGGTTGACGCTTTTCGTCTTGGTGTTGCGTGAAAAAATCACCACGATTCCACAAGCCTTAGGCTTTGGCTTTGTACTCGGCGGGGGACTGAATAACCTCTTAGATCGTGTCCTGACAGGCGGCGTAACGGACTATATTCAACTGACCTTTGTGGATTTCCCGATTTTTAATGTCTCCGATGTCTGCATTTTTATCGGTTCTTTGCTACTCTTTAAGCATTATTTATGGGATGTCAAACAAAAGCCCTCACAAGAGGATGCCCCTCGTTAATGAATGATGTATCGCACTTTGATGAATCCGTGTTGACCTTTGAAGTGGCGTTGCATCAACGAGATTTGCGTTTGGATAAATTTTTGTCGGACTGCTTGGGCGAAGACTATTCTCGAGAGCGTATTCAAAGCCTGATTAAAAATGGACACATCCGCAAAGACGGTATGCTATGGCAAAAATCCTCGTTTCGGGTGAAAGAAGGGCAAGTCATCGAAGTGCATACGCCTGATTTAGCTCCTTTAGAGATGCCTGCGTGGGATGTCCCGTTGGATATTGTCTTTGAAGATGAGGATTTACTCGTCATCAATAAACCCTCAGGCATGTTGACGCATCCCACAGGGCAACAACAGCCGAATACACTGGTGAATGCCTTGTTACATCATTGTCAAGGCCGTTTATCGGGAATTAACGGCGTTAAACGCCCTGGTATTGTGCATCGCTTGGATCGCGATACGGAAGGTCTCATTGTGGTGGCGAAATCAGATAAAGCCCATCACGGTTTATCAGCTCAACTTCAAGATAAAACCATGTATCGTCGCTATAATGCGATTGTACAAGGGCAAGTGCTAGAACAATCAGGTATTGTGCGTATCGGGATTGGGCGACATCCGCAACAACGCAATAAAATGCAGGCGGATTGGACAGGCAAGCCTGCCGTAACCCATTATGAAGTCAAAGACGTGTTAAATGATAAATTTACATGGGTACAGTGCCAGCTTGAAACAGGACGGACGCATCAGATTCGGGTTCACATGGCATATTTGGGGCATCCCTTGGTGGGGGATCCCTTGTACGGGACGGGTTTAGCCTTGCAGTGGAAGGAACTGCTCCCTGAAGAGGGGCAAGCCTTGCAGGCCTATGCCCTTCGCTTCATTCACCCTATTACTTATGAAGAAATGCGTTTTGAACTGCCCCCTTCGGCTCATCTTTGCCATGTGTGGGAACAGCTTCGTTTGCGTATTTAATGAATACAGAGGAGCCTTTTATAAAAGGTTCCTCTGTATTTGAATAGACACTTTATTTATAGTCGATTAAATATATTCCCGCACAGTGTCTATACTTTGTCGCTACGAT
>CAZDMD010000019.1:0-27168 GCA_964506805.1 uncultured Vampirovibrionales bacterium | reverse complement strand
ACCTTGCTTCTGTGGATCCCGAAATTTTTGAAATCACTCAGGCCGAATTAGCTCGTCAGCAATCGACGCTGGAAATGATTGCCAGTGAAAATTTTACCAGTCTCGCCGTGATGGAAGCGTGCGGTACGACGCTTACCAATAAATATGCGGAAGGCACACCTCATAAACGTTATTACGGCGGTTGTGAAGTGGTGGACAAAGCGGAACTTTTGGCAATCAAACGAGCCAAGCAACTCTTTGGGGCGTTTCATGTCAATGTACAGCCTCATAGTGGCGCACAAGCGAATATGGCCGCCTTTATGGCGGCAGGCTTAAAAGCAGGCGACACCATTATGGGCATGGATCTCTCCCATGGGGGGCATTTGACGCATGGATCGCCTGTCAATTTTTCAGGCATGTATTACAAAGTCGTTTCTTATGGTGTTGATGCCGATACCGAACAGCTCAACTACGACACGATTCGTACGCTGGCATTGACCCACAAGCCCAAGCTCATCATTTGCGGGACGAGTGCGTATCCTCGTAAGATTGACTTTAGCCTTTTTCGTCAAATCGCTGATGAAATAGGAGCATTGGTGCTGGCGGATATTTCACATATTTCAGGTCTTGTGGTGGCAGGGGAGCATCCTAGCCCTTTTCCGCATTGTCATTTGGTTACGACGACAACGCATAAAACCTTGCGTGGCCCTCGTGGTGGTTTGTTGATGTGTGCCGATGAGCCATTTGCCAAAGCCATTGACAAAGCGACCTTCCCTGGTATTCAAGGCGGGCCCTTGATGCACATCATTGCTGCCAAAGCCGTGGCGTTTAAGGAGGCACTTTCCCCTGACTTTAAACAGTACGCTCGTCAAATCATTTTAAATACCAAAGCCTTAGCCGATACCTTGCAAAGCCGAGGCATCAAGCTCACCACCAACGGCACGGATACCCATTTGCTGGTGATTGATTTTACGCCCCTGAATAAAACAGGCAAGGAAATGCAACAGTTCTTTGAAGAGATTGGCATCACCACGAATAAAAATACGGTGCCGAATGACACGCAAAGTCCTTTTGTTACCAGTGGTGTTCGCTTGGGTACGCCTGCGTTGACGACGCGTGGGTTTGATGAGGCGGCGATGGTGGACTTGGCTCACATTATTGCGGATGCTTGCTTGCAAGAAACGCCAAATCCTGCTGAACTCAAGCGTCGTGTGGAAGTCTTGGGGGCGAAGTTTCCCTTGTATCCTGAACTATTACCCCAAGTATCCCAAGCCACTGTATAAGCGTACTTTAAAATTAGGTGTTCTATGATTCCAACGCACAACGAAATTATTTTTGATCTCGCATTGGGTTTTGTCTCTGCGTTGATAGCCTCTTTGTGTTTAGTGCCTTTGGTGGGGCGTTATGCCTTAAAAGCAGGACTCTTTGACGCACCGGGGGAGCGAAAAATCCATCAGCATCCTGTGCCTCGTTTGGGCGGTGTGGCGATTTTTGTCAGCTTCATTGTGGCACTCGGCATTGTGGGGGCGTTGGGGCATAGTCCGACGGTGTTTCTCATCAGCAAGGGCAACTTAGGCTTAATTGCAGGAGGCACACTGATTTTTCTGCTGGGCTTGTTGGATGACTTGGTAAACTTGTCGCCGTATGTCAAGCTGGTGGGGCAGTTTCTCGCTGCTTTTGTGGCGTTTGGCATGGGCGTTTCCATTGAAGCGTTGGATTTACCGGGTAGTTTGCTCTTGGTCTTAAATGCCTTTAGCGTGCCGTTTTCATTATTGTGGATGGTGGGCATTTCCAATGCGGTTAATTTTATTGACGGCGTGGACGGCCTGGCAGGGGGCGTGGGGATGTTTGCCGCCATGACGCTTGCGGTCGTCGCCATTTTTACGGGGCAACTGCAAGTGGCATTACTCGCTTTGATTTTATGTGCGTCGTGCTTAGGTTTCTTGATCCATAACTTGCACCCCGCTCGTATTTTTATGGGGGATAGTGGTGCTTTATTCATCGGTTTTACCTTGGCTTGTTTAAGTATTTTGGGCGTGTTAAAAACCTATACCGTCGTGGTGCTAGCCCCGATTTTGGTCTTGTGCATTCCTGTTTTAGATATTACTTATTCTACATTAAGACGACTGTCTTTAGGGCGAAATCCCTTTATTGCGGATGGTGAACACTTGCATCATCGCCTCTTAAAAGCGGGATTATCTCAACCGAAGGTCGTGGCGGTTTTTTATGCCCTTGCCTTATTAAGTGGACTGATGGTCTCTTACTATGTCCATTCGCTCATGCTTTATCTGAAAATTATGAGTATTTTAAACGCACTCGCCTTTACTTTAGCCATTGTATTGCGTTATAAAGACTGGTTTTCAAAACCCAACACGCCTGCCACGTCGTCGGATGAGGTGGAATCTTAGATGAGCAAAAAGCCCTCGTGGTTTAACGCTTTTTTCCAAAATAGACGCAGTATCGTGCGTCGGCGTAAGCGTGGACCTGCGTGGTGGAAAGAACCGCATTGGCAATTGGTACTGATTTTAAGCGGTGCGGTTGTGTTGTCCAGTCTCGTTTTTTCAGGCGTTTTGCTTGTGGATGCCTCCAATACGCAAAACCGCTTGATGCAGTCTAAACGCTATATGGAAGAGGGGAAAGTGGCTTGGGCAGCAACGCAACTCGAACGACTCACGGAAGAAAATCCAACCCATTACGAGGCATGGATTTATTTGGGACAGTGCTATTTAGAGTTGAATGAACTTGAAAAAGCTGAAAATGCGTTTCAATCCGCCATGGCGATTCGTACACAAGAAGTGGGGGGGAATCCCAAAGAAAAGGATGTCTTGGGGCGTTTGGCGGAATCTAAAATTTTGCGGATTCAGCATCGCTATAAAGAAGCCGAAGCGATTTTGTTGGATTTGTACGAAACGCATCCGCAGTCGCATCATTTAAAAGTGGCGTTGTGGGATGTGTACTATCAGTGGGGCATGTGGGTGCTGGAAGCGGAAGACAATCCCGAAAAAGCATTAACTCTTTTGCAGGAAGCACAACCCTTTATCACGCGCTTTCGATATGATCTGCCCTTGCAAACCGCACTCGCCAAAGCGGTACAAGAACGATACGCTCAATTGCTTGAAAAAAATGCCAGTTTAAGCCAGCAACAGGTATTTTTAAACGAAAGTCTTCGCTATCATTATAGCCATGAGACCCTTTCTACTTTAGCGGATTTAGAAGCACACCTGAATCACCCGACGCAATCGTTTAGGTATTTAACAGAAGCCTATACGCTTAAGCCTGATGTATACGCCCTTCGCTACTTGCAAGCCCTACAAGAGGAAAGCAATACGGCACAAGCCCAAGGCAATTTCAAAGTGGTGAATCGCTTAAAGTCTCAAATGAAGGCGGTGCAATCGCACATTAAGCAACAAAAAGCATCCTTGCCGTATGCCGTTTCGGTTTCGATGAAAACCTTTCAGGCGAAAATTGTAGACCCTCGAACGGGGGAATGGTCGCCTCACGTCATTTTCAATCTGCAGAACCATAGCACAGAAAACGTTTCGTTCATCAAGCTCAAATGTCGACTTTATTCGGCAGAAGATACGCTTGCCACGTCTTATCATCGACTCACCATACCGCTTCGTCCTCGTGGCAAGGTGGGGGCGATTCAGATGATCCAGTTGCCTAGCCAAGCTCGTTATATGGTGCAACGCCTCCCTCAAGGGATGTTGAGTTTAGAGGTCTTTGCCTCCTTTGAAGAAAGTGAGCAGGGGACTTGGTTTCCTCTCTATCAAACGAGCAAAACGGTGGTGAATCCCAAGCAGTGGGAGCTACCGAACATCCCGTGGGAGTCTAAACCTAGCACCAAGCCTAAGCCCAAGTTTAACTCTGACTCCAAATCTAATCCTGCTTCTACTCAGCCTTCCACGCTACCGAGTCAAACTATTTAGTGGGGATTTTCAAATCACAGCTAGTCTCACTGCTAAATGTTTGTTAAACTAAAGAAATCTATTATAGTCTGTTGGAAGGAAGCATATCGCATGAGTGAAGTAGATGGCTTGGTAAAACTTGCCGTGATGGGTATTGCCTTGGATACACGAACAGGTACGCCTATTGTGGTATTGACCGATGAAGATAAACGCCGTGCCTTACCCATTTGGATAGGCACTGCCGAAGCCAGTGCGATTATTCGCCAGCTAGAAGCGGTGGAGTCCAACCGTCCGATGACGCATGATTTGCTGTATAACCTAATTGAACTGCTTGGTTATACCCTAGAGCGTGTGGTGATCTATGATATTGAGAATGACACGTATTTTGCGAATCTGATTTTAAAGCGAGAGGATTCAGACGAAATTTTAGAGTTGGATTCTCGTCCGTCCGATGCAGTGGCGGTGGCGTTGCGTGCCGAAGCTCCGATTTATGCGAGTCCTCACGTCATGGCGGACGGTACAGTCAGTGCGGATGAACAAAAAGACGAAGAAGAAACCGAAGCCTTTAAAGACTTCTTAAAAAACATCAAGGCGAGCGATTTCAACTTCCCTGGGGATATTCAAACGGATCAGTAAAAAGGAGTTTTTAACATGGCATTCCCTAAACCCGATCCCAACCTAAAGCCTTTGGCTGTTGGCACGATTGCTCCTCATTTTAAGTTGCCTGCCAGTGGCATTCCTGAAGGACACTCCCTTTCGCTGGAAGGCTTTAAAGGCAATCCTTGGGTGTTGGTCTTTTACCCCCGAGATAAAACACCCGGTTGCACCAAGCAACTCTGTGCCTTGCAAGATGATTTAACCCAATTTGCCTCGTTGAATTGCAAAGTCGTGGCGTCCAACTTTGGGACTTTGGCATCCCATGAAAGTTTTGCCGCCAAATACGGCTATACCTTTCCTATTTTGGTAGATGCGCAAAAAACGATGGCAACCGCTTATTCGGTTTTAAAATCGGACGGAGGCACACAACGCACCGTTTATGTCATCGATGCAGAGGGTATCATTCGATTTGGAGAACAAGGGATGGTCAAGCACGAAGCCTTACACGCCATTCTAAATTCCCTATAAAAGACGATAGTATAGACGCTCTACAAGAAATTATGAGAACGACTATATCAGAATGTAACAAAAACTGAAGTTCTAAAGTTGAAAAGACGATAGCATAGGATACCTGTTTATATCAGTAGACCTATGCAAGGATCTTTTTCCATGTCTCAACCAGACGCTAAATTTAATGGACAGCGTGTTCAAGCACTCGAAGCCCAATGGTTGCATCAACCCTTAAATGCTTACGACGCCAAAACGAAAGCCAAGTGCCAAACCGATTTTTTAGAAGCCATGACGCCCTATGTGCATCAAGTCGTTAAAAGCATGGCTCGGCGTAAAAACGACCCTATTGAAGATTTAGTGCAAGTGGGATGTATCGGGGTGTTAAAGGCGTTAGAGCATTATAACCCTGATAAAGGGGCTTCCTTTAAAAGTTACGCCAGCTATTATGTAACAGGGGAAATTCGTCGCTTTTTACGGGAACATAATTTGCTTCTAAAAGCCCCTCGTCATCTGCAAGAGCTTCATTTTAGGCTGAGTTCTACGGTTGAATCGTTCACCGATAAAATGGGACGTTCCCCTTCGGATGCCGAACTAGCCCAGCTTTTACAATGTGAACCCAAAGATTTACACGACTTGCAACAGCTAGAGCGTCGTCATAGTTTGGTGCGTTTAGACGAATCTGAAGATTTCACCAACGATGAGCCAAATCACGATGTGGCGACTTTATTTGATGATTCGGCGTATCAGGGGCTAGCGGCACTTCACAATGATGGCGGTGTGCTTCAAACGGAAGATAAGCTCATGTTACGAGAGGCGATTCGGCGTTTGCGTCCTGAATTGCAGGAAGTGGTAACGTTGACTTTTTATGAAGATATGCCACAACAGCGTATTGCGGAAGTCAGTGGGGTCTCTCAAATGCAGGTGAGCCGTCGCTTGCGAAAAGCATTACAACAGTTGGATGCGTGGCTTCATTAAACCTATCGAACGTTATAAAATCAAATGGACATTATAGATAGAAAAAGCACTGGGCTTCTCAATGAAAGAAGACAGTGCTTTTTTTATACGATCGATTGTTTTTAAATGTAAAGAATTGCTTGCATTGTAGTAGTAAAAATGGTACACTCTTTCTTGAAACACGTTGCGAATGCTTTCACTCTGTAATACTGGATTTTAAACGTGTTTTTGTTATTAACATGTGGAGGATAGTTTATGAACATTGCGGGAAGTTCCAATGCGAATTTAGTGGCACAAGCCAAAATGAAGGCACAGCAAGCCAAAATGAAGGCACAGCGGCTTGGACAGCAAGCCAACATGAAGGCACAGCAAGCTCAAAAGTTACAAGCTCAAGTGGCTCCTCAAAATTTAGCCCCTAAAGTAGCGTCTAATAATAAGTTAAACGTTCAAGGTTAATTTGCCTGAGTCAATTTCCAAATCGCCTTTCTTAATTTAAGAAAGGCGATTTGTGTTATAGCTATAGTCGATTAAAGATGTTTCCGAACAGTAGACTAGACGAGGAGCCTAGATTATTTTGTGAAAAAGTTTAGAAAATGTGTAGATAGACCTACATGACTGAACAAAATTATCGTAGCGACAAAGTATAGACACTGTGCGGGAATATATTTAATCGACTATATATTTTCAATCAAACAACAGGCTTGTATTCCGCCAAATACGTGGCGGACTCCATTTCCGCTTTCATACGATTTAATGCCGACTGAACCACACGGCTCGCACGACTCGCTGAAATACCAAACTCGTCTGCAATTTCACGCATACGTTTGTGCTTAAAATAACGGGACTCCAACAACTTGCGATCCCGCTCGGGTAAGTTTTCCATACATTTACGGATTAACTTGGCCAATTCGTTGGTTTCGGTTCTTTCATCAGGGGTTTGCCCTTCATCTCGCAATTCATGAGGATTTTCTGCTTCCATGAGACCATCCACACTCAAGATGCTGGCATACAGGGCATCACGCGTCGCACTGACATCTGGACTCAACTCATCTTCAAACGTATCGGTGTCTTCTTGGATTTCCGCATCCGTGTTACGCAGGCTGTACCACTTGTAACGATACCGTAACTCATTTCGCACCGCCCACTTCATCGCCGTCGACAAATAGGTTACGTTAAAATCACGCTCAGGATGCTTTTCAAAAAGCAAGTGAATCGTTAAAGCACCAATATTGACAATTTCACTCACATCAATCAGATGGTTCGGTAAACGACTATGTTCGACTCTTGCAACCGTTTCCACCAATTCCATATAATCTTTAATATCACGACTTTTGAGCTTTTCAGGGGCAATGCTTGAACTCAAACCATGAAGTACTTTTTTACTTTTGACGGATTTAGACGACTTAGCAGAAGATAAAAGACGAGATTGTTGCGTCATACAAAGAAAAATCCTTTTTCTTGGCAGAACAACTCATTCAACCTTGTGTATTTAATGTTGTAAACGTTCTTCTTTCATAGTTCAACATACAGTTAGGCAACGAAACATTAAGTAAAGGAAGGAGAGAGGCTGCATTGTACATTACTTGCTAAAAACAAAGCCAAAATACTAAAATCAACACCTTCTAAAATAATCAGTGATTGATACTTAGCAACGAGCGAGTAAGAGAAGTCATTACGCACGAAGAGGACTTGTGAAACATCAAGCTAATTGTACGCTATACTTTTATTACTACATAAATAAAGGACACATTTCAAGTCTTTTTGCCTTTTACTTACAATTCTTAACAAAATATTAACGGAATAATACCCACAAGTACATAATAGAATTATGTCGTCATTGCGAGCCGTTAGGCGTGGCAATCCTCTTGATTGGATTCGCTTTCCAGCTTAGGAGATTCTTCACATGCGTTCAGAATGACGATATGTACTTAAAGGGATGATTCCGAATATTAAAATAAGGACAACGAGCTTCTTATGTGAGCCCCTCAACATCACTCTACACCTATAGGATATTCACCTTGAGAAGGAGGAAGCCCTTTGTCCGAAATGTCATACTGATAATGTAGTTTGATTTTAAAAATTAAAAGAGAATTGGTGCTTTTCTAAACTCAAGGGAGAACTTACCCATGACAAGACAACCCAAATGGACGGCATGGATGCTTCCTTTCGCTGAATTATTTGGTTTTTACAGCCCCCCCATAGATTTGCCTCATTCCATTCCACTAAAAGAACTGAAATTTGTAGCGAAATATGACGTGTATCACCCCTCTCGCTCCGTCCTGCTTTTAAAAGCGGAACAACGCATTGGCCCTAAGACACTTGTTTCTCTTGAAAGGCAGGGCATTTCTGTTTTAAAGTGTTGTGAAATTGAAGACGTAAACGAATCTCGCCGTCCACTGGATGCGACCATACTTCGGGACTTACAGCAAGAATTTACAAGCCAAGCTAAAGTTCAGCGTTTAGATTTGGATCGCGTCATTGCCCTCCCTGCCAGTCAAGACAACCCCGTGATTAAATCTTGGCAACGCCATTTTAAGGTGATGATAGTCTCTCAAAACAAAAAGCATCAAGATAGGTTACGTCGCTTATTAGAAGCAGAAGGTGTTTTACCTCAACAGATTTACCCTATTATGCAGGTGAACTTATTTAGCTTTGCCTATGAAAAGCATAAACCGACTTGTTTAATTTTAGACGTCCCCACTATGAAATCCTTTGCACAGCAAGGTATTTCCGTCTTAGAATTTGCACAGCGATTTCCTTATCCCTGCCTTGAAAATGTGGTGCTACTCAACGATGATGAAATCCCCACTCAATGGATGAGTGTGTTGAATGAGCTTGAAAAAGTGTCGATGCTTCCTTATCCCCTACTTAAAGTGGATATTGATGCCGTCATTCGTCCCATACTCAATAGTTTGAAGCTTGAAATGCCAGCACCTATGAATGAATTGTATCAATCAGCTCCTTAAACTGTAACAATTCAAGTTTATGGATTAAGTGGCCGAACTCATTAAATACGAGTTGAGTCTTTTATATAAAATGGGAAAATTTAATTTATGGTTATGCCCCCTCTCTCCCAAAATACGGATGATTCTCGCACGCCAGAGCAAGCCAAACAACGTATTCTTAGGGGAATGCGAGACTTGCCTGCTTTGCCTCAAGTGGTCAATGAAGTGGTGAGTCTTTTAAATACGCCGCAATCCAGTAGTTCTCAAATTGCCTCTTTGATTAGTTACGACCCTGGTTTGACCTCTCGTATTTTGAGGATGGTGAATTCCAGTGCGTATGGGATTCCTCGTCAAGTTACGAGTATTCAACATTCGATTACGATGCTAGGCTATAATGCGGTGAAAGGCTTGGTTTTAGGGGCTTCCATTTGCCAGATTTTTTCAATTCAAAATCAAGATACTAAAAATGTGGCTCGTGCTTATGGGGATAAACTCGACATTCAAGAGTTTTGGCAACATGCTTTAATGGTGGCGTTCTTTGCCAAGTTGATTGCCGATTTGTATCGACTGCCGAATGCCGATGATATTTTTAGTGCTGGCATGCTTCATAACGTGGGTATACTGGTGTTACATGTGCAAGACGCAAACATTGATAAAGCCTTGCATTTACAACTTAAACAAAAAAAAGTGTGGCGATACTCGTCTCAAGCGATTCGCTTGGAAAGTGCCGTATTGGGCTTTACGCATGTCGAACTAGGGAAAGCACTGGCAGAACGCTGGCAATTACCCGATTCGATGCAGGCGGTGATTGGGCGTTATTTCTTTCCGATTGAAGAGGGTAGCCCCAACGATGCTGCGGTTTTTGCAGTGGGTTTAGCACATCAGCTTTTAAGTGCGACTCATACACATCACTCTCACATTTTAGACGTTTCTTGTGATGATTTAAGCCCTGAACTGGCGGACTACTTTAGCTTAGAAACGGATGAAGCGGTTCAAGAACTCTGTGGGCATATTCCTTTTCTCATTGAAGAAAGTAGGGAAATCATGGCATCCTTACTTAATTAGGGGCTGTCTTCAAATAGTCTAAAATGGCGGAATTTCAAGGCAAAGCAAACACCGCCACCCCCTGCGAGGCGAATGTCTCTTTGGTGAGGCTTGGCTCTATCCTTCGTCTTGGTGAGTTTGACCGATTTGATTTCTAAACCCAATGTGTCATTTTGTATCAAAACGCTTGATTATTAGAAAAAGATTTGTCATAATACCTTTGAGGCTCATTGACCATGTCGTCAAAGGAGTTCGGATAGACGTCCCTATTAAAGGGGCGTCAGTCTGTTTTTATCAGTACTTCTTTGACTATACATCTTCCACTTATGGCATCCTTCTCTAATGTGGAATGAAGATACTAAATAATAATATTTTTCTCGTTTTTGCAAAATGATTTCATGGCAATAGTTTTCTATATCAAGAAATAAAATATCTCTTTTAACGTTGCGTCCTTTAGAGTTTTTTGTATCTTGTGAATAGTGATAAACATATTCGTTACCTTGTGAATAGGCTTTTATAATGCAACGTATCCACAAAATTCTTTCGCCTCTAATGGAATCAAAAACCTGGCAATTCGTATTAGGAGAAGATTGAGAAATCACCTTCCAAACACCATTCGGTACACCCAGTTCGTTTTTTGATTGATCGTAACGAACGAGCAAATTATTGAAGTACGGTGGATTATGATGCCAATCTTCTTCAAAAGACTTTACTATATCTACTAAATAAGACTCCCACTGCTTCATCTCAAAAAATGGAGGCAACCAAGCTGGAAGAGACATGTCAACGCCCCCCTTGTGAACGAGGTCGCCAATGAAAGAGGTTAAACTTAGCTTCGCCTAGTGGGGTAGAGTGCTTGAGATTATAACCACTACGCTGTTGGATGTGTTGAACCAACGCCTGTTTTGCCACACTTTCAGGCGAATTAGGGCGATTGTGTGCCATAATCGCACCGATTAACACATCCGTGAGCTGAATCAATTCCACTTCGTGGGAATGAACCGCTTGAATATCCCGAATTAGGGTCTGATTAAAATCATAATGGGTATTTGATAAAATTGCTTTGAGCTTGTCTCGGCGTTTTGCACCGCAAGTGTCTTTAATATCCAAAAAAATATGAAAGCGACCCTGATTATGAATGTGGCGTTCCAGGAGGTAATAATACATTTTGTAGTACCAGTCTTCATGGGTTTGAAAAAAATCATCATGCTGTAAACCTTCTTTAGGAGCCACAACCCCTCGAAAACACAACGCTTCGTGATCAAAGAAATAATCCACCCACGCTTTGAAAAAGTCCACTTTCGCAGGGGATACTTTATTCCATTTCACGTCAATGCCCTTCATGCCATACGTTTCTTTGATGTTACGGAGGGCTTGATGCGTTTTACGCACCTCCTTATATGGGCAGGCGATTGCTCCTAATACCATATTCGGCTGATGATCATGTTCAAGGTGGCAACTTTCATCGCAGTATAAAAAAGTCATGGGTTTTTCGAGCATGGCAGGGTCTCTTTTTAGGGTTGAGGGTGGGAGATGACGAGTTTCATCCTAGCATAAACACCTTGAGAGAAAGCAAACACCTCAAGCCCCAGATGCTCTATAATAAAAGGGTGTATCGCAAGGGGGGCTTATTTGATCTTAAAATCTGTATCAGGAAATACTTTATATGAAAAAATACAATCCATTATATCCACGTTCTTTGAATGAAAATCAAATAATTTTGTTTCAAACAGAACGTCTCTTCTTAACCCTTCTTTCTATACAGGACTTATCTGATTTGTATCAGGTGTTAAGCAATGAGACCGTAAGGCACCCCGTAGCTATTTTGCCTAAAGCGTTTGATTTAAAAGAAGCGGAAGCCTTTATTCATCATGCCACACAAAAAATGAAAGAAACACAAGAATTCTGTTTGAGTGTGTGGGATGCTACTCATCAATACATCGGTTATGCAGGTTTGCATCCTACGAATCATGCTCACGAGTTGGAGATTGGCTATTGGTTGGCTGAATCGGAGTGGGGAAAAGGCTATGCGACTGAATTAACACAAGGTTTGCTTACGTTTGCTTTCCAAAGGCAAAGTGTTACCTCTGTTATCGCGACGACGGCTTTAGACAACACAGCCTCTCAACGAGTGTTAGAAAAATGTGGTTTTAGACGAGAGGGATGTATCAATCGAAATACCCGAGATCTTCTTATGTGTTTCGTATTTACAATAAATTGGCTACCCACCCAACACCTTGAGAGAAAGTAAACACTATCCATCTTAAGTTGTACTATAATTAAGGGAGTGTTGTTCGTAAGGTATAGTCATGAATACGCCCCGTTAAAAGAAAGACGGTAGTAATAGCTTTTTTATTTTTCAAAAGGGAGGATACAAAAATATAAAAAATATGATACAGTATTGCTTGGCTATTAATTTAAGATCCTGTATGTACTTTTAGTTACACTATTTTTTGTTTTTACTTTCAACGGAGGTGTGATATTATGAGTAGTCAGATAGAATGGCTAAAAAAAGTCAAACAAGATTGGAAGGAAATTTATAATGTACCTAAGGAGTATAAAACCTTTGAAATTTCTTTAGAAGCATATCGGCAAAATGCAAAAGCTATAAATGCGATTCCAAAAAAGTATAAAGAAAAACTGGATACCTATGTTGAGAACTATAACGGCTTTTCCCTTAATACAAACGGGTCATTCAAAAATACTTCAAAATCTGATCTCGAAAGGATAACAAAAGATCTATTTGAACGGTCGGCTAAAAGAAATCCTGTATCTGTATATTGTCCTCCCCAAAAGAGTAGTGTTCAGACTAAGACGAAAAAGAACCCTCAGAAGAGACAATCTTGGTTATCTTGTGTAAAGAGAAATTGGAAGATGATTTACAAAGTGCCTCACCAAGAATTAACAGAGGAAATCTGTATACTCGCTATTTCTCAAGATGATCGGGCTGTAAATGCCATACCAAAAAAAATTAGAATGTCAAAATCGTTTCAGAGAAGCTGGAACGAAATCAAAAACTCTGAAAGTAAGCAAAAAGTTCGCTCACCTCGTTATGTTCTTGAAAACACTGATCCTATATGTTCTTATGACCGATGGGAGCAGAATCGAGCCCTTATATTCTCCAATTTGATTTAAAGCAAACACCGCAAGCCCCAGATGCTCTATAATAAAAGGGTGTATCGCAAGGGGGGCTTATGCAGCCGTTTGATCTCAAAACCGAACTCCAAAACCTGCCGTCGCAACCGGGGGTGTATCGTATGCTGGATGCCCACGGCGAAGTCTTGTACATCGGCAAAGCGAAATGCCTCAAAAACCGAGTCAAAAGCTACTTCAACAAAAACGGCGGACACAGCCCTAAAACACGCATGATGCTCCCTCTCATCGCACGCTTTAGCACCATTGTAACGAACAACGAAGTCGAAGCACTCATCCTTGAAGATAGCCTCATCAAACAGCATCAACCCAAGTACAACATCCTCCTCAAAGACGACAAACGCTTCCCCTGGATTGGCATCAGTGACGACGACTACCCACGCCTTTTCGTGGCACGCTCCACCAAACGACCGCTTGGTAAAAACGTCCGATTTTTTGGGCCTTATACGAATGCCTCTGAATTGTTTAGTTTGTTACGGCTCTTGCAAAAGCATTTCCCCTTGCGAAAACGCCCCAAGCCTTTGTTCAAGGACAGACCTTGCATGAATTACAGCTTGGGCTTATGTTCAGGCCCGTGTCAAGCCTTAATCAGCCCCGAAGCGTATCAAGAGATTGTGCAACAAGCGGTGTGGGTACTCAAGGGCAAAACCAAGGATTTAGAAGATCGCCTGCGAAAAGAAATCGAAATCGCAAGCGATGTCATGCAATACGAACGTGCGAAAGTCCTGCATGAACGCTTGAAAGCGGTGCAACGACTCGGGCAGAAGCAGGTGATTGTCTCGGAAGACGACACCAAGCATCAGGATGTGATTGCACTGGCTCACGATGCCTTTCAAGCGTCGATTCATGTGCTGGTGATTCGTTACGGCAAAGTGGTGGCGAGCAAGCCCTTTATTATACCGCTTCAGCATGAAGCGTTACCTGAAGAGGTGTATAACAGCTTTTTATTGCAGTATTTTCGTAACGTGGAAGCGGACGACTTGCCCGAAGAGGTGATTGTGCAGTTCCCTGTGCAGGATGAGGATGTCGTCCAAGAGTGGTTGTCTCACCTGAAGCAAAAGAAGGTGTCGATTCTTCATCCGCAAAAGGGACATCGGGCGGATCTACTCAACTTGGCGTTGGTCAATGCCAAAAGCGGACTCGAACAGGCACAGCTTTATGAGGCGACTAAATTAAGGAACGACCCCACACGGGCGTTAAAGGATTTACAAGAACGGCTCGGTTTACCGATGCTCCCTCGTCGCATGGAATGCTATGATATTTCCCATTTTCAGGGGAGTCAAACCGTAGCCAGCATGACGGTCTTTGTGGATGGCGTGCCTGCGAAAGAGGAATATCGCCGTTTTAAGATACAATCCGCCGAAGGCAAGCCTGATGACTTTATTTCCATGCACGAAGTCATCACAAGACGGAGTCGGCATCGGGAGGATTGGGCAAAACCTGACTTGTTGATTATCGACGGAGGCAAGGGGCAACTTGCGCAGGCAGTGGCGATCCTCGACGAGCTGGCTTGCAAGTGGTGCAACGCATTCGAGATGAGGCGCATCGTTTTGCGATTTCGTATCACCGTCAATTACGGGGCAAGCAGGCGTTAAAGCATCCGTTGGATGAGGTGGCAGGCGTAGGAGAAAAACGCAAGCAGAAGTTGCTCAAGGCGTTTGGCATTTGGGAGAAAATCAAGCAGGCTTCGGTCTTGGACTTACAAGGTGTGCTAGGGTGCAGTGAGGCCGTTGCCTCTGCGATTGCGGAGGCGATTCAAAGGGTATAATCTTTTAAAGATCATAAAATGAGTACCTAATTGTCGTTTAGTAAAATGTTGGTGATATATTTGAAAGGCAACAAGTTCAATGTGTTCAATTTACGAAAGTCTTCCACATGTCGCTCAAAACCCGCCTGACCCAAGCCCTTTCTCGGATCCCCAACGCCTATAAAATCCATGCCCTACTCTTGACGATGGCACTCATCTACGGGACATTTTTCCCGATTCTTAAGCTCTATTGTCTTGAAATTGGGGGCATCCAAGTAGCGGTGTTGAGGCAAATGGGCTTTGCGTTGTTTGTCGTTGCTGTTGGGTGGACGTGGAATGCGTGGCGTCGCTTGCCTTTGTTTCATCCGCATTTTAAAAAAGATTGGTGGATTTTCATTCTCGTGGGCTTTTTTGGCGTGTTTTGGATGCAGACCTTCTCCGCCATTGCCATGCAGTACACCTCTTCATTCAACGCCACCTTATGTATGGCAAGCATTCCCCTGCAAGTGATTGTGTTTAACGCCCTTTTCAAAATCGAAAAACTGAACTGGGTCAAGCTCTTAGGGGTACTGGTTGGCACCACAGGAATTGTATGGCTGGTGTTGTCTCAATTTTTTGATGCCTCACTCTCGGGGGATGCGTCTTTGGGGACGAATCCGCTGCTGGGCAATGGACTCATTTTGCTGAATGCGTTTTTCTTTTCGATTTATAACATTAGCGTTAAATATCTAATGAAGTCTTACACACCGTTGGATGTCCTGTCTTGGAACTTTTTACAAGCAGGGTTGGTGATGCTGATTTTAAGTATTTTCACAAATCACATTCCGTTTTTAAATATTCCGAATGTGAAAGAAGCGATGTTTCTCTTTGTGCATCAAAGCCCGATTCAATGGCTTTTTTGGATTTATGTAGTGGTGATTGCGGGTTTTATCGGCTATTGGGTGCATCACAAGGGCTTAAGTAAAACCAGTGCAAACAATGTAGCGGCGTATGGCATGCTTCAACCTGTGATTGCTGCCATTTTAGGAGCGTGGTGGTTGCATGAACCTTTTACACTCACCATGGCACTGGCAGGCGTGGTTACTTTGTTGGGACTAGCGATTAGTAATTACAGCAAAGTATAGTCGTCTCCATAATTTCTTGTAGAGCGTCTATACGTTGTCGTTGCGATATATTTTGTTCAGTCTGGTAGTTTTGTCTACACGCCGTTCACAAAATAATCTAGGTTTCTCATCTAGCCATCTCTACAAAAAACTTTGGAGACGACTATCATGAAAACGTCCTTTACCCATTGAGTGAGTAAAGGACGTTTGCGTGTATGTGTATCTAAAAACTAAAAATCATTCAGTTTAGGAAAGATATTTAAAGATTTCCGCACCTTTACCTACAAGGGTATTGAGTGATTCTCTCTCTTTTTCTAAGCTCTTGTATTGAGTTTCAATACGTTGCTTTTGTAGCTGCAATGCTTTGTCAATTAGCTGAATTTGAGTCAATCGAGACATCAATGACTGATACGTCGGAGATTCGGGTTCAAGGTCAGCAGTCAAGGTGAACAATGAGCCGATGGTGTTAGACATCTGCATTTGGGCTTGGGCGATGAGCTGCATCTGCCATTCCAAATCCATTGTTCGGGCCTGAGCTGCCAATAGCCGAGCCTGAGTTGTAGCGAGTAACATTTCTTGTTTTTTCCCTTGTCGTTATACCATATGTTGTAAAATCTGGTGTGAAAAACCTTTGAATCAAAGTTTTTTCAAATTGCTTGTGCCTATAAGTGATAAGTCTTGGTGATTTACTATCTCTATCTAATTTCGTGTCTTAATAAAGTATTCCTTAAGGACTAAATTGACGAAATAAACCAGACTGTTACACATCGTTACAATTAGTAGGCTACGTTCTAGCATACTTTCCCCGTCTTCTGTTTTTATGCTAGTGTTAAGTTGCTTTTAGCTTTAAAAGGTTATATTAGTCATGGCGTTGAATCCGACGAGCTTCACTTCTTATTCCAATAGCCTGTTGCCTAATACGTCAGGGCAAGGTGTAATGGGGCAAAATGCAATGCCTGCTTCTACATCTGAAAACAATGCCTCGAACTCACTGCCCACAAGCGAATTGACGACCGTCAGTGCAAATCCCAGTCCTAGCACTCCCAATCAAACGATGCTTATTATAGGCGGGATTTTAAGCACGCTTCTGGCAGGGGGACTTTTGTTTTGGCAACGACAAAACATCGCCTCTTTACTGGGTAAGTCCTCCAAATCCGTGCCAGCTCCTCCGCAAGCCGATACCTTTATCAATCAAGCCGTTGCACCTGTTACGACGGCTACTCAACACACGCCGAAAGGTAAGGCAATCGGGGAGCGAGTCGGTGCTGTCGCCAGTGGAGCGAAAGAAAAAGCGGGACAAGCCGTTTCGTTTTTGGGTAATGGAGTAGCGATGCTACCTGAAGTCTTTGGTCTACTAGGAGACCGTCTGGGCTCTGTGAGAAGAGGATGTGGAAAAACCTTGAAATGCGCGATCAATATGCCTTTTAATATAGTAGATGCTGTGCAAAATAGGGGTTCAATTAGGATAAGACCTAAAGCACGCCTAAGACTTGCCGTTATGCGTTTTAATCAATGGCGAAAGAGTCCCTAATGATGAAGACTTCTCTCTAAACATCTCGACTCAATCAGGTTCAGCGAGGCGTTGCGTGATGTATAGTCTTTTTTTGTAGAGATGGCTAGACGAGGAGCCTAGATTATTTTGTGAACGGCGTGTAGATAGACCTACATGACTGAATAAAATCATCGTAGCGACAACGTATAGACATTGTACAGGAAATTATTGAAAAGACTATACATTCCGTATTATTGTAAGCAAGCGTATTATTTTTTAAAGTCTGGTCTGATGTTAAACTGAATCAATAGTAAGTGATTGATAAAGTTCCCCTTACTCTCTTCTAGCTGATCCCCTAAGACGAGCATATAACCTGCATCGACATTAAGATGAGGGTTGATTTTATGATTCACACCAAAAAAATAGCGTTGTTGCACCAAGCCATGAGCCGTTGTATCCACCCGATTGAGATGTACCAACAGCTCGCTAGAGTGTACCGCCTGCGTTTTAGGCGAAAATGCTTTGCCTTCCTTTGTTTTGCTTTTGCCTAGCGGATACGTCAACCGTAGGCGGTAGCGTCCGTACCAAATCGGGTCTTCAATATCTCGTAGTAAACGCTCTTCTAAACGCAGACGATGATCCACTTTGAGTTTTTCTAGCGGACGAATCGGAGCTTGCTTAATGTTTAAATCCTGATACAAGCGATTTTCATACGTCGTGCGATCGGAAAACAGCTCTTCTCCTTTGGCGTGTCGAGCCGTCCACATGTGTCCGACGCTCACTTCGACGTTGTCGTTAATTTCGTAGTTCAGAGCATTTCGCCACTGCTGTTGATTGGCATGTCGTCCTTTATCCACCCAACGGAATTGCGGTTCGGTGGTGAAAGACAGTTTATCGGTAATGGGGAGTTCCAGATTCACTGGTAGCCACAAGCCCACTTCTTCGGTCGTGTTGTCTTCAGCGTGTGCAGATACAAAGCCCAAGCCTATCAGGAATAGGCTTAAGTGAACAATCACAATAGTCAGGCGTTTATCGTTCAAATCAAATCCTTGTGTCTTTCTTATCCCTCTTTTGCGAGTGCATGACAGGGGCTTTACCGTGATGATGGCTCGCCCATAAAATCGCATAAAAGACACTGCGAGACTTATTCAAGGTCTCTAAATACTCTTGTTCGGGAATAGAGTCATGCACAATGCCTGCCCCTGCTTGTACATACGCCATTTCATTTTTAATCAACACGGAGCGAATGGCAATACAACTTTGCAAATTGCCCTGCACGTCAAAATAGCCCACTGCCCCTGCGTAAATGCCTCGTCGTTCAGGTTCGAGTTTCGCCAAATGTTGCATGGCTCTGATTTTAGGGGCTCCACTGACCGTCCCACGAGGCAAGACGGCTCGGAAGATGTCAAAGGCATCTTTTTGGGTGGATTTCTGTCCCTTTACTTCAGTGGCAAGGTGCATGACATGCGTGTAGTAGTGAATATCGGCGATGCTCCCCACTTTTACAGAGCCGACCTCGCAGACTTTGCCTAAGTCGTTGCGAGCCAAATCCACCAACATTTTATGTTCTGCGATTTCTTTTTCATCGGCTTTCAGTTCTTGAGCCAAGCGTTCATCATCGGCTTCGGTTTTGCCTCGCTTACGCGTTCCTGCTAAGGCTCTTAGTACCACGCTATCTCGATTCACTTCGACAAAGGTTTCAGGTGAAGATCCCACATAATAATAATCTGCAAACTTCAGCACATAGGCATAAGGCGACGGATTCACGGAAACCAACGCCCGATACACATCCAACGGATCGCCGTCATACGCTTTTCTAAACGTTTGAGCCAAGACAATCTGAAAGACTTCGCCCGCTTCAATCAATTTTTTGCAGGCTTCCACCTTGCTTAAAAATTCAGGCTTACTCATATTCGATTCCACGCCAGCCATGGGATCTTTCGCTTCCAAGTCATCCACAATGGGTAGCACATGCAAAGGCAAGTGATTACTCAAGGTATGGCAGACTTCCCCCCACACCCGAGCGTTCCCCTCATCGCTCTGAAGCAAGCTCACCGAACTCAAGGTGCGTTTTAGATGATCAAAAACCAGCACATGACTGTAAAAGCCATAGGCAATATCAGGCACATCCAGCGGATCCGCCTCTTGCAAGGGGATGGCTTCGTTGTGCTGCACGGCGTTATAGCCCGAATAGCCAAACCATCCACCTAAGGCAGGCAATGCCACTTCTTTTTTCAGGGTCTCCACATCAAACCCATTTTCAGCCAACCAGTCGGCTTGCACTTGTCTTATGTAGTCCCACGGGTTTTCGCAGTGAAAGTTTTGGACTTCTCGGGTATGGTGATTGACCAGCGTGGCTTGCTTATCTTTCACGGTAAAACTTAAATAAGGTCGCCATGTCAAAAAAGAAAAGCGAGCCAAGCGTGTATCAGCATCGGTACTTTCGAGCAACACGGCTTGCTTACAGTGATGACTAACCGTATGAAAAATCTGCAAAGGAGTGGCAATATCTGTTAGGCATTGGTGAATAGTAATTTTGCCCTTAGGCGACGACGAACGCATAGACGACTCCTTTGATGATTCATCACAGCATGAAACAGTTTACTTCATTGTAGCATAGATTTGAGCTTACTGGAAAATTCTATTGTATGCTTTCTAACCATACTGCGTAACCCTTGCACGAGTAGACGACAACGCACTAAATGCGAGGCTTCCGATACATTTTGCGTACGTCGTTACAAGGAATGATGCGAGGAGAGGGGGTTTTTGGGGATACAAAAGACCTCAAGACCAAGCAGCCCAAGCAAGGAAGGGTACGCATTATCGTTAGGGAGCGTATAACTCTTTTATACTTAAAACAAGGCGTTCGCTTTTTTTCGATTTTATTGTAAAATAACGGTGTGTTTTATATCGTGAAGGACTTTATGCTATGATGGCTTCCGCCCCCAAAAATCAAACGCCGTTCGGTGATGGTAAAATTCAAGGAATTTCCATTCATGAAGAAATGCGTCGCTCTTATATTGATTATGCGATGTCGGTTATTGTGGGGAGAGCCTTACCTGACGTGCGAGACGGGCTAAAACCTGTGCATCGACGCATTTTATACGCCATGCACGAAATTGGTTTAGCCCCTGAAAAGTCCTTTAAAAAGTGTGCCAAAGTCGTCGGGGAAGTCTTGGGTAAATATCACCCTCACGGTGATACCTCCGTCTACGATGCCTTGGTGCGTATGGCACAAAGTTTTTCGATGCGATACCCCATGATTAACGGACATGGCAACTTCGGGAGTATTGAAGGCGATAACGCTGCTGCGATGCGATACACCGAATGTAAATTGCACCCTGTGGCCGTCCCCATTTTGCAAGATATTGAGCAAGATACCGTTGATTTTGTCCCCAACTACGACGGCAGTGAAGAAGAGCCTAACGTGCTTCCTACTCGTCTGCCTATGCTGTTGCTGAATGGGTCGGGGGGGATTGCCGTCGGTATGGCAACGAACATCCCGCCTCATAATATGACTGAAGTCATTGACGGTACGATTGCCATGATTGACAATCCCAAAATGAGCAATGAAGGCTTACTGCAGTATATTAAAGGCCCTGATTTCCCCACAGGTGGACAAATCGTGGGAACGGCAGGCATCCGAGAAGCCTTTAAAACAGGGCGTGGTTCGGTGAAGATGCGTGCGGTCGTCAAGATTGAACAAATTCCAGGGGGCAAGGGGCGGCAAGAATGTACCGCTATTATCGTTACCGAGATTCCCTATCAAGTGAATTTGACGACACTCACCGAAAAAATTGCGGAACTGGTGCGAGACAAGAAAATCGAGGGCATTCGAGACTTGCGAAACGAGAGCGATCGGGACGGTCTGCGTTTGGTGATTGAACTCAAGCGAGACGCGAAGCCTGATGTCGTGAAAAATAACCTCTTTAAATATACGCAACTGCAAACCACCTT
Source organism: uncultured Vampirovibrionales bacterium (assembly GCA_964506805.1). Lineage (GTDB taxonomy): Bacteria > Cyanobacteriota > Vampirovibrionia > Vampirovibrionales > JAJTHC01 > JAJTHC01. The sequence continues at coordinate 5,779 of CAZDMD010000019.1, read as the reverse complement.
TGGCGTAAATATGCTGGCGTTGGTGAATAATCAGCCCCGTTTATTGAGTATGACGGATGTCTTGAGCGAGTTTATTGATCATCGGGTGCAGGTGATTGTGCGTCGTACCAAGTTTGAATTGCGTAAAGCCGAAGCCAAAGCCCATATTTTAGCAGGCTTACTCATTGCTTTAGGTGATTTGGATGCGATTATTGCCCTGATTCGTGGGGCGAATAGCACAGAAATTGCTCGTTCGGCTTTGATTGAACGTTACAGCTTGGATTTAGAACAAGCCAATGCCATTTTAGAAATGCAGTTGCGTCGTTTAACAGGCTTAGAACGTGAGAAAATCACCAATGAATACGACACCTTGCGTCTGGCGATTGAAGATTACAAATCTATTTTAGCGGATAGACAACGGGTTTTACAGATTATTAAAGACGAACTGCAAGAGTTGAAAGATCGCTTTGGTGATAGCCGTTTAACGGAAATTATCCCTGAAGAAGGCGAGATTTCCATTGAAGATTTAACGCCTAATGATGAAATGGCGGTTTTTATCACCGAAAAAGGCTATATTAAACGCATCGCCTTAGATACCTTTGAACGCCAAAACCGTGCCACTCGGGGAAAAGGGGCGATGAAAACCCGTGAAGAAGATGATGTAACGCATTTCTTTACGGCGGGTATGCACAATCACTTGCTTTTCTTTACCAGTCGAGGCGTGGCACATTCGCTGAAGGTCTATGAATTGCCTGAAGGCAGTCGTCAATCCAAAGGTTTGGCGTTAATTAATTTGCTCCCCCTTGAGCAAGACGAACGCATTACGGCGGTTGTTCCTGTTGTTGAGTTCGCAGCGGATCAATACTTGGTGATGCTGACCCAATACGGCTGGATTAAACGTATTGAACTGTCTAACTTTGAAAGTATTCGTCGCAACGGACTCATTGCGATTCACCTTGAAGACGGAGATGCCTTGAACTGGGTGAAAATTGCAGGCGTTCAGGATACCGTCTTCCTTTCCACCAAAATGGGCATGGCGATTCGCTTTAAAGCCTCTGATTTACGCCCGATGGGACGAACGGCTCGAGGGGTTACGTCGATGAAGCTCCGTACAGGCGATGAAATCTGCTCGTGCAGTGTATTGCCTGAAGATACACTGGAAGATCCCACTGAAATTTTATTCATTACAAATGACGGCTACGGCAAGTTGGTGCGTGCCAGTGAATTTAGAACACAGGCGCGTGGAGGCATCGGTTTGATTTCAACCAAGTTTAAAAATCGAAATAGTCGTCTTTCCAGTACCTGTACGGTAAACGCCTCCCATGAGTTGATGATTGCCTCTGCCAATGGGGTGGTGGTACGCATGGCGGCTTCGAGCATTAGTAAACAGGGAAGACAGGCGACTGGCGTGCGTATCGTCAATTTAGATGCCCAAGATTACGTCGCCAATGTAACGAAAATTGTAAAGTTGGATTCGGAAGATAATCAACTAGAGGATGTTGCCGAAGACTAGCCTGTTAGAGGTTAGTTTAAACGCAATGGAGTATGAATGTAATGAATGTTAAAATTGTGATTTCCACAGTGGGTAAAGATCAACCTGGTTTGGTATCCAAAATGTGCCAAGCCATTGCTCAAGCAGACGGTAACATTGACGATTCAACGATGACGAGATTAGGCGGACAGTTTTCGATGATTTTTATCGTCGAACTGCATTCGGAAGAGCAGCTTGCTCAATTTACAACGCACTGTCAAGCCTTGGAATCAGAAGGCTTATTTCATGTCGATATTCAACGGCTTGATGAAAACGCCGTTTCTTCTCCCTTAACGGAAGCCGAAACGCCTCCGAGTTCTCGTAAATATCTGCTTTCTGTGGGTGGCTACGACCGAACAGGGATTACCCACGCATTCTCAGAAGCCCTTGCCAGTCTCAACATCAACATTACCGATGTACACGCCCATCGCATCAATGGGGAAGCGGGTATCGTCTATATGCTTGCCATTGAAATGGACGTCCCCTTGGAAGTGGATGATGCGGAGATGAAGGCTCGTTTAGAAGCTTTGGGTCAAAAAATGAATTTAGATGTGCGACTACGCTCGATGGATGCAATAATTTTATAATGGCTGTACTGAAAATCTATAAATACCCTCATCCGATTTTGAGGATTCCTTGCCCCTCCGTTACTGTGTTTGATGAAGCACTCAAACGCCTAGCGGAAGACATGGTGGAAACCATGTATCACGGGGTAGGGGCGGTAGGTTTAGCGGCTCCACAGGTGGGGCATTCGGTTCGACTCTTTGTCATGGATACCAACGCCTTTACCACCCGAGACAATTTGAAAATTATGGTGAACCCTCGCATCGTTTCCGCCAGTCGCAATAAAACCATGCGTGAAGGTTGTTTGAGTTTTCCTGACTACTTGGCGAATGTGAAGCGGGCTCAACGGGTAACGGTAGAAGCAGAAGATGTGTACGGTCATTTACAAGTCTTTGAAGTCAAGCATTTAGAAGCCGTCTGTGTACAACATGAAATCGATCACCTTGACGGCATTTTGATGATGGATCGCATTGAGTCTCTTAAAACGGATTGGTTGCGTCGTCATATAGTTGATTAAATATATTCCCGTACAGTGTCTATACTTTGTCGCTACGATGATTTTGTTCAGTCATGTAGGTCTATCTACACTCCTTCACAAAATCATCTAGGCTCCTCGTCTAGCCTACTGTTCGGAAACATCTTTAATCAACTATAATCGAGACGCTAGCGAAGAAGAGGCTTAAAGTTTCTCTCTATTCAAACAGAGAGAAACTTTAATGATTAGGCTTGCATGTTTACCATTTACGACTGGGTGTGCTGTCAATCACCACGTCATGATCTTTGGATTTACGACGACTTGAACGGGAAGAGGTTTCGTATCTGTCTTTGTATTTTTCCAGCTGACGCTTAAGCATTGCAATACGTCTTCGTAAGTCCCGATTTTCTTTGTCATTAGAATCGCTTGTAGAAGATTCTTTGTGTTGTGCTTTGAGTTCGAGTCCTTTAAAGCGTAGGAGTTTATCAAACATCCGTTCTTCTCGATTTCCATTACTGTTGTTTTGAATCGTATTCAAAACAGGTGGCACGAGTTGCGTCAACAATGTGCCTAAAAAGTTTCGTTTTTGTGTTTTGTTTAAAAACTCCAATTCTCGTTTTTGAGACCTTTCGTCAAATACCAGCTGACGTTCTTGTCGATTATCTAAAAATCGATACTGCCTCACTTCACTGCGTTCATCCGCAGCCAAATGACGAATATCACCTCGCTCTGTAAAGCCTAAGAACCTTGCTTCACTGCGATCATCGTACTGGCGTTCTTCAGAAAGATTACGCCCTTGAAAGTTTAAAAATTGCTTTTGAGCCAGTAAATCAATTTGAGCGAGTGGCACTTCATTTTCTGCTTGACGCAGAAGTGCTTGTCCTCTATAGGGATCTGTATGAAGGTGATTGTGGGGATAAGCGCCATAGGTCGAATAGGGTGAAACGTATGTGTGGACTTGATTCTGCCAAGCAGGATGAACGGTAGAATTGCCCACCGCATAATAAGGATGAGCTGGATAGGGCTCGTGCTGATACCAAGAGGTATCCACGGTTTGAGGGTAAGGAGTGGGGGCGTGATGAGGAGGCTGAGCGTAAGCAAAGGGAGAGGTCAACATGGGGATGCTCCTGTGGGGGTCAATAGGGGGAATAAATCGTTTACATGGGATTAAATGGGAATAGGTGGTCGTTTAATAGGATTGGAGAATCATGTTCTATATTTGTATAAAAACAATCTTTAAAGGGATTTGTGCTAGGGTGTGCGGGACGCTAAAATAGACGTGCTTTTTTGCAACATTTGTTTACAATAGCCGAATACGCTTATGCTAAAATAGAAAAAGAAGATGCTCCAAAAATCTTCTTTTGAAAGGATGCCATGCCTCAAATCCCCGCTTCTAAAGCCCTCGCTTTTTTTAAACACGCCTTTCAACAAGGTGTGTTTGGACATGCCTATTTGCTCACGGGACAGGATGCTCAATATCAGTACGACTTAACGCTCCACATGGCACAGCTTTTAAATTGTGAATCCCCTTATGAAGATGAGGCGGGTGACTTACAGTCTTGTGAAACATGCCGCTCCTGTAAGTGGATTGCCCCTGTGTCTCATCCCATTATTAAAGTGATGAGTCGCCTGACCTTTGAGGATGAGGACTCCTACAAGGCAAAACAATCGAAGGATCGTGATCGGCAAAAAATTGCCACGGCTCAAGTGAAAAGTTTGCAACAGTATTTGGCACGGCAGGTGGGGGTGAACGAATCTCGCTTTATTATTTTTACGGATGCGGAGAAACTGCCGACGCCTGAAGGGGCTGAACAAACGGGGGCGTATCCCACACCGTTTGAATGGCGAGAAGATACGAAAAACCAAGGCTTTACGCTCGCCTGGAAACCGCTTACGTCGGATGTTTTTTCGGAAGCCTCGGCGAATCGATTTTTAAAATGCTTGGAAGAGCCGAATCCACGCACGCATTATTTTTTTCTGACGCGTAATACCGAAAGTTTATTGCCTACGATTGTATCGAGATGTCAAAGCGTGTATGTGCCTCGTGTGTATCGTAAATCTCTATCGAATGAGTCAAACCCTTGCCCTACGGAACTAAAAGACTGGCTCAATCAAGCCTTTCATCAACACGACCCCTTAGCGCATCAAGCACTGACGCAAGCTTTTTTAGCCATTGCTTCGTCGCAGGGTCTTTCCCCACTTCAAATAATTCGTCTTCTACACAACGAAGTCAAACAACCCGTTTTTCGTCAAGCATTGCCTCGTTATATGAAGTGGCAACACGCTTTATTTAAGGCAGAAGAAGCCTTGAATGCCTCTTGCAACCCTGCCCTTGCGATTTGGGGTCTCTTGGACTCATTACTCTTGGACTCATTAAACGTTTAGGACTTTTCAGACAAGGTGGCAAGCACAGTCGCTAAATCCTTATCCCCACGCCCTGATAGATTCACCAACAAGAGGCTCTCTTTGGGGAGCGTTGGTGCGAGGCGAATCGCCTCCCAAAGGGCATGACTGGTTTCAAGTGCGGGTAAAATCCCTTCGCTACGGCTCACGATTTTAAAGGCCTCTAGGGCTTCTGCATCAGTTGCGGAGGTATAAGTGGCACGTCCGATTTCTTGTAAATACGCATGTTCAGGCCCTACGGAAGGGTAATCCAAACCAGCGGAAATGCTATGCGTGTTCAGCACTTGCCCATCGGGGGTTTGAAGCATGAGACTTTTCATCCCCTGCAACACCCCAAAAGTCCCCTTAGCGAGGACAGCCCCATGAAAATCAGTTTCAATACCGTGTCCTGCCGGTTCTACCCCAATGAGTTGGACGTTTTCATCGTGCATAAAGCCTTGAAAAATGCCAATAGCATTTGAGCCTCCCCCGACACACGCCAAAACCGCATCAGGCAAGCGTCCTGCTTGTTTTAAAATTTGTTGACGAGCTTCTTTACCAATCACTTGATGAAAATACTTCACCATTTCAGGGAAGGGATGAGGGCCTGCCACTGTGCCAATCAAGTAGTGAGTGTTATGCGTGTTAGCAATCCAGTCTCTCATGGCTTCGTTAATGGCATCTTTTAAGGTTTTACCACCACTTTCGACCGCATGAACGGTAGCTCCTAATAGCTCCATTCGTAACACGTTAGGGGCTTGACGTGCCACATCCACGGCTCCCATGTAAATTTCTGTTTGCATACCGAGCATGGCACCTGCCATCGCCGTGGCAACGCCGTGCTGTCC
>CAZDMD010000018.1:16832-27604 GCA_964506805.1 uncultured Vampirovibrionales bacterium | reverse complement strand
CCCCATGCACGGGATTATAAGACAAATAATCCGACAATGCCTTTAAGCGTTCGGTGGCTTTGTCATCCGAAATATAGGTTCGCACCAGATTTTCATAATACACCACATTGCTAGGATGCAAACGAATGGCGGTTTGAAAACTCACGGCGGCTAAGCCTAAGCGTCCCATGGCGACGTAGTTAAGCCCTAAACTGTTATACCACGTTGCCGTCATGGTACCAGTAGGCACATAGGCAATGGCTTGACTAAGGGCTTGATAGGCTTTGAGGTAGTCTCCTGTTTTAAACAAGGCTTGCCCTTTGGTGGCTTCCTCTTGAGCCAAACTGGCATACCATTGAGGGGTTAAACGTGTATAGGCAAGAGTAGAAGGCACACTTGCGTCTAGCATAGAAAAAGCCAAGCAAAGTAAAAAGCCCACTTTTAAATAGAGTTGATACGACTTGAAACGCATAGCAGTATTCAATCCCCTATCGTAAGGTGGCAGGGGTGGATTCGGCAAAGCGAATGGGGGAATCCTCTCCCAGTGGCTCCAGCCCTCGCTTTAAATGCAGGCAGGAGGCACAATGCCCACAATGCAAGTCCCCATCGCCATAGCAACTCCAAATATATTGCAACGGAGCATTTAATCGCATGCCACGACGCACAATATCTACCTTGCGTAAATCACCCACAGGAGCCATAACTTTAACGCCTTTTAAGGTGGAACGCTTCAAACACTTATTCAGTTGATGCCAAAACTCTTCACCATTATCAGGAAAGCCCGCGTCGGCTTCATCTAAATTCGCACCAAAGGCGACGACTTCAGCCCCAATCCCTTCCGCAATCGCCGCCCCGACATTTAACATTACGCCATTACGATTCGGTACCCACACATCGCTAATATGCGTGGCTGTACCTTGAAATTCAGGGGTGTAGCCTTCAGGCACCAAATGCGTCAGCCAATCCAGCTGAATGATTTGCAAGGGGATTTTATAATGAGAAGCGATATGGCGAATCGCCTCTTTTTCTTTTTTCCAAGAGCGTTGACCATAATTGAAGGCAACACAGCGTAAAACGTCTTTAGTAGGATCATTCATTAAAGTCGCCAAAGAAACGGTGGAGTCTAAACCACCAGAAAGTAACATAATGATAGGTTGTTTGGGCATCGTGTTATCGCCTTACTTTTGATAGAGGATATGATTCATTTTAACATAAAGTCAAAATGAGAGACGAGACTTCAGTCAAAGGCGTGTCAAAATAGATTTTCTTTGATATAATGCAAGGATACTTGGTGCGTGCATGATATTCTCTTGGACAACCTAGCGAATCCTAATTTACCTTTGCCAAGCACGAACATGACCACTGGGCAGATATTATTGATTGTGTGGAGACTTCACCATGATGATGAGTTCAACGACGCTTTTGAAAAGTCGTACCATTGAAGATATTTTACAAGAAGCCAAACAAAAAAACGTAAGCCAAGTTTGTTTACAGTTTGTGGATATTAACGGTCGCCCCAAGCACATGTCCATTCACGTGGCACAGCTTGAAAAAGCCCTCAACAACGAAATTTTGTTAGACGGTTCTTCCATTCAAGGGTTTAGAACGATTGAAACCAGTGATATGGCGTTTCACCCCGATTTAGATACCTTTCAAGTCCTGCCTACGGATTATGAAGGCGAACGCGTAACGGCTCGTATTATGTGTAACATCCATAACCCAGACGGTTCCGTGTTTGAAGGGTGTCCTCGTGGGAACTTGCAACGTGTGTTGAAAGAAGCCCGTGAGTTGGGTTACATTTTTAATGTAGGCCCTGAACTTGAGTTCTTTTTGTTTAAAAAAGATGCCAACGGGATGCCGACTCTGGAAACCCATGACAACGCAGGCTACTATGATTTGTCTCCTGATGACTTAGGGGAGCAAGTGCGCTCTGAAATTGTCGATTACCTTTTGAAATTAGGCTTTTACATGGAGGCGGATCACCATGAAGTCGCGGAAGGACAGCATGAGATTGATTTCCGTTACGACAATGCCTTGCGTCAAGCGGATAACGTCATTAACGTGAAAATCGCAACCCGTCGTATCGCTTCTAAATACGGTTTACACGCCACATTCATGCCAAAGCCCATTTTTGGTGTGAATGGTTCAGGGATGCACTGCAACATGTCTTTGGCGACTTTGGAAGGTCAAAATGCCTTTTATGACCCACAAGGAGAGCATCAGCTTTCTGAAACGGCACATCAATTTGTGGCAGGTATTTTAGAACATGTACAAGGCTTTACCGTCGTTACAAACCCAACGGTGAATAGCTACAAACGCTTAGTACCGGGTTATGAAGCCCCTGTGTATGTGGCATGGTCAACCGCTAACCGTTCCGCTTTGGTGCGTGTACCTGCCAAGCGTGGAGCAGGAACTCGTATTGAGTTGCGTTCTCCTGATACTTCTGCTAACCCTTACTTGGCATTTGCTGTTATGTTGCAAGCAGGTTTGGACGGTGTTAAAAACAAAAAAGTCGCCCCTAGCACGACGCAACTTAACATCTACAAGCTCGATGAAACCGAGCGTAAAGAATACGGTATCCCTTCTTTACCAGGCAGTTTGAATGAAGCCTTACATTTATTTAAAAAAAGCACGGTGGCTCGTCAGGCTTTAGGTGAGCATATTTATGAGGAATTCCTGAAAGCGAAATCTGCTGAATGGGATAAGTTCCGTACTTATGTTTCGGCTTGGGAAATTGAACAGTATATGTAGCGTATTGACGGTATAAACCAAGACACCCTAAATTTATTTGAGTTTTGGGGTGTCTTTTGTTACGAGCTTCTAAAAAACATTTTAGTTTTTTCATAAATAACCGATACATGTATATAGTGTAGTAACTTTTATTGAATGGCAGAGCGTAAAGGATTTGATACTTATGGGATTTTTAACACAAAAACAGACTTACGCTTTTACCTTAGCGGAAATGGTCATTAGCTTAGGACTCACAGCGGTTTTGGTGGCGATTTCGATTCCACTCATTTTTTCTTCCATGGTGGATACGCAAGAAGATGCGAAACGTGCCAGAATCGATCGTATGAGAACGGAACTCGCCAATGGAATGAATCGTTTTAGAATGGGGAATGACCCCAGTACCGCCACCAGTGCCGCAATTATGCAACGTGTTGAGTTTTCACGTCGGCTCACGGCAGGAGCAGTCAATCTAGACTCTCCCCCTAGGAATGAAGCAGGGGGTGTAGTGGCAGCAGGAACACTTTTAGTAGAAAATCCCAATACAACTTATGTTATGCCCTTTGGAGGCACACTCGTTGTACCGAATGAAGATTTATCGACTTTGAACGCTTGTACCAACATCGAACGACGGGCATTACGCTTTATTTATGATCCTGATGGGCGTGTCGGCAGTAATTCTGATGCGATATTGATTTATTTGTATGAAGATGCCTCCGTCCGTACTTTAGGGACGTTGATGCAGGATACCTGTACCGCTAAGTCTAACGATCAAGATCGTGTGGTGGGAGCTGACCCTGATTTTGTTTGATGGTTGACAGTAATCATCTCACTTGAATTCGTTTTATTTTTCAAGTTTAATAGAATGGGGCTATAATCAAAAAAATGTTGATCATTTCTTAAGCTATCATCAGAGTTTTTATAAAGGAATATGCTATGCACGCTACTCAAGCACTCATTTCTCGGGCGAATAATAGAGACGCCCTCTCGCTTCGAGAGATTGAAATTATTCGTGGCTTTACCGACAACGCACCGGGATCGGTTCTCATTAGCTACGGTAAAACCAAGGTCTTGTGTACCGCGAGCATTGAAGAAAGAGTGCCGAAACATATTTACGGGCAGGGGACTCACGGTTGGTTGACGGCGGAATATAGTCTTTTACCAGGTTCGACGAATACCCGTGCGACTCGGGATCGCTATAAAGTGTCAGGGCGTACCATGGAAATTCAGCGGTTAATCGGGCGAACTTTACGCACCGCTGTGGATTTACCTCATCTTGGACAACGCACCATTCATTTAGATGCCGATGTTCTTCAAGCCGATGGCGGTACTCGTGTGGCGTCTATTACAGGTTGCTATTTAGCGTTAATGGATGCTTTATACCATATTCAAGATCAAGAAATGCAGTCGAATCCACGCTTGAAGGTGTGGCCTTTACCGCATATTTCGCCCGTGGCGGCGGTATCTGTGGGGATTTTGAAAGGCAACGTATTGCTGGATTTAGATTATCAAGAAGATTCGACCGCCGAAGTGGATGCCAACATTGTGATGAATGGGGAAGGGAAGCTCTTAGAAGTGCAAGCCAGTAGCGAAGCTGCTCCCTTTAGTCGAGCAGAGATGGCTGTGTTGTTAGATGCGGCAACGAAGGGCATCCATGAATTATTGGCACTTCAGCAAGAAGCACTCAACGCACCGAAGGGACAAATCATCCGCCTAAAATAGACTCACATTTTTTTTATGTTTTAGGTTTAATAGACTTAGGCGTGAGTTTTGAATGACGCTCGTGGTTTACAAAATCAATAAGATAAGGTGAAGACTTGTGGCGAAACGTCGTTTAATGAAGTCTCTTACATGGATGCTCCCAGGTTATGAGATTAAACGTTGGTTGTTGATGTCCTTTTTGGGCTTGAGTTTGATTGCTTTAGGCTTTGCAATTTTATTTAATCTTCGCCCGATTACCTTTGCGATTGAGGTGATTACATGGGTGGCTCATTTTGCTCCTTCTCAAGTAACGGCGAGCATTTTCCTGATTTTAGGGACGGCATTGATTTTATGGGGCTACTTGCGAACACGTCGCACGATGAATAGCGTCATGGGCGAAAGTGGCTGGGTAACCAAGTTTATGGATGATCTCTATAAACATCATAAACTCGCACGAGGCCCTAAAATTGTGGCGATTGGTGGAGGCACAGGGCTTTCCACCTTATTAAGAGGACTCAAAAACTATACCAATAACATTACCGCCATCGTAACGGTGGGAGATGACGGCGGAAGTAGCGGTATTCTAAGAGAAGACCATGGTATCATCCCTCCAGGGGATATTCGCAATTGTATCGCAGCACTTGCCAGTGAAGAAGAATTGATGACCTCTTTATTTCAGTATCGCTTTAAAAGTGGGGGTGGACTAGGGGGACATAGCTTTGGTAATTTATTCCTGACCGCTATGGCGGCCGTTACAGGGGATATGATGTCGGCGATTCGCACGTCTTCAAACGTTTTAAACATTCGCGGGCGGGTCTTGCCTTCTACGCTTGAGCCGATTACGCTGATTGCCGAAATGTCGGATGGTACTTGGGTGCGAGGGGAATCCCAAATCCCAGAAGCACAAGGGGAAATACTCACCTTGAGCTGTGAACCTGCCAATGCAGCCCCCACGAAAGAAGCGATTGCAGCCATTTTGGAAGCCGATGTCATTATTCTAGGGCCAGGTAGTTTATACACCAGCGTGATTCCGAACTTGTTGTTGCGTGAAATTCGTCATGCCATTCGACAAAATCAAAAAGCACCGAAGGTGTATGTGGCAAACATTGTAACACAACCTGGAGAGACCGATCACATGAGCCTTGCGGATCACGTAAGAGCCATTGAAGCCCATGCCGAAAACCTTTTTCAGTTCGATATGGTCGTGGCGTCTTCTGCGTTGCCTGAAGATTTGGTGTTGCGTTACGAAAAATATGAAGCCCCACCCGTTGAACTGGATATTGAACCGTTAATCGCAAGAGGGACAGAAGTCTTGTTACGTCCGATTGTGGCTCACATGAATGCAAGTAATCAGACGCTTCGTCATAATCCTCATAAAGTGGCACGGATTATCGTGTCGTGGTTAAAGAAGTATCAGCGTAAGCGTACCTTTTCGCAATCTCCCCAGCCCGTTGAATCGATGAATGCCTCTGAACACGTTCAGGCTTCCTTTAAGTAAGCCTCTTGTTTAGCAGCTTTGACTTCATACACCCTAAGTTGGTTTTGTGCTACCAGCGTTTGCTTTAAAGACTGTTTTATCGCCCCCTGAATGTCTTCTAGGGCAGTGCCTAAAGTTGTTTCTAGTTGTACGAGCTGAGCCATTTTTTTGCTGAGTGCCTCTCGTTCCTCTTCACTTAATTGGGTGGAATGTTTTTGCACCACCTCATAGGCTTCAAAAATGAGTTGTCCTCGTAATAAAAATTTTTGGGTTACCTCGGATGTAATACCTGATTCTAAATGCTGATGTGCCTCATGGAATCCACGCAGGACTTCTGAACTCAAGCGTTCAATTTGCTCCAGTAAGGCTTCTAAATCTTCAAAAATCGCATGACGTTTAACCATCGTAAGGAGTATCCTCTACAATACACCAGCGTATTAGGCTTGAGACGGTCTGTTCTTGTGCGATTGTTCTTGTTTGGTGATTTCAATCGCCGCTACCCATGTTTGCCTCAAGCTAGACAAATGCTCTAATACCTCATCAATTAACGCCGTTTCTTTTTTGACGTTGGCTTGTACCAATTGATGATGTAAATACTCGTACAACACAAAGAGTTGCTTTGCTGTTTCACCACCGACTTCTATATCGAGGCTTCCCATAAACTCCATAATAATACGTTGGGTTCGAATTAAATGGTGATTCGATTTTTCGATATTGCCTTCCTGCATGGCTTTTTTAGCGACTTTACAAAATCGAATCGCACCGTCATAGAGCATAATGAGGAGTTGTTCTTTGCTGGCGGTTGTAATTTGTTGCTCTTGGTACTGTTGAGCGTGTTGTTTTTGTAAGAGTGGATTGGGTTGTGATGTCATAGTTGGGTTCATGGTTGTCCTGTCAATTGATCAATCAAGGTCAACATGCGACCTATATCTTTCAAGTTTGACAAAACAAATCCACAAAGCCCTCCTCTAAAAAAAGGATTTTTCCTTTTTTTAGAATCTATGCCCGTTGCTTGATTTACACCCGTTTTAAGAAAGCCACTCCTAATGGTGGTAAGGTGAGTTGTAGGCTTTGGGAATGTCCGTGAAAACCGATCTCTTCCGTCCATAAGTTATTAGAATTGAGTTGACCTGACCCTCCATATTGAGGGGCATCTGTGTTGAGAATCTCCACATAATGTCCAGCGTAAGGCACACCGACTCGGTAATGATACTGCGTGTTAGGGGTAAAATTACAGACCACGACTATATCGTCTTGTTCAAAATGTCCACGACGCATAAACGCCATCACACTATTGTGATTGTCTTGACAATCAATCATGTAAAATCCCTCAGGATTCGTATCTTTTTGGTGGAGGGCGGGTTCATTGCGATACAAGGCATTCAAATCCCGAATGAGTGCCTGCATCCCTGTATGGCTGTCCCACTGAGTGAGGTGCCAATCGACGCTTTCTTGGGAGTTCCACTCGTGCCATTGAGCCACATCGCAGCCCATAAACAGGAGCTTTTTCCCAGGTTGCGCCCACTGATACCCATACAACGCACGAGCATTGGCAAACTGCTGCCACATGTCTCCCGGCATTTTAGAGAGAATGGCATTTTTGCCGTGTACCACTTCATCATGGCTTAAGGGCAGGCAAAAATTTTCGCTAAACATGTATAAGCCACGAAAGGTAATACTGTTTTGATGATACTGACGATGAATCGGATCTTTGGCGAAGTACTCGAGGGTGTCGTGCATCCAGCCCATGTCCCACTTGTAGTCAAAGCCCAAGCCCCCTTCACTGGTGGGCTTGGTAACGCCACCCCAACTGGTGGATTCTTCCGCAAACATCAAGGCATCGGGGAAGCAATGATGCACCGCATCGTTTAAATCTCTTAAAAAGTAAATGGCATCCAAATTTTCACGTCCGCCGTATTCATTCGGCTCCCATTCGCCTTCTTCTCGTGAATAATCTAAATACAGCATAGAAGCCACCGCATCGACACGCAAGCCGTCAATATGGTATTTATCTAGCCAAAATAGGGCGTTAGAAATTAAAAAGTTACGCACTTCCCAACGACCGTAATTAAAAATATCGGTTCCCCAGTCTTTATGCTCTCGTTTCCATGCATCGCTATGCTCATAGAGATGCGTGCCGTCGAAGAAATCTAATCCGTGTAAGTCTTTTGGGAAGTGAGCAGGCACCCAATCCACCAAAACACCGATACCGTTTTGATGCAATTTATCCACCAGATATTTAAAGTCATCAGGTGTGCCAAAACGACTCGTCGGAGCAAAGTAACCCACCGTTTGGTATCCCCACGACAAATCATAGGGATGCTCCGCAATCGGCAAAAATTCTACATGGGTGTAGTTCATTGAACGCACATAATCCACGAGTTTTTCGGCGAGTTCTTGGTAGCTCAACCAACGATTCCCCTCTTCAGGGATTTTCATCCAAGAAGCTAAATGGCACTCATAAATTGAAATAGGACGTTCTTGCGAAGGCGTCGCACCACGATAAGACATCCACTCTTTATCATGCCACTGGTAAGATTCCACATTCCACACACGAGACCCCGTACAAGGACGCATTTCGGCATAAAAGCCCATGGGATCCGCTTTTTCGACTTCATAAAACGTGGTAGCGGATTGAATGTAATACTTATAGGCATCGCCTTGCTTGAGATGAGGTACAAAGGCGACCCAATAGCCCGATTCTTTTAGGTTAAACAGGGGGTGAGACTGCTTGTCCCAGCCGTTAAAATCGCCAATCAAACTGACAAATTGAGCATTCGGTGCCCAAACGCAAAAATGAACCCCTGCTACGCCATCCGTATTTTGCGTGAGCTGAGCCCCTAGCTTATTGTACATCTGTAGATGCTTGCCTTCTTTGAGCAAATATAGGTCATAATCCGTAATGAAATCAGTCAAGAAGGTGTTTTGAGCAATCATGGAAGGCTCCTTATGGGCGACGGCGTTTAACAGTTGAATCATAAAAAAAACCTTTTTAAAGGACAAGGACAGAGTAAACTTTAACACTATAAGGCTTCATCAAACTTCAGGCAAGAAAGGCAACACGTCCTGATGTGCCATTGTTGTGAGATTGATTTTAGCACAGCTTTCCTGCCAAGGCACAGCTTTTGTGTTTTTTTCATTTTTGCCCCCTTATTTAGAGGGGTCTAATTTTTTCTAAAATAATTTGACAATCCCTCTTCAACATACTACAATTGAAGTATATAGTCGATTAAAGATGTTTCCGAACAGTAGGCTAGAAGATAATCCTAGACGAGGAGCCTAGATTATTTTGTGAAGGAGTGTAGATAGACCTACATGACTGAACAAAATCATCGTAGCGACAAAGTATAGGCACTGTGCGGGAATATATTTAATTATTTCATCAAGCAAACTGTTTTTACCTATGGTGTGTCGTGAACCCTGTAACTCTCTATCTTTAAATAAAGAGTATCTCTTGTTTTAGGACATGACTTGTGTAAGACGTTTCAGTCAAGGAGGACGCTATAATGGGCTTAATTACTTCATCCTTTATGAATCAAATGGCGACCATTCAAACCATGAATGCTCAGTATGGTTTAATCAATGGGGCGAATCAAATGATGTCGCTTGCCAATCAAGCCGCCAATGTGGCAATTTCTAATCCAGGATTGATTGACGGTGGTGGCGGTTTTGGAGGCATGGGAATGGGACAACTGCAATCCCCCCATGGCGGTATGATGCAACAAAGACAAGGCTTCGGTGGCAGTGGCGACTATATGACAAGTCTTTACCAACAAGAACGAAGTTTGATTTTGGCTCAACAGCAAAATCAAATTCGGCTTAAAATGAATGAAGCCTTGCAGGAGTCTTCTAAAAAACTCGTCGACAAGTATGCAGGTCAAGCAGGTCAATATCTCAATACCACAGCGTAAAGGCCTTGTGACAGCTTAAATTTAAAAAGCGTCTTCCTTTCGAGAAGACGCTTTTTTGTGAGACTTTTTCAAATTTAGATTCTCATGCCATAGGGAGACGGCATTCCATAAGGGGACATCCCTCGATTCATAGCTTGACCGTAAGGACTTCCGCCATAATTTGGCATAGGCTGTTGTGGCATCATGGCTTGACCGTAAGGACTTCCGCCGTAAGCAGGCGGATTCATCCCGTAACTGTGTGCTTGTGGGGCTTGAGGGAATCGGTTGAATTGATTCATCTGATTCATTTGCATCATATTCATACTATAATTCATCGGTATGTTGGTGAGCGTATTGCCTGAATTATAGTTGATTGGCATGTGGGTAAGGCTATTGCCCGAGTTATAGTTCATCATCCGACGACTGTAATCTTGGTTGTTGTAAACCTGATTATTGTAAATCGGGTAGCTTTGATTGTTGTAGGTCTGATTATTCGCGACAGGATAACTTTGGTTATTGTACACCTGATTGTTATAAATGTTGTTATAAATATAGGTGTTGTTATACACAATAGGCTGTGGCGGTTGATAAGACGGCATTTGAGAAGACATTTGAGAAGGATATTGTGGTGGATAAGGCATGCTTGGGTAGTTGGGAGGATACATACCCTGCTGTGCTGTATTGAGACCAAATCCTGCGTTTGAATAGGGATCTTGTGGCATTCCACCGCCATAAGAATCATAAGGCATCTGCGGATAGGGCTGACCACCGTAAGGCATTCCGCCTTGTTGAGCATAAGGCATCTGCGGATAGGGCTGACCACCGTAGGGTAGTCCTCCTTGTTGTGCATAAGGCATCGGAGGATAGGGCTGACCACCGTAAGGCATTCCACCTTGTTGAGCATAAGGCATCTGCGGATAGGGCTGACCACCGTAAGGCATTCCACCTTGTTGAGCATAAGGCATCTGCGGATAGGGCTGACCACCGTAAGGCATTCC